>NZ_POQQ01000006.1 GCF_002964575.1 Streptococcus suis | reverse complement strand
TCCTTCACTGTTGTTGTGAAAGCTAAAACTGTTACAGTCACCCCAGAAGATCCTAAGAATCCAGGTACACCAGTAGATCCAGGCAAGCCAGACGGACCAAAATGGCCAGATGGAGTCAAAGAAAGTGACCTCAATCAAACCGTCACACGAGTTATCAAGTACCAATACGAAGATGGCTCAGAAGCTCAGCCAGATGTCGTTGAAACGCTGACCTACAAACGTACTGCGACCGTTAACCTAGTGACTAAAGAAGTGACTTATGGTGACTGGACCTCAACTGATGATGACTTCGACAAAGTAGACACACCAGCAATTGCAGGCTACACACCAGATAAGGCAAGTGTAGCAGCTGAAGTGGATGTAGCAGCTACAGCTCCAGACACTGAAGTTATCGTTACCTATGTCAAGGATGTTCCGAAAGAAGCAACTGTTACAATCAAGTACGTGGATGAGAATGGTCTCGAGATTCTTCCACCAGAAACCATCACAGGTAAGATTGGTGATCCATACACAACCAGCGGCAAGGTGATTTCAGGTTACTATCTAGTAGAAGTGCCAGTGAACCAAACAGGAATAATTTCTGCTAGTGGTACAACCGTTGTCTATGTCTATGGCAAACTCGGTTCATGGGTTCCAAGTGTTCCGACAGGAGTAGACCCAGTACCGCCAATTCCGTATCCGAACGACCCAACGGATCCAAGTAAACCGGGTACTGATTTGCCAGTTTTGCCACATGTTCCAGGTCATATTCCAGTCGGACCAGACGGCGTAAGTCCATTGACCCCAGTCGATCCAAGTGATCCAAGCAAGGGCTATGTCTTGCCGCCAGTTCCATCAAATCCAGGAACAGATACTCCGATTACCTATGTGCCTGAAGCACCGAAAGAAGCAACTGTCACAGTCAAGTACGTGGATGAGAATGGTCGTGAGATTCTTCCACCAGAAACCATCACAGGCAAGGTTGGTGATCCATACACAACCAGCGGCAAGGTGATTTCAGGGTACTATCTAGTAGAAGTGCCAGCGAACCAAACAGGAACAATTTCTGCTAGTGGTACAACCGTTGTCTATGTCTATGGCAAACTCGGTTCATGGGTTCCAAGTGTTCCGACAGGAGTAGACCCAGTACCGCCAATTCCGTATCCGAACGACCCAATGGATCCAAGTAAACCGGGTACAGACTTGCCAGTTCTGCCACATGTTCCAGGTCATATTCCAGTCGGACCAGACGGTGTCACACCATTGACCCCAGTTAATCCAAGTGATCCAAGCAAGGGCTATATCTTGCCGCCAGTTCCATCAAATCCAGGAACTGATACTCCGATTACCTATGTGCCTGAAGCACCGAAAGAAGCAACTGTCACAGTCAAGTACGTGGATGAGAATGGTCGTGAGCTTCTTCCACCAGAAACCATCACAGGCAAGGTTGGTGATCCATACACAACCAACGGCAAGGTGATTTCAGGTTACTATCTAGTAGAAGTGCCAGCCAACCAAACAGGAACAATTTCTGCTAGTGGTACAACTGTTGTCTATGTCTATGGCAAACTCGGTTCATGGGTTCCAAGTGTTCCGACAGGAGTAGACCCAGTACCGCCAATTCCGTATCCGAACGACCCAACGGATCCAAGTAAACCGGGTACTGATTTGCCAGTTCTGCCACATGTTCCAGGTCATATTCCAGTTGGCCCAGACAGTGTCACCCCATTGACCCCAGTTGATCCAAGTGATCCAAGCAAGGGCTATATCTTGCCGCCAGTTCCGTCAAATCCAGGAACGGATACTCCGATTACCTATGTGCCTGTACCTCAGCCGCAAGAACCAATTGTTCCAAAACCTACTCGACCAACACCACCAGCTCTTCCAACCCAACCAAGTGCTCCAGTGAAACCTATGGCTCCAGTTTCCCCTACTGCGCCAGCTTCACCAACTCAAAATACAGTGACAGCCGATAAAACAAGTCAACGAACATTACCAAATACAGGTGATAGCAGTTCAGATATTGCCTTGATGGCAGGTATCAGCTTGTTAATGGCTACACTCGGCATGGTTGTGAAAGCTAGGAAGGAAGACTAGTTTTTGGTAAACATGAACAAGAGAGGATTTTCCTCTCTTGTTTTTTTATGCAGGTAAGGCTGTTAGAATGCCTATCGGCATTGTCTGTATTTCCTATAAAAATCCTTTGATAATACCTAATTTTCTGCTATACTAACAGTAGCTAATAATGGAGGTAAGACCATGGGCATTTTGACAATGGATAAAACCTTTGTATTCTAAAAAATAATACAAAGGAGAAGATCATGATTACTTACAAACAAGACCCTCAACTTGATGTTCAAGCTGTCCTTGACCTCTATGCTTCAGTTGGTTGGACAAATTATACTAACCGGCCTGCCATGTTGCAGAAGGCCTTGGAACATAGCCTGTTTGTTCTTGCGGCCTTTGACGGTGACCGTCTAGTGGGTCTCTTGCGAGCAGTTGGTGACGGGCATTCAATCGTTTTTATTCAGGACATCTTGGTCCTGCCAACCTATCAGCGTCAGGGAATTGGTCGTCATCTTTTGGAGCAGACCATTACCCACTTTTCGGAAGTTTACCAGCTTCATCTCTTGACAGAAAATACAGAGAAAACACGGTCTTTCTATGAAGCGCTTGGTTTTACAGCTGTTGATAGCCTAGATTGTATCGCCTACACCTATTTAAAATAATAGAATAATCTAAAAAAAACGAGGCTGGGAGACCAGCCTTTTGCTTCGAGCAAATGATTTGAATTTCAAATCAAAAAGAGTAGAATATATTTATCAATAATTAGTAACAATGGAGATGAACAATGGCAACTGTATTAATTGTAAAGGCCCACCCCCTCGACGCACAAAAGTCCTACGCCTTGCGGGCATTGGAAGAGTTTCAAACTCGGTACGCCAGTTTGCACCCGGAAGATAGGATTGAAATAGTAGATGTCTTTGAGGATCAGATTCCAGCCTTGGATAAGCCTTTGTTAGAATCTATGGGAGCAGCAAAAAAAGGTATAGAAATCAGTCCTGAACAAGCGGAGCAGTTAGACCGCTACAATGCCTTGACCCAACAATTTCTTGCAGCAGATAAGATTGTTGTGGTCAATCCCCTTTGGAACCTCAATGTGCCAAGTCAATTAGTGTCATGGATTAATACCATTAACGTTGCAGGCCTGACCTTCAAGTATGGACCAGAAGGCTCCATCGGATTGGTCAAGGACAAAAAACTTCTCCATATCCAGTCTAATGGTGGTGTCTATGCAGGTCAGGATCCAGCAGCCCAATACATCAAATCTATCTTTGAATTTCTTGGTTTTGAAGACATCCATCAGGTCTTCATTGAAGGGCAATCAGCAGATCCAAGTCAGGCTCAGGCTATCTATGATGAGGCAATGTCCAAAATCGATAGGATTTTGGAAACATTTTAAGCCAAAACCTCGCTCTATCTGATATACTCCCCTTATAGTGGACAGTGAAAAAACAAAAATTTTCACTAGAAACTATAAAGGGAGTTTTATTATGTCCAAAAGAAGTCCAAAGTCTGTCTCTGAGAAACTAGA
>NZ_POQQ01000059.1 GCF_002964575.1 Streptococcus suis | reverse complement strand
TTCAAGAACTTAGTCAAAGAGGAATTGACAAGTAAAGAGGGAGCCCGCATTTATGCCAAACGCAAGGTGGATGTCGAACCTGTATTTGGTAGGATGAAGGGTGTTTTTGGCGTGCGCAGAGTCCATGTCAGAGGTCAAAAAGTGGTTGAAACTGAGATAGGATTCCTCCTAATGAGTATGAATCTCACGAAATTGGCTAAGAAATTAGTCCAAGAGAGTAGAAACAGAAAGAAAAACACAGATAGTTCGGCTGGATTTCATCAAAATCAGCTCAATCTGTCTGTGTATTTTTTAGTTATTGGCTAGTTTTTGCCCAGCCTCACTCGCCTTGCCTGATTGAAACAGTCTGGGGGACTGTTTCAAGTCAATGCCTAGAAATAAAAAAGCATTGAGTTATGCCTGCGGCTTTTGTAACGAACTTTGTTCGCACTATCTCCAACCTCCAAAGGTTCCCCGAACCTTTGGAGCGAGTACTAAAAGTAAACTAAAAGACTATGCATATATGTTGTCAATTTCACAAGGTGCTTGGATATGGTATACTAAAGATATTGAAGGAGAACTACTGTGAAGAAATTACATTTTATGTTGACCGTGATTTGTATTACCATTGTGGCGGCCTTAAATATCTTTTTTAACTACCATATATCTAATATTATTGATAGCCTAACTGCGAAAGACAGTCTTGCTTTTTACGACAGCATCCTGTTGATAGTGGGCGTCGTTCTACTTTTACTGGCGGCGGAATTGGTGAGGCAGGTTAGCAATCAACGTTTTCTAAATCAGATTTCTTATAAGATTCAAGCTACGCTGGTTGGTCGCATTCTAACTGGAAGAAGTCTCCTTAGTCAATCAGAGGTCAGTGGCTATGTTTCTAAAATCAATAACGACATCGAAAGGGTTACAGAGCTTTATTACGATACCTTTTTTTCACTTTATCAGGGTCTGGTGTCTTTTCTGATTGCTAGTATCGCCTTGTTTTCTCTGGACATTCAAGTATCTCTTACGATTTTGTTGGTGTCGACCATTCCTGTAGGCATTCCGTATTTGGTTAATAGCTATCGAACCAAGGTAGAGGAAGCTATCTCACTAGAGAAAGTTTCTTACCAGTCCAAACTTCAGGATTTGCTGGGCAATTTATTGCTTGTAAAAAACAATGGTCTTGGTCAGCAATTTTACAAAAAAATAAATCAGCAATACCAGCAGATAAATACTCAAGAAGATAAGCGTGCCTTTCTAACGGCTGTGGTCAATATAGGCTCAGGATTCTTTTTCTACCTGACGACAATGATCATTCTCTTTATCGGCGGACAAAAGGTTTTAACAGGGCAGATGAGTTTGGGTGCCCTTGTTGCCATTTATAGCATTTCGCTAGAGCTAATTTCCCCAGTCGGACTGATTGCTTCATCTATCTCAGATATGACCTCTGTTCAAACAATACGAAAAGATTTGGTAGGGAAGGATACTGTTGACTTTGCTGAAGTTAGCGGAAATCCAAATTTCTCAAATCTATGTATAGAAGATCTTGACTACCGAGTGGATCATGGTAGCTTGTTCAACCACCTTCATCTACAATTTGATGCCGGCAAGAAATACTTGATTCAAGGAGAGAGTGGTGTGGGTAAGTCAACCCTGGTCCATCTCCTGACGCAAAATACAAAAGAGAGGGTTTCAGGAATTTACTTAAACGACCAAGCCTTGTCGGACCTGTCTTATGAAACCGTCCAATCCTATATCAGCTTTGTACCCCAAAAAGTCAATCTTTTTCAAGATAGTATCTGGTACAATATCACGCTTGGGAGAGTAGTAGATGAGGAACAAGTATTCAAGTGGCTCCATCGATTTGGTTTATCAGAACGCTTTCCTAACAAGGAAAGCATGTTGACTGAAAGATTTGATGAAACGACCAGTCTTTCTGGTGGTCAGCAACAACGGCTAGTAATCATTCGCGTTCTACTTCTAGGAAAACCAATTCTAATCTTGGATGAAACCCTGTCTGGCTTGGATGATGAAACCTTCAAATGTGTTGAACAAGCCTTGCTGGCGGAGCAAGGACAAACCCTGCTTCATATTAGTCACCGTAGTATGTATAAAGAAAGATACGATGAAGTGATTAGGCTAGAATAGTTTAGTCGCCACAATAAATTTGTAAATCAAGGTTCGAAAATAAAAATGAAAAAAATAATTATTTTTTTCAAAAAAAGTGTTGACAGTTCCCTGTTCTCGTGTTATACTAACTCTTGTGTTAAGCGGGGATGGCGGAATTGGCAGACGCGCAGGACTAAGGATCCTGTGATCGCTTTAGATCGTGTGGGTTCAAGTCCCACTCTCCGCATCAGTGGACTAGCTCAGGCTAGTCCTTTTGCTTTGTCTTTTTTGAGCATATCGTTGCTCATTATTTTTAACTTGAAGTCTATTTTCTATAAATAGAAGTTGGAAGTCTTCAGAGGACTATCAAGTCCCACTGGAAAATAAAAAACTAAGAGGATATGAAGTAAGTGGATTTAAGGGAGAGAAGTCACTTTATCATGAAACTTATGTGAAAATTTTCTCAAAACCCTATAGTTTCAGCTAGCATTTTCAAAATAAAAATGGTAGAATAGAGGAGTATGAGGTGTAACCTCAAAAAATATTAGGAGGCTATCGAAATGCCATTAGTTTCAGCAGAAAAATTTGTCCAAGCAGCGCGTGACAACGGTTATGCAGTTGGTGGATTTAACACAAACAACCTTGAGTGGACTCAAGCTATCTTGCGTGCAGCAGAAGCAAAACAAGCTCCAGTTCTTATCCAAACTTCTATGGGTGCAGCTAAGTACATGGGTGGTTACAAAGTAGCTCGTAACTTGATTGCTAACTTGATCGAGTCAATGAACATCACAGTTCCAGTTGCTATTCACCTTGACCATGGTCACTACGAAGATGCACTTGAGTGTATCGAAGTTGGTTACACTTCTATCATGTTTGACGGTTCACACCTTCCAGTAGAAGAAAACCTTGCAAAAGCTAAAGAAGTTGTAGAATTGGCTCACTCAAAAGGTATCTCAGTTGAGGCTGAAGTTGGTACTATCGGTGGTGAAGAAGACGGTATCGTTGGTACTGGCGAATTGGCTCCAATCGAAGATGCAGTAGCAATGGTTGCAACTGGTATTGACTTCTTGGCAGCTGGTATTGGTAACATCCACGGTCCATACCCAGCAAACTGGGAAGGTCTTGATCTTGACCACTTGCGTAAATTGACTGAAGCTGTACCAGGTTTCCCAATCGTATTGCACGGTGGTTCTGGTATTCCAGATGAGCAAATCCAAGAAGCAATCAAATTGGGTGTTGCTAAAGTCAACGTTAACACTGAGTGCCAAATCGCATTTGCAAATGCAACTCGTAAATTTGCAGCAGCTTATGAAGCAAACGAAGCAGAATACGACAAGAAAAAACTCTTTGACCCACGTAAATTCTTGGCTGACGGCGTAAAAGCTATCCAAGCATCTGTTGAAGAGCGCATCGACGTATTTGGTTCAGCGAATAAAGCTTAATATTGCTGCGAAGAAATTTTTGATTTCGAGCAAATAAAGCTTAATTAGAATAATACTGAGAACCTGACAAATGTTGGGTTCTTTTTTGCAAACCTGTCCGTGTCTAAGCCCTGTTTCTACTAAAGCAAAATGAAGTTCTTCTATAGAAATAAAATAAATTCCCAACCATCTGAAATCGTTCTAGCCCAGCTAGCATGAAGAATGCAAATAAAAAATTAAAAATATTTCTTGCCAAGTCCATTCTTTTCTGATAGAATAGTATGGTATGTGGTGCTAGCACATCCGATATATTTGATCAAATGAGGAGGAATATACAATGGCTAAAGTATGTTATTTTACTGGTCGTAAGACTGTATCAGGTAACAACCGTTCACACGCTATGAACCAAACGAAACGCGCAGTTAAACCAAACCTTCAAAAAGTTACTGTTTTGATTGATGGCAAACCTAAAAAAGTTTGGGCTTCAGCTCGTGCTCTTAAATCAGGCAAAGTTGAACGCGTATAAGAAGCAAAAGACTGGACAAAACTAGTCTTCAAGAAAAACGAGTAACTCCATTTAGGAGTTGCTCGTTTTTTATCTATCTGCTAAGCACCAGCCGAAAATGAGCTTTAGAAATTTCATTCATTTTGTTAGATAACTTTCATTACAGAGAAGAGCTAAGGTTAAGAAATCCGAAAAGTGTAGACCAGTATAGAGGAAATGAAAAGGAAGATAACCAGGAGTATTCTATCAGCTATAGGAAAATGCCAATATAGATACCTGTCCGTTTTTATTTTTTATAAAAAGTTTGAAAAATCTATTGACATCATCTAGTGAAGATGATAGAATAAATGAGTTGTCTTTTGAGATTGCGTTGACAGAAAGAAATGAAAAAAAGATTTCAAAAAAGTGTTGACAAGGTTGATTGAAGATGATAGAATGATTGAGTTGTCAAATCTGAGACACAACACTGAAAAAAGAAACAAAAAAAGTTTCAAAAAAGTGTTGACAATTAGTTGAAGAAATGATAAACTAAGATAGTTGTCGCGAGAGCG
>NZ_POQQ01000058.1 GCF_002964575.1 Streptococcus suis | reverse complement strand
CCATTTATACATTTTCATGCCTTTCTAGTTGTTTTGTCGTTATTATAATTATAAAGCATGAAATGGAAAACGAGCAAATCCTAATTGGAATTGCTCGTTTTTTTATATGTGAGCGGCTAGTTTTTGCCCAGCCTCATCCCCTGACTGTTTTAATCCACTCCACTGGACCTCGACGCAGTAGGCGTCATCAAATCACTCTTCGCATGGCTTGAGTTCTTTGGACGCCCTTGCGAGGGAAAGACGACGAAATCAAATCAACTTTGTTGATTACTGATTTCTGTCTTTTTCTAACTGTAAACTGACTACCGTCAGTTCCTATTTCCAACTAACAACAGTCCCCCGGACTGTTGTTACATCTTCTCTTCCAACTCCACATCCGGATACTTGTCCGCGAACCAGCGGAGGGCGAAGTCGTTTTCAAAGAGGAAGACGGGTTGGTCAAAGCGGTCTTTGGCTAGGATATTGCGGCTTGAGGACATGCGTTCGTCCAAGTCTTCTGGCTTGATCCAGCGGACTGTCTTTTTACCCATTGGGGTCATGACTACCTCGGCATTGTACTCGCCTTCCATGCGGTGTTTGAAAACTTCAAACTGGAGCTGACCAACAGCACCCAGCATATACTCGCCTGTCTGGTAGTTCTTGTAGAGCTGGATTGCACCTTCTTGCACCAGTTGCTCGATACCCTTGTGGAAGGATTTTTGTTTCATGACGTTTTTAGCAGAAACTTTCATGAAAATTTCAGGGGTAAAGGTCGGTAGCGGTTCGAATTCAAACTTGTTCTTGCCTACGGTCAAGGTATCCCCTACCTGATAGGTCCCTGTATCGTAAACCCCGATAATGTCACCCGCCACTGCATTTTCCACATTCTCACGGGCCTCAGCCATGAACTGGGTCACGTTGGATAACTTGGCTCCCTTACCTGTACGAGGCAGGTTAACCGCCATGCCGCGTTCAAATTCGCCCGAAACCACACGTACAAAGGCGATACGGTCGCGGTGACGAGGGTCCATGTTGGCTTGGATTTTGAAAACAAAACCTGAAAAGTCTTTGTTGAGCGGGTCAATGACGTCACCAGTCGTCGTTTTGTGACCATGTGGCTCTGGAGCAAATTCCAAGAAGGTGTCAAGGAAGGTCTGCACACCAAAGTTTGTCAGGGCTGAGCCGAAGAAGACAGGTGTCAAATCGCCGTCCAGAATCGCCTGCTCTGAAAATTCATTTCCAGCTTCCGCCAAAAGTTCAATATCATCCAGAACTTGTGCATAAAAAGGGTTAGAACCAAAGAGCTTGTCACCCTCGTCCAAGCTTGCAAAACGTTCCTCGCTTCGGTAGAGTTCCAAGCGTTTGTTATGAAGGTCATAGAGACCCTCGAAAGATTTCCCCATACCGATTGGCCAGTTCATCGGGTAGCTGGCAATGCCCAAGACTTCTTCCAACTCCTGCAACAAGTCCAGTGGCTCACGACCGTCACGGTCCAACTTGTTGATAAAAGTAAAAACAGGAATGTTGCGGTGTTTCACAACCTCAAAAAGTTTTTTGGTCTGGGCCTCGATACCCTTGGCAGAGTCCACCACCATGACAGCCGCATCCACCGCCATCAAGGTCCGATAGGTATCCTCAGAGAAGTCCTCGTGCCCTGGTGTATCTAGGATATTGACCCGCTTGCCTGCATAGTCAAACTGCATAACAGAGGAGGTAACAGAGATACCACGTTGCTTCTCGATATCCATCCAGTCAGACTTGGCAAAGTTACCAGTCTTTTTCCCTTTGACCGTCCCAGCCTCACGAATCTCCCCACCAAAGTAGAGCAGTTGCTCGGTAATAGTAGTCTTACCCGCGTCCGGGTGAGAGATGATGGCAAAGGTGCGGCGTTTCTTGATTTCTTCTTGTAGTGACATGATGTTTATTCCTTTTTCTTTGGTCCATAGCAGAGCTGACTTCAACTTTTTCCTATCATAAAATGAGACAAAAGAAAAAGAGAGTGACTACTGCAACTCTCTTATTATATCGGAAACACGGGAATTTTTCAAACGCTTGAAAAATCAATCTTGGAGTAGGTAAACTCTTTTTTTCCAGTAGACTTGAAAGCCAGCCTGAATAGAACCAATCAAAAAAGATAAAACAAGTGTTAATAAGAAAAAGTTAAACCAGATTAGCTGACTATTAACAATCGGCAAACGAGTTAGAAAACCATAATTTCCCTCTGTCAGCCAGTTAACTACCAGCATGACCAGATGAAGCATGACTGTCAGTGACAAACGCTCCCGTCTTGAAAGACTGAATTGATGTCCCTCTGTCAAAATATAAGACAAACTCAACACTGCTAAAGCATAATGACCAACCACAAAGGTAAAGAAGGTCAGATGTGGAAAAGGAAAGGGATCGAAGACTGGGTAAATGAAAGCCACCAAGGAACCAATAAAACCAAGATAGGAAAAATAGAGTTTCAATTTTCCCTTTCTACCAAAGAGTAAAAATAATATGGCTAGTCGACAATGATAAAAGGGTAAACTTTCAGATAAGGGAAAATCAGCCCAAACATACCAAGTATATAGACTAACCACTTGAAAAAGTAAAATTGTCCAAAACAAACGGTTAAACCAAGTTTTAGTATAATATCGCGTGGTCAAGTAAAGCAAGATAAAAAGCAGTAGCAACAAGCCAAGGTGAGTCAATAACCCTAGATGCGGGCCATGCGAAACTTGATTAGTAAAAAAATCATTCATACTTTCTCCCCCTAAATCCTTTCTAACCATTCAAACCAAAGATAGTATATCAAATTTTATAAATGTTTACAAGCTGGATTAAAAAATTAGGATGTCAACTAGTAGGATAATAATGATCATAACCTGTAAATTCTAATTTCCATGTCTGGCCATCTTTCTATGTTATTAGAAAATACCTTAGGTTCTTGACGAAAAATAAAATATGGCGGAACTTCCCCCTATAAAAAGTAGGAGAAATTCAATCATATTCACTATTTTGCTAATTCTTCCACCACTTTGCCAAGATTCATGGAGTTGGAGCCTTTGAAGAGGATTTGGTCGTCTTTTCCTAGACATTCCCTAACCTGTTTAACCAGTTCTTCAAATTGGTCCTGCTCTGCATTTTTCCTAAAGAAATAGACTTTTCCAATCGGAAACATCTGACTAGCCAGCTGGGCCAGACCTTCAATGTCCTGACCGTAGAAGATGACGGTGTCCAGCACATCAGGCGACAGGGACAGAATTATTTGATTATGAAGATCAACCGACTGGCTGCCCAGTTCTTTCATATCTGCCAAAACCGCGATTTTCTTGCCGCCGTCGTTTGCGGGAATACTAGAAAAAGTTTCCAAAATCAATCGCATAGCGGTTGGATTGGCATTGTATACATCGCTGAGAATATCGGCTCCGTTAGCTGCCTTTTTCCACTCGGTGCGGTTGCGGGTCAAGTTAAGACTGGCTAGGGCTGAGGTGATTGCCTCATCAGACACACCCAAGGTCT
This sequence comes from Streptococcus suis, assembly GCF_002964575.1. Taxonomy (GTDB): domain Bacteria; phylum Bacillota; class Bacilli; order Lactobacillales; family Streptococcaceae; genus Streptococcus; species Streptococcus suis_R. Next base: position 47,696 of record NZ_POQQ01000058.1, on the reverse strand, counting down.
TGCCCACATAGCTTGCTACCATGGCATTGGTGGCATTGTACTTGCCTGTTACAGGCAGGAAAATATCGCTGTCCATAAAATTGACGGTGAAAGTCAGGCTGTCCTTGCTCTCAACCAGACTAGTCACCTGCAAATCAGCCTGCTCACCGAAGCGAATGAGTTCTACATGGCTAGGCAAGAGCTTATCCGCAATTGGATCTGCTGGGATCAAGAGTTTACTACCTGGCTCCATTCCATCTGCAATCTGTAATTTTCCCTTGGCAATCTCTTCTCGTGAGCCAAAAAATTCCAGATGGGCTTCTCCAAAAAGGGTAACAACTGATAGGCTTGGTTTAGCAATTTCAGACAAGAGGTGAATATCGCCCAAGTGATCCTGCCCCATTTCCAAGACCAGTTTTTCTGTATCGTCAGGCATATGGAGGACGGTGTATGGCAGACCGATTTCGTTGTTGTAGTTGCCTTGGGTCTTGTAAGTCTTGTAAGTCGTTGCTAGAACATCGTGAATCATGTCCTTGGTGGTCGTTTTACCGTTTGATCCTGTCACGGCAATGACTTCTACCCCTGTTTTCTCTAGGTAGTAGGCCGCTAATTGTTGAAGCGCAGCCAAGCAGTCATCTACTAGGATATGAGGAACATCAAGGCTGACTTCAGACAGGGTTACTGCGCAGCCATTTTCAAAAGCCACAGGAATAAAGTCATGACCGTCACGCGCTCCTTTGAGGGGAACAAAAAGATCCCCTTCTGTAATCAGGCGACTGTCGAACTCCACCTTGTTGAGTGCTCTATCAGGATAAAGACTAATATCATTTTTTGCGCCCAAGACCTGAGCGACTTCGTGTAGGGTTAATTTCATTATTTTCTCCAATATAGTCTTTTAGTTTACTTTTAGTACTCGCTCCAACTATCTGGGAGATAGTTGGAGGTTGGAAATAAAGCGAACAAAGTTCGCATCAACAGCCGCAGGCATAACTCAATGCTTTCTAATTTCTAGGCATTGACTTGAAACAGTCCCCCAGACTGTTTCAATCAGGCAAGGCGAGTTCAAACACTCCAGTGGAGTGTTTGAAGTTGGAAATAAGGAAACAAAGTTTCCTCATTCGTCGACGTAATAAAAGATAAACTAAATGACGATAAACTAAAAAGAGCTTTCGCTCTCTCTATTATATCACTTTTTAGCTCGTGTGGATAAAAGTTCAGCCTCATCTAACAGGTCAAACGCGATATGGTAGCTGATATCATCACGCAAGAGGGCTTTGACCCTGCACTTTTGGTCCACATAGGCCAAGATTGCCGCCTGCTTCTCAGCTGAAACCTGCTCGGCCACGGCAATGCGTAGTTCAAATCTTCTATCCTCCAGCTGACAAGCCACTTGAACTGGCATGGTGTTATTGCCTTCTTGACTGGCATAGTAGCCCTGCACACACATGGTCACACAGGCTGCCAAACCGATATTCACTAGACTAACAGGTGTTTCTCCCTTCTCCGTCACCCCAAAGGTACGAACTGGTTCACCATAGCCTTTAGAGATAGCTTGAAATAGACTTTCTCCACTTACTATCGTTTGATACATAGACACCTCCTGATACTTGTCCTCATTCTATTCCTATTTGACCCCCTTTGCAAGAAAAAGATTGGATTTTCTCCAACCTTTTTCAAACGACTTAAATCAAATGGCTTTCGCGTTTTTCAAACATTTCCTTAGCCAAGCTGACTAACTCTTCAATCAGGTCTGGGTAAGCCAGTCCCATGTTGTCCCAAAGAAGTGGGTACATAGACCACTGGGTAAAACCTGGCATGGTATTGAGCTCGTTGAGGAAGATATCGCCCTCGTCTGTTAAGAAGAAATCACAGCGAGATAGACCACAACCACCGATAGCACGGAAGGCCTTGGCAGCATTGTCACGCATGATATCCATAATCGCCTCGTCAATCTTAGCTGGGATTTCCATAGTAATCTTGTTGTCGATGTATTTGGCGTCGTAGTCATAAAAAGCAACGTCTTTGACTACTTCACCCGGAAGCGTTGTTTTCACGTCAGCATTTCCCAAAAGACCAACCTCAATCTCACGCGCGTTAACCCCTTGCTCAACAAGAACACGGCTGTCATACTTGAAGGCCACATCAAGCGCCGCCTGCAAGCCTGCCAAGTCTTCTGCCTTGGAGATGCCAACGCTGGAGCCCATATTGGCCGGCTTAACAAAGACTGGGTAGGTCAATTTGTTTTCAATTTCAGCAATTTTTGCCTCAATATTCTCGCCCTCAATAACCGCCACATAAGGCACTTGGGCAATGCCAGCTGATTCCAACACACGCTTGGTTGTAATCTTATCCATGGCCACACTAGATGACAAGATATTGGTACCAACGTAAGGCATACGAAGGACTTCCAAGAAACCTTGGATTGAGCCATCTTCCCCCATTGGTCCGTGAAGGACAGCGAAGACAACTGCATTTTCTTCGTAAATATCACTTGGACGCACTTGTTGGTCTACAACAATAGTCGCATTAGTCATCAGTTTTTCATCAGCAGACGGTGTTTGAGAAAATTCCTGCGTCTTGATGAAGTCACCAGTTTGTGTAATGAAATAGGTTTTGACAAAAAATTTATCATAATTGATGGCACGCATGACACTTTCTGCAGACAATACAGACACTTCGCGCTCTGCCGAACGCCCACCATAAAGTAAAATAAGGGTTTCTTTTGACATATACATTCCTCTTCTAATTAGATAATCTACACTTAGTATAGCATAATTTTGAGTTTGAAGCCTTCTCTAATGGATAAAAACTACAATTCTGTCCTGTTCTCAATGGCACGAAGGAGGGTGACTTCATCTGCGTATTCAATGTCACTTCCGACTGCCAATCCTCGTGCCAAGCGAGTAACCTTGATTCCCGCTGGCTTTAGGACACGTGAGATGTACATGGATGTCGCTTCACCATCTGCTGTTGCATTTGTCGCAACAATGACTTCTGTCACTTCGTTTTCCATCAGACGAGTTAGCAAGGTCTTTAAGTTAATATCGTCTGGTCCAATACCATTCATCGGGGAAATCAAGCCATGCAAGACATGGTAAAGACCGTGGTATTCTTGGATATTTTCCAAGGCTGTCACATCTCGACTGTCTTCTACAATTAAAATAGTCGACTGGTCACGACTGCTATCTTGACAAATACCGCAAGGGTCCTGGTCTGTCAGATTGCCACAAACCGAACAATAGGTCAAATCCCTCTTAGCAGCCAATAGATTTTTAGCAAATTCATTGACCACATCATCTTCCATACCGATCGTATAGAAGGCCAGCCGCGTAGCTGTCTTAATACCGATTCCTGGTAATTTGGAGTAACTGTCAATCAACTTGGCAATGGGTGTAGGATATAGCATAATTCTCCTTAGTTCATTGGGTAAAGTGAATTGTATAAATTAATGATTTCTGTTGTAATTGCTTTTGTTGTAGAATTTTCGTTAGTCAAGTTTGGAAGTACGACTGCAACTGCGATTTGTGGATTATCACTAGGTGCATAGGCAACAACGTTGGTATTTACTGCAGTTACTACTTCACCTGAAGGAGTTGTAGTATAAGTTTCGGCAGTACCAGTCTTGGCACTGATGGTCACGGCCGCACCACGACCGATAGCACTACCTGTATTAAATCGTCCTCCACCATTTACAAGTTGATAAAATCCTTGACGAAGGAGAGCCATTTCATCAGCTGAAATATTGACTTGATTCATCTCTTTACCAGAAACTGTTTCAATCAAATCTCCCAATCCACCTTGGGGATTATTTCCATAGATACCTTCTACAAGATGAGGAGAAATCCTTTTTCCATTATTTGCTACTGTCGCTACATATTGAGCCATCTGCATCGGTGTATAGTTATCAAACTGTCCAAATGCATTCATAATAAAGTTTGCGGTGGAATATTCTTCTGGTAAGAAACCTGTTGATTCAAGTGGTAAGTCAATTCCTGTTGACGCACCTAAACCATACTCTGCAAAAGTCGAACGAAGCTTAGTCATGGCATTTGTCAATGTATCGCCATCATTCAAATACATGTTAGCTGAGTAGGTCTGACCAAGTAGTCCCAAAGCAATCTTAACCATGTAGACGTTAGAAGAATATTCCAGAGCCTCTGTCGCATCAATATTAAAACTACCATAGGCCCACCAAGATGTAATTGGTGCTGAACCTGCAAAATAAATCGGTTCATCTAATAATACCTGATTTCCTGAGATAATGCCATTCTCCCAACCAGATGAAATAGTTGCACCCTTGACAATAGAACCTGGTGTAAAGACGCTTGTGATGGTGCCAAGAGCATCTTCGGTAATGGTACTTGAGCCTTTTTCGTGACTATATCCTGACATAGCAAGCACTGCACCTGTAGAAGGATTTAATGCAACTGCATAAACACCTTCTGAATAAAGTGCACTTCCTGTTGACAACTCACTCTCAAAATATTTTTTTAGAATCGCATTGACACCATCTTGAAAGGCCAAATCAATGGTTAGTTTAATATTGTTTCCTTGCTGACCCTCTTGGATGGTCTTAATACTCTCCACATTACCATTTCGGTCCAGATTGATTTCCTTTTTCTCACGTTGTCCTTGTAGGACTTCTTCATACTGCTTTTCGAGGTAGGCAGTTCCCACTCGGTCATTTGGCGAATAGCCTTTAGACAAATAATACTCTGCATCTTCGGCTGGCAAACCTGCCTGTTCACTTGTTACCGTTCCAATAACCGAACTCAAGGAGGTCGGTAGGATATTCCGCTGCCAGTTATTGGTCGTAGAAATACCAGGCAGTTGAGATTCGTTGGCAACAATATGAGCCACCTGCTCTGCGGACAAGGAGTCTGTTACCAGGTTTACTGTTGCGAAGTAAGCAGCACCATTCATTTGCTTAAATAGTTCTATGGCCTGATTTTCCTGTTCCGAATAATTCAACACATCTTCAGACAAACTTTCAACAGCATTGGCATAGATAGTTGCTTCTTCCAGATAATTGCCATCCGAATCATAGAGTTTATCTTTTGGCAGCTTCTCTACAACCTGCTTATAGACCTCTGTATCTGCCAAATAATAATCTGCCTTGTCCCGTTCCGTTACCGAAACATCAGACACCTTGACCCATTGCAAGAGCTTATTTGCTACTTCCTTCATTTCCTGGGCTGACATCTTATTGGAACGGGTAAAGGAAACGACCTGTTGAATCTGATTTTCCACAAGCGGCTTACCTTGCGCATCATAAATCTGCCCACGAACCGATCCATTGCTGATAATCTTTTGGCTAGCAGTTGATAACTTATTGCTATAAAAATCATGATTGACAATCTGCATGTCTGCCAAACGCAAAATCAAGACCAAAAATAAGAAAATAACGATAGAAAATAAAATATTCAAGCGGATGGAAATAAAATTCCCATTATTCTCCACCAAATGTTCCTGTCTTTTTTTCAATTCACCGACCTCATTCTAGAAATATCCTTCTTATTATACCACAGGAAAAAAATATTTTTTAGACCTAGCTTCCTTTTGAGAAATTTTTTCTAGTCTATTAAGCTACCATCCTTTATCCACCACTTACTTCTTGCGACCTTGTCCACAAAGTCTTGATCATGAGAGATTACCAAGACACTTCCCTGATATTCCGTCAAAAATCTTTCCAGAGCTTCAATAGCTGTCAGATCTAAAAAATTTGTCGGCTCATCTAAAATCAAGAGATTAGCATCAGTCAATAATACTTTGGCCAAGGAAAGCCGAACACGTTCACCACCAGATAAATTTGCCATCTTCTGCTGGGCCTTATCATAAGAAAGTCCCAACATGCCTAATAAATTGAGAACCGTTACCCTATCTTGAAGCGACGTCGAGCTAGCATTCACAAAGGCTGTTTCCTCTTCATTGAGACTGGTCAAATCCTGAGAGAAATAGGCAATTTTTAATTTTGGATTGTAATAGCCTTCTAATTCTTTTGAAATCAATTTCCGAACAAAACTTGTTTTCCCACAACCATTTGACCCAACCAAAGCTAGTTTATCCCCAAAAGTCATGCCAAGTTGAGGAAAATCAAATAAATAGGTTTCCTCAATCCAGAGCTGACCAGCCTGCAAGCGAAAGAGACTGTGAAGACCCGTATCCAAGGCACCTTTCGCTTCCATCTTTACCCACCTTTCCTTTCTAGGTTGTTCAACCTTGTCCAAACGCTCTATCCGTTTTTCCAAATGCTTGGCAGTCTTGGCCATAGACTTGGCTTGACTATCATAGGAACCCATCATAGCATTAACCTTCCACTCAGACGATGAAACACCTTTCTTTCTCCTCTCCATCTTCTGAGCCTTTGCCTGACGTTCATGTTGGGCTTTTTTCAGTTGGGCAACTTTTTTCTGATAGGATTCATAGGCCTCCTGCTGCCCTTCTCGCCTAGCCCGGCGACTTTCTACAAACGCCTCGTAATTTCCTAGATAAACCCGAACCTTTCCTTCTTCTAAATGCCAAATATGACTGGCTATTTGATTGAGAAAATGGCGATCATGACTAACAACTAGTAGACTACCTCGATAGCGTTTGATTTGTTTGATTAGCTTTTCCTGGTGTTCTTGATCCAGATTGGCAGTCGGTTCATCCATGATTAACAACTGTGGTCTTTGGGCAAAAGCCTCTTGAATAGACTTCCAAACCTGTTCCCCACCTGAAAGCGAGCTCCTTTCCTGTAACTGGGGTACATAGGCCCAGTCTGCTTTTACCTCAATCTGACCAGCAAAATCCCTATCCAGTCCCAATAAGATTTTCAAAAAAGTAGACTTACCAACACCGTTATTTCCAACCAAACCAACCTTTTGACCAGCTTGAAGGCTCAACTGCTTGATTGTAAACAATCTACGCCCTGCAATTTCCTTCTCTAATTGAATACATTTTATCATTTCCATATAGACCTCTTTTCTTCACAAAAAGGGCTTCTATTCTTCAAAAAATGACACAAGAAAAAAGCCATGCAAAACATGACCTTTTCCAATGGAAAAAGTCACACGAATAGTAAGCCCTTATGAGCAGTCTTATCTCTTGTATCATCGGTTAATACAACCTCCTACAAGTTTTAAGAACGACTAATAAGCATCTTAATTATTCATGTAACTTCACCTCACGTATTTTATATATTTATTCTAAACAAGTTCAATGAATTTGTCAAATCTTGGTCAATGGTGTCGCTGTATCTGGCGAGGTATCATAGACCTGGAAATCCACTCCAACTCCTAAATCAGCCTGCGCCAACTGATTGACCATGGTCATGTGGGCCAATTCCTTGATATTGTTTTCCTTTGACAAATGCCCTAGGTAAATCTTTTTAGTCCGATTTCCCAGCGAGCGAATCATGGCATCTGCACCATCCTCGTTACAAAGGTGCCCCTTATCAGACAAAATCCGTTGCTTGAGGTTCCAAGAATAAGAGCCCGCACGCAAGATTTCAACATCATGATTAGACTCAATCAAATAGGCATCTGCATTGGCTACAATCCCTGCCATCCGATCGCTGACATAGCCAGTATCCGTTAACATAACAAAGGATTTATCATCCTTCATAAAACGATAAAATTGAGGACAGGCCGCATCATGACTGACACCAAATGACTCAATATCTAGGTCACCAAAAGTCTTCATAGCCCCCAATTCGAAGATATGTTTTTGCGCCACATCAATCTTACCCAATTTGCTCTCCATAGCCTGCCAGGTCAATTCATTGGCATAAATATCCATTCCATACTTACGAGCTAACACACCAATACCATGGATGTGATCACTATGTTCATGCGTTACCAGAATGGCATCAATGTCTTCTGGTTTGCGGTCAATTTCAGCCAAAAGACTGGTAATTTTTTTACCTGACAAGCCTGCATCCACCAAGATTTTCTTTTTATCCGTTTCCAGATAAAAGCAATTTCCGCTGGAACCAGAAGCTAAAATACTGTAATTAAAACCTTTTCCGATCATATTCTCCTATTCTTCCCCGTCAGCCTCATCCCACTCATCCATTGTAATATCTTTAGTATATGGCAAAACAATGGTAAAGGTTGAGCCATGCTCATACTCACTTTTAGCCCAGATGAAGCCTTTGTGTTGCTTGACAATTTCCTTAGCAATAGCCAAACCTAAACCAGTGCCCCCTTGAGCACGTGAACGCGCCTTGTCCACACGGTAAAAACGGTCAAAAATCTTAGGTAGGTCAGCCTTTGGAATACCCAGACCCTCATCTGAAATGGAGACAATGAGCTGACTATCCGTCGTTTTCATACTAAAAGTAATAGTTCCACCATCTGGCGAATACTTGATAGCATTGTTTAAGATGTTGTCTAGTACCTGGGTCATCTTATCGGTGTCAATCTCTACCCAAATAGGACTGATTTGATAATCGCGAACAATGGTATAAACCTTGTCCGATTCCGCATTTTTCATCTGGTCAAAACGGTTGAGGATAAAGGTTACAAAGGCTGTAAAGTTAATCAGCTCCACATCTATTTGACCAACCTGGTTATCGATCCTAGACAGACTGAGCAAGTCCGTAATCATCCGCATCATACGGTTGGTTTCATCCAGCGATACCTTGACAAAACTTGGAGCAACCGATTCTGTCAAAGCTCCCTCATCCAAGGCTTCTAAGTAGGATTTGACAGAAGTCAAAGGCGTGCGCAACTCATGGCTAACATTGGACACAAAGAGACGGCGTTCCCGCTCTTCTTTGGCTTGTTCGGTCATATCATGTAAGACAACCACCAGACCCGAAATCAAGCCACTCTCGCTTCGAATAGTCGCAAAATTGGCCCGAAGGGTCAGGAATTCTTGGTTCTCATTGGTATGGTCCAAGACAATTTCAGGTGTTTGTGCCAACAAATCACGGAGACTATAACGATCCTTAATATCCAAAACATCTAATATCTGCAAGGGCTCCTGTTTCTTACCAGACAGCCCCAACTGTTTCTGAGCCATATCATTGATCATGATAATCCGCCCAACCCGATCCGTCGCTATCACACCATCACTCATATAGGAAAGGATAGAACTCAGACGTGTTTTTTCCTGTTCTAAACTATCATGGGTCAGACGGATAACTTCCGAAAGATCATTGAGCGAATTGGCCATGTCCGTAATTTCAGGACTTCCTCGCATATCCAAAATATCTGCATAATTCCCCTCAATCAAGGCCTTGACCCTCTGATTGAGTTGTTTGATTTGCTTATTATCCCTATGGTTTTCAATTAAGAGCACCGTCAAGGCAATCAAGAAACCGATTAAAATAACAACAAACCAAAACTCTACTGTTGTAATTAAATAACGTAATTGATTAATCATTTCCCTTGATAAAGTATCCTACACCACGACGGGTCAAAATATATTCCGGTCGGCTCGGTGTATCTTCAATCTTTTCACGCAAACGGCGAATGGTCACGTCCACCGTACGCACATCTCCAAAATAATCATAGCCCCAAACCGTTTCCAGCAAATGCTCCCGTGTCATCACCTGGCCCAAATGCTTGGCTAAATGATGGAGCAATTCAAACTCACGGTGGGTCAGTTCCAACTCTTTCCCATGCTTCTTCGCAACAAAGGCATCTGGAAGAATGACCAAATCACCAATCACTAGCTCTGGACTGCCAGTATTCTCAACGGACATCTGTGTTTCTGACAACTCACTTCTACGCAATAACGCCTTAACACGGGCCTGTAATTCACGGTTAGAGAAAGGTTTGGTCACATAGTCATCTGCACCGATTTCAAGTCCGATTACCTTATCAAACTCACTATCCTTGGCAGACAACATGATGATAGGAACGTTGCTGGTCTTACGAATAGTCCGGGCCACTTCCAAACCATCCAGCTCTGGCAGCATCAAATCCAAAATGACAATATCTGGAAATTCAGCTTCAAAAACTGCCAAGGCCTCACGACCATCAAAAGCCGTCACGACCTCATAGCCCTCACGGGTCATGTTAAATTTTATAATATCTGAGATTGGTTTCTCATCATCTACAATCAAAATTTTTCTCATGGATTTCTTACCTTATTTATCTTTATTTCTTCTATTATATCAAACTTACTTAAAAAATTCATAACTAGAGCAAGCTAACACTGATATGTTATAACTTCTGACATATACCTCTTTAAATTGTCTGAATTTACTTGACTTTTAATGTTTAGGGTGGTATCATGCTAATATCTTACACCAAAAAAGGAGAATTACTATGGCATTAGTAGAATTTAAAGATGTAAACAAATACTATGGCGACTACCACGCCCTTCGCAATATCAACTTGGAATTCGAACCTGGACAGGTTGTCGTTCTCCTTGGACCATCTGGATCTGGTAAATCAACCCTCATTCGCACCATCAATGGACTTGAAACTGTTGACCAAGGAACACTTGTTGTCAATGGACATACTGTCTCAGGTTCTTCTATTAAAGAATTAGTAGCCCTACGCAAGGAAGTGGGCATGGTCTTCCAGCACTTCAACCTCTATCCACACAAGACTGTGTTAGAAAATGTCACCTTGGCACCTATCAAAGTTTTGGGAATTGATAAGGCTACTGCTGAAAAAACAGCCCAGAAATACCTGGAATTCGTTAACCTCTGGGACCGTAAAGATTCCTACCCAGCCATGTTATCTGGCGGACAGAAACAACGTGTAGCCATCGCCCGCGGTCTGGCTATGCACCCAGAATTGCTCCTATTTGACGAACCAACTTCTGCCCTTGACCCAGAAACCATCGGTGATGTCTTGGCTGTTATGCAAAAATTGGCACGTGACGGGATGAACATGATTGTCGTGACCCACGAAATGGGCTTTGCCCGTGAAGTTGCTGACCGTATCATCTTCATGGCTGAAGGTGAAGTATTGGTTGACACAACCGATGTCAATGGCTTCTTCGACAATCCAACTGAACCTCGCGCCAAACAATTCCTCAGCAAGATTATCAACCACGAATCAGACAAGGTAAAACTCTAGGAGGTTGCTTATGACAGATAAAAAAGTCAATCTATTTTTAGCCGTCAGGCTAGCCATCATCAGCATCTTAACGCTATTCTTTATCCACATGAACCAAACTGTTGTTCAAACAGAAACACCTGCTCCCATCACCAATAGTGATCAGGTTCAAGCCATCATTGATAGGGGCGTGCTCCGCGTCGGAGTGAAACAGGACGTTCCTAACTTTGGCTTTAAAAATCCTGATACAGGTGAATTTGAGGGGATGGAAATCGAGATTGCTCGGAAAATCGCTGATGAATTAGGTGTAGCTATTGAATTTACCCCTGTAACAGCCCAAACCCGAGGTCCTCTCTTGGATAATGGACAAGTGGATATGGTCATCGCTACCTTTACCATTACTGAAGAACGCAAACTCCTCTACAACTTCACAACGCCTTACTACACAGATGCTGTTGGGCTCTTGGTCAACAAAGACAGTGGCATTGAAACCTTTGCCGATTTGGATGGAAAAACAGTTGGGGTTGCACAAGGTTCTATCACCCGCAAATTGATTACTGATTTAGCTGATAAGTATGGTATCGCCGTTTCATTTGCTGAATTGGGTTCCTATCCAGAGCTTTCTGTATCGCTTCGTGCTCATCGTATCGATACCTTCTCTGTAGACCAATCCATTTTATCTGGCTATATTGGTTCCAAGTCTAAGTTGCTAGATTTTAGCTTCTCCGCTTCTGACTATGGTATCGTCACTAAATTATCCAACAAAGACCTGAATGCCTACTTAAACTCTCTCGTTGAAAAATGGCAGGCTGATGGTAGTCTACAGGCTATCTATGATGCCAATGGCTTGAAGCCAGTTACAGAAACTGACGAATAGAAAGGGAATACTTTATGACTATCTTGACTACAAGTCCTTATGCTTGGGAAAACTGGGTTAGTTATTTCAATGACTTCCCTCTCTTCTTCCAAGGCTTCCTCTTTACCCTAGCGATTGCTATCGGTGCTTTTATCTCAGCCATGTTACTAGGCATTCTCTTTGGTAGCCTATCTTCCAGTAAGAACAAGCTCTTAAAGGTACTAGCCCGTGTCTATGTGGAATACTTCCAAAACACTCCGCTCTTGGTTCAGTTCATGATTGTGTATTATGGACTTCCTCTGATTTCTAACTATCTCATCATGCCGTCTATCTACTGGACAGCAGTCATCTGTGTAGGTCTTTACCATGGCGCCTATATCGCAGAGGTCATTCGTGCAGGGATTGAGGCTGTTCCAACTGGTCAAACCGAAGCCGCACTTTCACAAGGTTTTACCCAGGCCGAAACCATGCGGATTATCATCTTGCCACAGGCCATTCCAACAATCTTGCCACCATTGACCAACCAAGTGGTGAACTTGATTAAGAATACGGCGACTGTTGCCATCATTTCTGGCGCTGACATCATGTTTATGACCAAATCTTGGTCTGCCATGAATGCCAACTACATTCCAGCCTTTGCTGGTGCTGCCTTCCTCTACTTCTGTATGTGCTTCCCTGTTGCAAGCTGGGGCCGCCGTATCGAAGAGAAAAACAAGGCTACCTTTTCACACTAAGGAGGTTGAATGATGAATTATGTATTAGAATTACTAAAACCCTCAACCTTCCAACTCTTGTGGAATGGTTTGAAACTGACACTCTATATTTCTAGCATTGCGGTTGTCCTCTCCGTCCTCTTCGGAATGGTCCTAGCCATTATGCGAAACGGAAAAAATCCAATTTTCAAGTGGATTGCAACCATCTATATCGAGTTTGTTCGTAATGTACCTAACTTGCTTTGGATTTTCACAGTCTTCTTGGTTTTCCAAATGAAGTCAACGCCTGCTGGTATCACTGCTTTTACCATTTTTACCACGGCAGCCATGGCCGAGATTATCCGTGGTGGTCTCAACGCCATCGGACCGGGACAGACCGAGGCTGGTTTGTCACAGGGTTTTACCCCAGTACAAATCATGGTCTACATCATCATGCCACAGGCCATTCGTAAGATGCTACCAGCTATCATCTCGCAGATTGTGACGGTTATCAAGGATACCAGCTTCCTCTACTCCGTTATCGCTTTGCAAGAGCTTTTCGGTGCTAGCCAAATCCTCATGGGACGCCATTTTGAAGCTGAACAAGTCTTTGCCCTCTATCTCATGGTTGCTCTCATCTACTTTGTCATCAACTTTGCTATCTCAAGCCTGTCACGTTATGTGGCCAAGTCTTGGGCGAGCAGTATTGAATAATACTCTTCGAAAATCAAACTCAGTCGTTGTTGACTTGATTTTGATTTTCATTGAGTACTACCTAACCTCCCAGCCAATCGGTTGGGAGTTTTTGTGTTTGCAAGAACTATTTTAAGAATGAATGACGATGATCTTTTACCTTGATTGTTACGAAAAAACTTGTCGACTGCACTCCAGGTCTACGAAAACCAATTCTGTAGGTTCCGTCTTCCACATTAGAATAGTCAAATGTTTCGACTTTCTGTTTTAAATCAGCTAGTAATTTATCTTCCTCTAGTAAGTCATTTTCTAAACCAAGGTCCTTCTTATTAAAAAATTCAACTTCAATTACCGCCATTTCTTCCTCCATGAGCCAGTCCAAATTTATATCATAAAAACCTGCAAAAGCCCGACCATTATAGCGATTTTCCTCTACCTTTTTATAAAACTTTATCAGTTTTTCATCCTGAGTTTCAAGCCTACCATCCACTTCAAACAAAGTGAAATCTTTTTCTTCCATCAATTTAAATATCTGCTGTGCCTGATTCAGTAAATATTTACCTCTCGGCTGATGCCACATAGCTTGATCAACGATACCATCAAATTGATACAACATTCCGCTTGGACTATCATCAAAATAGACCGTCATATTTAGTAATCCATTTAATGCCTCCTGTCCTTCAATTCGGTTATTGACCAAAGTATCAGAGGATTGAAGTGTAATTGACTGACCATCTATAACCTCAGTATAATCATACTCTAGAACATCCCATGGGTTACCAATGGTTATAGGACGAAATTTTGTCAACTCCACCTTACCAGTGAAACCATATGACTCCATACCCTGTTCAAGCATCGTCTGATACGATATCAATTCCTCTCGAGTAGCCACTTTGGGACTAAAGAGCAACAATAGACAAAGCAACAAAATGCCAAAGAAACCAATAATTCCTAATATAAGACCTACAATAAACTTCATTATCCTTTTCATTTAAGCACCTCTTTCCTTGACTATTATACCAAAAAAGAAGCCCTTTCGGACTTCTCCTTATAATTATTATTCAGCTGTTTCAGCTGGTCTAGACTTACGGGCAATATCTGCTAGGATATGGTCCACAAATTCTGCCACAGACTGAGTTTGTGTTGCCTTGCTTCCGTAGCGACGAACGTTGACAGCATTATCTTCCATTTCCTTGTCACCAACGATGAGCTGGTATGGAATCTTGCTGGTCTGGCTCTGACGGATCTTGTATTGCATCTTCTCGTTCCGCTCATCCACGTGTACGCGAACGCCACGGTCTTGCAATTCTTTGGCAACCTTCCAAGCGTAGTCCAAATGAGCTTCCACAGAGATCGGAATCATAGTCACTTGGGTTGGAGCCAACCAAGTTGGGAAGGCACCCTTGTAGGTTTCAATCAAGATGGCTGTGAAGCGTTCCATGGTTGAGATAACACCACGGTGAATCATAACTGGGCGATGCTCCTCGCCATCAGCACCGATATAGGTCAAGCCAAAGCGTTCTGGCAAGAGGAAGTCCAACTGAATGGTTGACAGGGTTTCTTCGTTACCAAGGGCAGTTTTCACCTGGATATCCAATTTCGGACCGTAGAAGGCAGCTTCACCCTCTGCTTCGAAGTAGTCCACGCCCATTTCATCCATGGCACCTTTCAACATGCGCTGGGCATTCTCCCACATCTCATCGTTATCATAGTACTTCTCTTTGTCCTCTGGGTCACGATAAGACAGGCGGAAACGGTAGTCGTTGAGGTTGAAATCTGCGTACACATCGATAATCAACTGGAGAGCTTTTTTGAACTCTTCTTGGATTTGCTCAGGTGTCACGAAAATATGACCGTCGTTAAGAGTCATCTCACGCACACGCTGCAAACCAGTAAGAGCACCAGATTTTTCATAGCGGTGCATCATACCAAGTTCAGCAATACGGACTGGCAACTCACGGTATGAACGCACATGGTTTTTGTAAACTTGAATGTGGTGTGGACAGTTCATCGGACGAAGCACGAACTCCTCACCGTCCCCCATGTCCATGGTTGGGAACATATCTTCTGAGTAATGCTCCCAGTGACCTGAAGTCTTGTAGAGCTCAACTGAAGCCAACGGTGGCGTATAGACGTGC
Organism: Streptococcus suis; assembly: GCF_002964575.1. GTDB lineage: Bacteria > Bacillota > Bacilli > Lactobacillales > Streptococcaceae > Streptococcus > Streptococcus suis_R. Next base: position 32,338 of record NZ_POQQ01000058.1, on the reverse strand, counting down.
TGGTAACCTGAAGCCAATTCTTTGTCTGTGATGTAACGCTCCAAGGTACGACGGATAGTCGCTCCATTTGGCAACCAGAATGGCAAACCTTGACCAACTTCTTGGCTGATCATGAAGAGATCCAATTCCTTACCAAGTTTACGGTGATCACGCTCTTTGGCTTCCTCACGCATTTGAAGGTAAGCCTTGAGGTCTTTCTTGTCAAACCAAGCTGTACCATAAACACGTTGCATCATCGGATTTTCGCTCTTACCACGCCAGTAAGCACCTGCCACATTGAGCAATTCAAAAATCTGGATACGGCCTGTTGATGGAACGTGTGGACCACGGCAGAGGTCAACGTATTCACCCTGAGTATAGATGGTCAAACCGCCTTCATCATCAGAATGTTCTTGAATGAGTTCCAACTTGTAGGGATCATTTTTGAAAATTTCAAGAGCTTCTTCCTTAGTCACCTCACGACGTTCTGAAGGGAAGTTTTCCTTGACAATTTTAGCCATTTCTTCCTGAATACGTGGCAGGTCTTCATTTGAAATCTGACCAGCAGCATTGTCCGTATCATAGTAGAAACCATCCTGAATGGCTGGACCAACGCCCAACTTGATGTCTGGGAAAAGGCGACGAGCCGCTTGGGCAAACAAGTGGGCAGCTGAATGACGCAAGATTGGCAAGGCATCCTCGTGGTCAGGCGTTACGATTTCAAGCGTCCCATCCTCTTCAATGGCACGAGTAGTATCAATCAATTTACCATTAAACTTACCAGCAAGCGCCTTTTTCGCCAAAGACTTGCTGATGCTCTCCGCAATTTCAAAAGTTGTCACACCAGCTTGGTACTCACGAACAGTACCATCTGGGAAAGTAATTTTAATCATAATATAAGATATAAAGGGCGTTAAGCGGACACAGACAAAATAGGAAACAGAACGACGACGCAAGCGTCTAGTTCTCGTTTATCTTTTTGGCCCAGTCCGTAGCCCGTATTCAGTTCAACCAAATACGGAGACCCTAGTCCTTTCTATTTTTTCTTTATTTTTTAATCCCCAATAACTCTTCTTTTTGAGCTAAAAAGGTTTCCATTTCTTTTTGAATATCAATATCCAGGCGGTCGGCCAATTCAATCAACCACCAGATATTTTCAGCCATTTTATGCTCCAAGCTATAAGGTGTTTCATCATAGTAGCGACCCTGTTTGGTCATAATCAGGCGGTTCATATTGCCAATATCGTTAGTCAAAGCTAAGAGGTCCTCTTCAATAGACCATTCTTTATCATGGTGCTTGACTTCCAACTCTCTGTAAGCACGACGCACATCTTGACACCGTCTTAATAAGTCATCAGGTAGCATCATTCCTCCTCTAAAAGAAAACACGACGCCCTCGCAAAAGGACGTCGTAACGTGGTTCCACCTTCATTCGCAGTCACACCGAAAAGCCTGACTACCTCAGATTGGCGATAAGGGAACCACCCTTTTATGTTTGCATAAAATCATACCGAGTAGTGTCAATCCTATCCTCTATGTGCTTGCACCGACCGCACACTCTCTCAAAGATTTCCTAGAATTGATAAATCTCTAAGTGCTATTATACCACCTTTTTCCATTTTTTCAAAGACTTTTATTTTTTATGTGGCATAGCAGAGCACCTAACAACCATCCTACCACCGCACACAGACTATAGATGACCTGATAGTGCCAGATCCACTCTCCAAAACTAAAAATAGTAAGAGGAAAGAGGAGAAAGGCTAGGACAGGAACCCTTATGGAAAAACCATGACCACGACCATCAATCAGGCCTAAGATGAATAAGCCTAGTGGAGTATAAAAAAGAATATTGTTGACAATCAAGGCCTTGGCAAGATAAGTATCCAAAAAAGAAGCAAGACCATAGATACCAACATAAAAGAATAAAATAATCAACGTATAAAGCAAGCCTATTTTCATCTTTTTATTCATAAGAAACCTCTTTTTGACTAGCAAATGAAGGATGGAACTACCCAGGTAATCTCTTTAGAATAAACTATCCCAAGCATCCAATCAGTCAAAGAAATTCCGAATGGATTTGACCTGTTCAACAGATTTTTTCAAGATTTTGACAGTCGTATCCGTTGACTTGACAACAATTTTTTGGGGTAAATATATAGTTTCCTTCAAAATTGCTTCTGCTACTGTATCCTGATTGGTATGCTCCCTACGGAAATCATAGGAAATTTTCAAATCTAAATAATATTCGTAGACACGACGACCAAAATTTGTTGAGGAAATTTCATATAACTTCTTATTCAAAACATGCGCATTCATTGGCGGTGTTGCAACAATGGCTTCTACTACTGCATCAGCCAATTCCTGCTCACGAACAAAGAGGGTTCCAAACATCTTATCCGTTACCACATTCTTCAAATAGGGATTGACATGGGCTAAAATCGGAGTTCCTGAAGCCAGGCTTTCCAAGAAGGTCAAGCCCTGTGTTTCACTAGTCGAGGCGGAGATAAAGAAATCTGCAGCCTTGTAGTAAAGGGCTGTATCACTTGGCGCAATCATCCCTGTTAACTGAACATGTTCTTCCAAAGCCAGTTCAGCAATCAAGTCCTCCAAAGTAGCTGCATAGGGCCCACCACCAACAATGACCAATTTGACCTTGGGATTTTCCGAAAGAATTTTCGGCATAGCCTTAATAATGGCCTGAATATTTTTTTCATGGGAAATCCGCGACAGACTGAGCAACATAGTTTCATCGGTCTCAATTCCCAGTTGTGACCGCAATTCAGCCGTATCCTCTTCCGAAATCTCTGGTCGTTCAAACTTAGCCAAATCAATGCCCGTAGGAATGACCCGTTTGGAGATAGGAATATCATAGCCCGTCAGCAAATCCTCTACAATTTCACTGGGACAGATGACCCCATCCAAATCACGCAAATAGGCTCTCGCAAAATACTTAATCATACTCGGACGAATAATCCGCCCCTTAGCAATATAATGGACATAGTCTTCATACTGAGTATGGTAGGTATGGACAACTGGAATGCCCAGCTCCCTCGCCACCATCTTCCCCAAAATCCCCAAGGCAAACTCTGTATGGGTGTGAATCATGTCCAATTTGTAACGACTAGCAATCTTCAAGGCATCCGTAAAGCCAGCATAGGCTACTCGACGGTCCTTAAACGCAAAGAAAGGAACGCTAGGAATACGAATAATATCCCAATCTTCGTAGCGATTGACATCTTCATCTGTCGTTGTAAAAATAAATACCGTGTGCCCTAACTTTTCCAGCTCCGTTTTCAAGGTACGAATAGAAGTCGCAACTCCTGAAACCTGTGGAAAATAGGTATCTGTAAATAGTCCAATCCTCATCTACATCTCCAATACTTGACGATAGGCCTCTACCAACTGATGACCAACTTGGTCAATGGAACGACTGACAGCGACTTGATAACCCGCCTCTCGTTTATCTACTTTCTTATCTAATATTTTTTGAATGGAGGCAACAAAATCATCTACCGTATGCCCTAGCTCTGCACTGCTTTCGTCAATCCATCCCTCATAGACAGGAATATCTCGCAGAACGACATGCTGGTGACTGGCAAGAGCCTCTAAAACCACAATTCCTTCCGTTTCTTCATAGGAAGGGAAGAAAAAGGCATCCGCTCCGCTCATTGCTCCCTGAAAAACAGCCCCCTTAAAATAGCCAGGAAAGGCAACATTGGCTGGATGATCCCCCTCTACAATCTTGCGGATATAAGATGGAATAATCCATTTATTGATGGAACCCAGCCAAATAAAGCGAACGTGGGGCATTTTTTCGGCAACTTTCACAAAATCCTCAATCCCTTTTCTGCGGAAATAAAGTCCTGCACAGACAACAACAGGTTGCCCCTCCTCTATGCCAAAATACTCCCTAAATACAGCTTCTTTTCTTTCGTCTTTTTTGTACTTTGCCAAATCTATGCCGTTTGAAACAGCAATGATAGGCGTTGTGACACCGTAACCTTGTATGAGTTTCTTCGAATATTCTGAGGGTGTTATGACAAAATCTGCTTTTTGATACATGGAAGCCAGGTATTTTCCTACAAATGGTGCAAAGAAATTGGAACCAATAAAGGAATTTTGAAAATCTTCCTTGGTCGAATGTCCATGCAGGATCACCTTTTTCCCCCTACGCTTAGCTGCGTGCAGAAGCAACCAGGAGCGAGGACCGTAGGTATTGATATGGACAACATCATAGTCACCCAGTAAATCTGTCGTATAGGGAATACCGGCCATATCCAAAGCCTCCATCTGATGATGCAGAGCACGGCCGATTCCTGATTTTTCTAAAACTGTTTTTCCTTCAAGATACAATAGAACTTTCATACTCTATATTATATCCCTTTTTACCTGTTTTTCCTATACAAAACTGAATATTAGGAAAAAAGACCATCAAACTGGATGGATGGCTAGGCCGTCACTCCAGAATGATTGTCTTTCGTCTGTTTATTACTTGGTCGATTGACGGACCTTAATGCCGTGGTTGAGAATGACCTCACGGTTCTCCAAGTCTTCCTTGTGCATGATTTTGGTCAACATCCGCATGGCAATGGCGCCAATATCATAGAGGGGTTGGTTGATAGAAGTCAGATTTGGACGAGTAAATTTGGTCACCAGAGAATCATCACTGGTCACAATTTCAAATTCCTCTGGCACCTTGATTCCCTTATCGCTGATACCATTTAACAAACCAGCCGCAATCTCATCTTCTGCTACGTATGCAGCCGTAGCTCCTGCATTCAATAAACGTTCAGCTAGTGCATAGCCTTCTTCGTATTTATATTTAGACTCGAAAACAAGACCTTCGTTAAATTCGATACCATTATCCTTCAAGCCTTGCTTGTAGCCCGCCAGACGAACCTTCCCATTGATGTCATCCACCAATGGACCTGAAACAAAGGCAATTTTTTTGTTGTTCTTAGCCAGCAGATTCACAGCATCTACACTGGCTGCAGCGTAATCAATGTTGACACTTGGCAATTGGTGTTCTAAATCCACTGTACCTGCTAAAACGATCGGTGTCCGAGAACGTGAAAACTCAGCACGAATCTTGTCTGTCAAATGATAGCCCATGAAAATGATACCATCCACCTGTTTAGAGAAGAGGGTATTGACTACGTTAATCTCCTTCTCATCATTTTCATCGCTATTGGCAAGGACAATATTGTACTTATACATATCCGCAATATCATCAATACCTTTAGCCAAGGTCGCAAAATAAGCATTAGCAATATTTGGAATGACAACCCCCACTGTTGTCGTTTTCTTACTTGCTAATCCTCTAGCTACCGCATTTGGACGATAGTCCAAGCGGTCAATCACTTCCAATACTTTCTTACGAGTATTTTCCTTGACATTTTTATTCCCATTCACAACACGCGATACTGTTGCCATGGATACGCCTGCTTCACGGGCCACGTCATAAATCGTTACCGTATCATCAGTATTCATCATAGACGTTACTTCCTTTCTTTTTCTTTTCTATTTTATGAAAATTACGCTTTCACCCAATTCTAGTGTATCACTTTTTGAAACCACTTTCAAGAGAAAAAGGGGATTTTTTTGATAATACTTGCAATTTTTTTCATTTTTTGAAACAATAGTCTATATAGTAAACGAAAATTTCAACACAATTTCCCAAAAATAGAAAGGTGCCCACATGTCAAAACTCAATCATGTAACATCCTACCTTGAAACCAACAAATTGGACCTGGCTATCTTTTCAGATCCAGTCAGCATCTACTACCTGACTGGCTACCACAGTGATCCACATGAACGCCACATGATGCTCTTTGTCATGCCCGACCACGACCCTCTCCTCTTCCTTCCAGCCTTGGATGTGGAGCGTGCAGTAGCGACCGTTGACTTCCCTGTGGCTGGCTATATGGATTCTGAAAATCCGTGGCAGGTTATCAAGAGCAAGCTACCGCAGAAAACATTCTCTGCCATCGGTTCTGAGTTTGACAATTTGAACCTGACCCGTTACCACGGTTTGCAGTCCATTTTCAATCAAGCCTTTACGGACATTACTCCGCTTATCAATACCATGAAATTGATCAAGTCCCGTGATGAGATTGAAAAAATGTTGGTGGCTGGTGAGTTTGCGGACAAGGCCATGCAGGTTGGTTTTAACAATATTTCCCTCGATGTGACGGAAACAGACATCATTGCTCAGATTGAATTTGAGATGAAAAAACAGGGCATTTCAAAGATGAGTTTTGATACCATGGTCTTGACAGGTAACAATGCTGCAAACCCACACGGTATTCCATCGACAAATAAAATCGAAAATAACGCTCTGCTATTGTTCGACCTAGGTGTCGAAACCCTCGGCTATACCTCTGATATGACACGGACAGTAGCTGTCGGTCAACCTGACCAGTTTAAAAAAGATATTTATAACTTGACACTTGAAGCCCACATGGCTGCGGTCAATATGATCAAGCCGGGTGTGACGGCTGGCGAGATTGACTACGCTGCTCGTTCAGTCATTGAAAAGGCTGGTTATGGTGACTACTTCAACCACCGTCTTGGACATGGTTTGGGCATGAGTGTCCACGAGTTCCCATCTATTATGGAAGGAAATGACTTGGTTATCGAAGAAGGCATGTGCTTCTCTGTTGAGCCTGGTATCTATATTCCTGGAAAAGTCGGTGTACGCATTGAAGACTGTGGCTATGTGACTAAAAACGGCTTCGAAGTCTTTACCAAGACGCCGAAAGAACTTTTGTATTTTGTTTAGAAATTTCGACCGTTTTTCCCATAACCGTACCGTTCCATAAAGTCTTGACGGAACTCTAGCAGGTTATCATCCATGATGGCCTGACGGACATTTTTCATCAGGTTGATTAGGAAGAAGAGGTTGTGGTAGCTGGTCAAACGGATACCAAAGGTTTCATCTGCCTTGAGCAAGTGACGGAGATAGGCACGAGTGTAGTTTTTACATGTGTAGCAATCACAGTTTGGATCAAGCGGTGTAAAGTCTTCTGCAAACTGGGCATTTTTCACTACCAAACGACCTTGGCTGGTCATGCAGGTACCGTTACGTGCGATACGGGTTGGCAAAACACAGTCAAACATATCGACACCACGGATGACAGCATCAATCAAACTGTCTGGTGCTCCCACTCCCATCAAATAACGAGGCTTGTTCTCAGGCAGAAGCGGGGTTGTGAAGTCCAGTACGGCATTCATTTCGTCATGGGTTTCACCAACAGCTAGACCACCGATTGAATAACCTGGGAAATCCATGCTGACCAAATCATGGGCTGATTGGCGACGAAGGTCTTCAAAGCCTGCACCTTGCACGATACCAAATAATCCTTGGTCATGCGGACGACGGTGGGCCTTAAGTCCACGCTCTGCCCAACGGCTAGTACGTTCGATGGATTTTTTCACATAATCATAAGGCTGATAGAACTGCGGACACTCATCAAAACTCATCATGATGTCTGAACCCAAATTGTTTTGAATAGAAATAGCCTTCTCAGGCGATAGGAACATCTTGCTGCCGTTGAGGTGGTTTTTGAAGGTCACCCCTTCTTCAGAGATATTGCGGCTGTCTGCCAGGGAATAAACCTGGAAACCACCTGAGTCTGTCAGGATTGGCTGGTCCCAGTTCATGAACTTGTGCAGACCACCTGCCTGGGCAATCAATTCATCGCCTGGGCGGAGCCAAAGATGATAGGTATTTGATAAGATAATGCCTGAGCCCATTTCTTTCAACTCCTCAGGTGACATGGTTTTAACCGTTGCCTGAGTTCCTACGGGCATAAACATAGGGGTTGGGAAGGTCCCGTGGGGTGTGATAATCTCCCCTAAACGAGCACCTGTGTGCTTTTCTTTCTTAATCAAGCGGTACTTGATTGGTACATCTGTCATGCTTACCTCCAACTAGGAAAAACAGTCCTAGGAATTTAATCTTGTATGGTCAATCAGTCAAACTTCCATAAAGTTCGCCAATTTCCACAGCACTTTCCAGTCTATCAAAAAAATACTTTCTTGTCACTTAGAATTATGTTACAATATTCAGCAAGGAGGTTATGTAGATGTTTACAGTTTCTGAGATTCGGGAAAAGGCGAGGCATACTTTAAATGATACAACAGGCATTTATCAAGTAGCAGCAATTCCCGTCGCCATATCTGTTATCGTTCAATTATTTTCTGCTTCTCGCAATAGTCTTGCAGGCCTGACACCTGAGGAAATCCTTAGTCCAGGTTACCTTATTTCTACCTCCTTGTTTCCTTTATTCTATGGTTTATTACTAGGCTTGCTTCAGTTATCGGTCATTTGGACCTTGTTTCAAGTCGCAAAAAATACCAAGCAAGCAGTGTCATATAAGGACTGCGTCAGTATCTTTTACCACAAGGATTTTGGAAAGATCATTAGGACCTATATCTTAAAGAGTTTCCTTATCTTTCTTTGGGGGTTTCTCTTCTATTTTGGGATTGGTCTAGTGATTGGAGCTACCATTGTTTCAGCCAGCATAGTCGTTTCAACAGGTCTAACCGACCCAAACCTTATTCCTCAGGATATTCTAGCCCTACTAGGGAGTTTCCTGATTGTCGGTCTTTTCCTCACCATCATTGGATTTGCTATTTATATTCCACAAATCTATGCCTACTCTCAGGTAGAATTTATCTTATTTGAGCAATTAGAGCGTGAGGAATATACCGGTGCCTATTCGATTATCAAGAGCAGCCGAAAATTGATGAAAGGCTATAAGTTCAAACGCTTCACCTTGGATTTGTCCTTTGTCGGTTGGTATGTGCTGAGCATCATCACCTTTGGTCTAGCCGGTCTGTATGTTTTGCCCTACCACTACCTAGCACAGTCTTACTTCCATGAGGGAATTTTAGACGATCAAGCTAAAAAAATGAACTACGTTTATGAATAATCCAACGATAACATAATCTATTTTCGTATAATATTCATCTATATGTGGAAAGAGTTTACTATTCTTTTTCTATAAAAAAATATTTTATGAATACTAGTGAAGAAGTTGACTGAAATCAGCTTCTTTTCTTTTATTCAAAAAATGCATAAAATCGACCTTTTTTCAATTTGTGTCGATATTTAAAATAAAATAATAGTTAATAATTGAAATTCTATATAGTTTTATGTTATACTATCAACTGAGGAATGGTAAATGTATATTCTTACATCTTTAGAATTGAAATAGGTTTCTTCCTTTCTATTTTTTACGCCATGTGTAGTAGCTTATTCCAATTCTAACATTCCTCTTCTTCAGTCACCACAGGGTCCAACGTCAAACGCTGGGCTTTTTTTGTCCATAAAAAAAGTCAGTTTCAATAGAAACCAACTTTAACAGGGTAGGTGGAAGAGGTTTAGCATCAGTCAGCTAGAAGCATTACCATCCAAATTCTTCATAGAAAATATGCGTCTTTGGTACTCCGTTTTTGGCCAAGGTCTTGATCCAGTGACGGGCCATTGCCGGAGGTCCTGACACCAAGACTGTCAATGCATCAAAGTCATGTGGCAGTGCAGACAAGACTTCTGCTTCTTCAAAGGCACCGATTTTGCGGATAGCTCTAAAATTATCCCTTTCTGCTTCCCAAGATGTGAATTTTTCTTCGTAAATCAAGGCTGCCTCAGTTGTGGCACCGTGAAAGACCGTGGTATCAATTTCTGGGAATTGATCAATGAGCGAAAGTAAGGGCGTAATACCGATACCACCTGAAATCATGATAATGTTCTTTGGTTGCTGGTCCTCTACGACCGTTTGGAACATTCCATAGCCACCATCCACTCGGACACGGGCTGGAGCTGACACTGTTTGTAGGGTGCGGGTAAAATCACCATCTCCACGAATGGCCAAGGTAATCTGGTCATTTCGGTCAGGAGCATTGACAAGGGAGAAGGGATGAGGCTCTGACAAGCCCTTGACACCCGGGAAGGAAATGAAGACAAAATCTCCTGCTCTCAGCTTAGCCGACTTACCTTTAGGTAATTGAATGTGCAATTCATAAATATTGTCAGCAATTTCACGATTTTCGACTAATTTAGCTGCATACCCCTTTGCATTTGGCTTGAACTTGGCCCATAAATACGATAGAAAAACAAAACCAGACGCTAGGTAAAAAACGACCATAAAGCCAGTATTTGCCCGAATATACTCAATCAACTGAACATGGATAAAGATTAAGAAGGTCGCCAAAAGGTTCAAACGATGGAGCCAAACAGACACTTCATGTTTGAATGTTGTCTCCAGTTTGCGCTTCAAGATCGCTAGGAAACGAATTCTCGATGTCAACCAACCTGCCATAAACACCATTGAATAAATGGCTAAGGATAGGAAGATGAGAAAAGCAATATCCCCTGTCTGCTCAATCAAGCCATAAGATGGCAGGAGATTCTTATGCATAAATGAAAAATAGATGGCCACCAGGCTGAGAATTCCATGAATCATATAGGCTGCTGGCAAGCCAATCAATCGATCCAACCACTTGGGCTTGGTTCCAATATAAATCGCTAGGAGCATCCATACGTATGCCACAATCCCTAAAGCGATACTAACCTTCATTTGACCGTAGCCCGCAGGCATTCCCGTCACGAAGGTATAGATAAATGGAAATGGTAGGATGAATAGGGCAACCATCCAGGCCAATCCTAAAGCATAGTTATTTTTCTTAATCACGAAATAAATTCTCCTTTTTGAAAAAATTGTAGCTGTTGCGGTTTGATATACAAACCACTGAGTTGGTGGTGAGCGATGGCTTGGACCAATTTGTTTTCTGGCATGCTTAATCCAGCTGTAGCCCATACATCGGCTCTTGTTAGACTAGTGTCCATAAAGGTTATCTGTTGGAGGTCATTCTTGGATTGAATATGTTGCCCTCGTTTGCTATAACCAGATGTGGCGATGGCTCCATTCTTGGCTGTAAAGACGGCCAGCATTTCCTGGAGGTTTTCAGGATTTTCAATACCGATTTTCCAGACAAAAGCACTTGCTTCCTTGGTCGCAAACTGCATATCTCCACCACCATTTAGGCAGACTACTTCAACATCTGGGTGTTGAAGATAGGGAAGCAATGTTGTTTTAAAAAGCTCTTCAATCACCCAACCCTTGACCAGACCTATCGGATCATAGACCCCCTTGTAGTAGGGATCAAATGCGCCATCTGTTTCTTGATAGGCCATCTCTGCCAAGGCAAAAACTGCTTGGAATTCATTGTCTAGTAAGACGCTTTTATCCCCATTTTGAAACCGACAGACCATCGATGTCGAGCGAAAGGCTGAAAATTTTTCCTCCAAACGCTCTAGCTCGCTCAGTATTGTCGAACTCAGTCCTTCCAACTCATCTTCTAGTTGACGGGTTTGGGTCGTTGCCAGGCTAATAGTAAAGGGCAGGGTCATGGCTTCAACTGTTCGGCTGATAATCTGTATCATGAGGCTTGGTTAAGGGCATCTTGCAAGGAACCTGTAAAGCCTTTATAGGCTTCTGTTGCACCCGAAATTTGGTTGACTTGGGCTGATTGATTAGAGATAGCTTCTGCAACATAGGTTGGTAGGGCACCGTCATTGATTTCTTGAGATTGTGGGTTATCATTTGGATATTGCAAGATGCTAATATCGCTGATACTTCCACCTGAAACGGTTAACTGAACCTGGTAGTCTCCTCGATTGGTCGATGTTACCGCACCTGTATAGGTACCGTCTGTCAAGCCTGTTGATTGACTGGATGCAGTTGCAGAGCTGGATTCACCAGTTCCTGTCGCTTGACTACTTGAGCTAACTTGACTAGTACTACTTGCCAGCTGGCTGGTAGTGGTTTCTGTTGCTGTATCCTTTTGGAAAAAGAGCAAGAAGCCATTATAGGCTGCTGCCGCCAAGGCAAGTAGGGCAATCAAGGCTGCTGTTAGTTTTTTCTTCATGATTTCCTCATTTCTAATTTTAAAAACATACGTTTTCAATTAATTTTCAAATAGTGATTTCCAATTATAGCATGCTAAAACTTGGAAAGGCAAGTAAAAAATCTCCAATTATGGCTATTTTAAAAATGGTTTAAGAAAACGTTAAGAAAAGGCCCCAGAACATTCTGGGTGCCTATTTTATTTATTGAAACAATTGCCAATTCAAACTATCTTGAATGGCGCTACTTCTGTCTGGCAAAAGTTCTGGTCCATCAGAAGTAACTAGACCCGTTTGGGTGTGTAAGCGAAAAGTGCCAACGGTATAGACCTGACTGCCATCCCCAGCAATTCTATAAATACTGCCTTCACTGTCTGGTCGATAGCCATCCAAGAAGAAACTGCTGATTAAGCCATTCTCGAAAATATCTACATATACCCGTACATTTTCTGATGAAACCAAGCGGGTTGGATAGGCTTCATTTCCCCAGATGGAAAATACAAACATGTGCTCCCCACCAGTCGCAAGCAAGAGTTCTGCCTGACCATTTCCATCAATATCATAGAGGGCATAGTAAAATGAAGCCTGGGGATTTATATTCTTTAAATAGCCTTCTTCCACAGTCGGATCGTCAAAGGTTCCGCCGCTTCTCAAAACGTTTATCCACTTGCTGTAGGTATTCAAGATAGCTTGGTAATTGGGATGTAGCGCTGGTTGGCTAGGAACAAGAACCTGGCTATTCTCCTCTGACTGACTAGTCTGGGTTTGACTGGAACTCTCATCAGCCAGGCTTGAGCTAGGGCTACTACTTGTACTTGAAACCGTGGATGATGAGCCAGTCGTCTCTACCTGCTTGTTCGTTGAAGTGCTGCTTGAGGAACTGGTTTTGGTAGAACTGCTCGAACTTGTTGAACTCCTATCTACTGATGAGGTCTGGCTAGAACAGGCTAGTAGTATGACCAACATGATAGCAGATAGGCTCAAATACATAAGATATTTGGCAAGCAATTTCATCAATACCACCTCGACTATCCGATCATGAAGCTTCCTGCATATCTAAGTATTCAATCTTGATACACTTGTTCATGACAAGGTCATTGCGACCAGCCTGACGCAATATTTCTTCTGCTTCTTGGCTTTCCAATCCAAGCTGAGACCAGAAAACCTTGGCTTCTGTCTGGACAAACTCACGCGCCACATCTGCCAAAAACTCAGAGCGACGGAAAACATTGACAATATCAATCGGCTGGTCAATGTCCAAAAGGCTAGCATAAACCTTTTCTCCGAGGATGGTCTCACCTGCTGCTCTTGGGTTGACTGGAATGATTTTGTAGCCTGCTTCTTGCATGAGCTTGGACACCCGATAGGCTGCTGTTTCTTCACGGCTAGATAAGCCAACGACTGCAATGGTCTTGGCATTCTTCAGGTAAGTAAAAATTTGTTCTTGACTGGGATTTTGAAATGAATAAGTCATAGGTTCCTCCATTAGGATAGTTCAAATCGAAAGACAACTAGAAATAAAACAAGTGCAAGGATGGCAACCAAGCGGACGGTCTTTTCTTCTTTATCTGTCAACCGTTTCCGGTTAGGTATTTTTGGAAAAGCTAATATCAATAAAGCATAAGAGGCACAGCCGAGGTTTGCCAAATAATTGATTTTGGTCAGCCAAGCTAAAAACATACTTAGTAGGACACAAGTAAACCCTAACCAAAACTGCTCCCCATAGCTTCTTGTCTTCAACCAGTCTATCATTTGCTCCTCTTTCTAATTAGATTTATTTTTTAGAAATATTGTAGAGAACATCCTTGAGCTGACCGATGGTCTGCTTAAGGTTAGTCCGATCCTTATCTAATCCTGGATCCAGAGAATAATAGACCGATCCTACTACAACAGAATCATCATAAGCACCTGTTGATTCCATGCGATAGAAGGTAATGCGTCCCATTTTTCTATCTGTCATCAATTGACGACCGACCTGCCATTCTTGACCATTTATGGTAACAATCGTTTTTTCAATGAAAGAGTGATTGGTTTCAGCCATGCGAGCTTCCAATTCCTCGGGGGTCATATTGCGACCTTCTTCAAGGGGTGATTTATTGAAGGCATTGATGTTATAAAGCTGAACCATAAAATTGCTAGAATCAACTTTAACATCGTAGACTGCAGCTACCGTCTCATCTTCCGTGTTCTCTGTATTGATAGTCCAGTTGGTCGGCACATCATAATAACGAAAATTTTCCTTGATATTGCCTGCCTCATCCTTTTCTGCAACACCATTGTTAGCCGCGTGGATTTTGTGGCCTTTTTGTGTCTCATCTGCTGGTGGGTTGGCATTAACAACCACCACAGGTGCATTAGCAAGAACGTTCATCGATTCATTGATCGTGTCTTGCTTTTCTTTTAAAATCGGCAATGTTGTAGAAAAATCATCTCCAGAAGGATTGGTGCCCTTATTTTCTGTCTTTTCTCCACAGCCTACCAAAAAACAGGAAGCCAGTCCTAGCATGATTAGTGTCTTCTTCATTATTTCATCCTTTATCTTTTAATTAAAATATAGCAAATTCTTCTCTATTTTTCACCGATAAAATTGGTTCATCCCGTTCAAATAGCAAAACTTTGACAGGATACCGCTGGTAAAAATGACTTTGCCATAGTACTTTTCCCGCTTCATAGAGTAGCCCTACTAGTAAAAACGTTAGTAAAGCTAGGACACCCATTAAGAATGGTACTATTTCTTCAATTCCTCCAGATAATTGGTACAAGGTATTTTCCTGAGAGGAGACTGGAAAACCTTCTTCTCCTATATAAACCAAGAAGGAGAGAAACACAAACAAAAAGGAGAAGTAACATGTTCGATAAATAATCTTATAGGTATTGTACATTATTTGATATTTTAGCGACTGTTGCTGGCGAATCTGTTTATATTCCTCTGTATTTTTTGTAAATACAGGCAAGTGAATTCCACCTTTTGGTCCTCTTTGATATCGCCGCTCTGGTAAGGGATGATAGCCCATACGATACCATAGTTTGTATAAGAAAAGTCTAATTGAAAAATAGAGATGGGGTAAAGCAAAAACTAAAAAAGTGTTGATTTTACTCAAAGGAGTAAAGGCGAAAAAGCAGAAAAGAAAATTAGAAAAGTTACATATGTAAAATAGCCAAGTGGCTAGCCTCTGCTCCTCACCTTTCAACACGTTTTCTGCCTTTACAGGTATCCGTGTAGCTCTCTTCCTATTTGGCTTCATACCAAGTCTCACCTGCATTTTCATCCGCAATCAATGGGACAGACAGGGAAATGGCTGATTCCATTGTTTCTTTTACTAATTTTTTTACCGTTTCCAATTCTGCTTTTGGTACTTCCAGAACTATCTCATCGTGTACCTGCAAGAGCATGCGAGTAGATAAGCCAGCTTCTTCAATGGCCTTGTCCAAGTTAATCATAGCCACTTTGAGAATATCTGCGGCCGAACCCTGAATAGGAGAGTTGATGGCTGTCCGTTCCGCAAAATTACGGATATTGAAATTACGGGAATTGATTTCTGGCAATTCACGGCGGCGTTTGTAAATAGTTTCTACATAGCCCTTATCACGCGCCTCACGAACAATGGTTTCCATGTAGTTCTTAATACCTGGGAAACGTTCAAAGTAGGTGTCAATGTAGTCCTTGGCTTCCTTACGGCTAATGCACAAGTTATTGGACAAGCCAAAGTCTGAAATCCCGTAAACCACTCCAAAGTTGACTGCCTTGGCATTGCGGCGGTCATTTGCTGTCACATCTTCTGCTTTTTCAATACCAAAGACCCGCATGGCTGTAGAGGTATGGATGTCTACACCTTTCTGAAAGGCTTCAATCAAATGCTCATCCTTAGAAATATGGGCCAAGACCCGCAATTCAATCTGTGAATAATCCGATGCCAAGAGAACACTGTCCTCAAGCGATGGGACAAAGGCCTTGCGAATCAGGCGACCTTGTTCCAGACGGACTGGGATATTTTGCAGGTTCGGATCTGTAGAAGACAGACGACCTGTCTGAGTCAAATCCTGAACATAACGGGTATGAATCTTGCCGTCTTCCAAAATCGCATCCTGCAAGCCGATCACATAAGTTGACTGGAGCTTGGTAATCTGACGGTAGTCCAAAATCTTGGAAACAACTGGGGCAATTGGGGCCAAGCGTTCTAGAACATCCACTGCAGTTGAGTAGCCTGTCTTGGTTTTCTTGGTGTATTCCAAAGGCAAGCCCATGTCTTCAAAAAGAATAGTTCCCAGTTGTTTCGGCGAATTGATATTAAACTCCTGACCTGCCAACTCATAGATTTCCTTGGTTAGCTGTTCAATCAAGACTTCATTTTCAGCCTGCATGGTCTGCAAGGTTTCTTTTTGAACCTTGATTCCTGTGATTTCCATCTTGGCTAGGACATTTGCCAGAGGCAATTCCATGTCAAAAAGAAGGGAAATTTGCTGGTTTTCTTCCAGTTTTTCGAGCATGACTGCTTCGGTTTCAATAAGGACTTGTAGTTTATTGGCAAGATGAGGGAAGAAATCTTCTCGGGCAGGCAGAGCCAATTTTGCCCCCTTGCCATAGACTACTTCGTCGGGAACTAAACGAGTTTGACCATAAAGGTTGGCAATAGTGGTGATGGCATTGTCTTCGACTGTTGACAGGAGGTACTTTGCCAGACGGCTGTCAAAGCTAGCCAATGGCAAGTCCAAACCCTGGCGGGCTAAGAGGACTTTTCCACGCTTGAAGTCATAGGTCTTGATAGTCTGTTTTTCCAAGAACTGGCGTAAAATTGGGTTATCGAGGAGTTCTGGTCCTCCAACATAAATCTGCTCCTTATCTCCCCAGGCCAGTCCCACCAAGTCTTCTCGGTGGTAGTTTTCGCCCAAGATTTCAAAATAGAAAAATTGATCCGCGCGCAGCATATCCTCAGTCAATTCGGTGACTGTTTGAAACTCGACTGCAGAAACTTCTTCCTCAGCGCTAGTTCCCAACTGAGCCCGCAACTGCTTGAAGCCCATGTCATCGTAGAATTGACCCAGTTCTTCTACCTTGGGACCTTCATAAATCAGGTCATCCAGACCGATTTCAATAGGGGCATTGGTGTCAATGGTGGCAAGGGTTCGAGAGAGAAAGGCCTGTTCCTTATCCGCAATCAGGTTTTCCTTCATCTTGGATGCCTTCATGCTGTCGATGTTTTCGTAAATGCCGTCTAGTGACCCGTGTTCCATCAGGAGTTTGAGACCTGTTTTCTCACCAATCTTGGTCACTCCAGGGATGTTATCGGACTTATCCCCCATGAGAGCCTTGAGGTCGATAAACTGAGCAGGAGTGATACCCATTTTTTCCATGAGGTAGGCTGGGGTGAATTCTTCGAATTCTGCAACGCCTTTCTTGGAAATCTCGACTACGGTGTTCTCATCAGTCAGCTGGATCAAGTCCTTGTCACCGCTGACAATGGTCACATCGAAAGGAATGTCTGTCCGCTCTGCCATTTTGTCCAAGGTACCAATAATATCGTCTGCCTCGTACTGAGCTAGCTCATAGTGCTTGACCCCCATAGCATCCAGCATCTGACGGATGAAAGGAAACTGCTCGCGGAACTCGTCGGGGGTCTTGGCACGGCCTGCCTTGTAATCGGCGTACATCTCGGTACGGAAGGTGGTCTTGCCGGCGTCAAAAGCCACCAGGATGTGGGTCGGCTCAATCCGCTTCATCATGTGGTCCAGCATGAGGTTGAAGCCGTAAATGGCGTTGGTATGCAGACCGTTGGCATTCTTGAATCGGTCAATTTGGTTATAAAGTGCAAAGAAGGCACGGAAGGCTACCGAAGAGCCATCAATGAGTAATAATTTATTTTTTTTCATGACTCTATTATAGCATGCTTTATCTGTTTTGGTATCCGAGAGTATTGGGAATGAAAAAAGAGCAGGAAATTTCCTACTCTTTGATAGAATTTTCTCGTCTTTCATGCCACAGTCGTGCTGCATTGAAAAGAAATGAAATCGTCGCCACTACTAAAAAGAGAATAATTGACCCGATGACATGATAGGTAATGTAAAGAGGCAAGGCGTGGGTATCTCCAGTAAAATCCGTTCGCCCTCTCAGAGGAAGACCGTCTGCCAGAGCAACTTGGAGAAAATAAACTGCTGGACAAGCTGATAAATAAGAAAGGCAGAGGATAATCCATTTTTTTGTAGAAAACATCACCCCTCCAACAAAGGGTAGAAAAAATGCAATCAAGGGAATTCCAAATAATACTATCGTGATAAACGCTATCATTCTCCCTTCCCACTCTAAAAAAGCAAAAAGGACTAAAACATAGGATACATAATACAGTATCATCAATATAGTGTTCAATAGTGTAAATAGTGTATTATTTTTCATTTTGTCCTTTCTATTCGTTAGACTTGAGTGCTTCTAGCATATCCACCTTTCTTAGATGATGGTTGACATAGATGCCAAGGGCTGCCAAAATACCAACAATAGCTATCACTGGAATGGCATAAACTTCCAGACCGACTGCTGGATTGAAACGAATGCTATCCGAACCAATCATGGCAAGAAGAATCTTGTGAAGGTAGATTCCTCCAATCAGTCCAACCCCCATACCAATCAAGGAAAGGACAATAGTTTCCCGATAAATATAGAGGGTCACTTCCTTATTATGAAAGCCCAGAACTTTTATGGTCGAAAGTTCTCGAATCCGTTCTGACATATTGATAATGGTCAGGTTGTAGAGGATAACCAGACCGAGCAGGATAGACAGGACCACCAAGATAGTCATAATGGTCTGTAGTGAGCCTGCAATAGTGGTCAGCATGGACATGAGGGAGGTATTTTGCACCAGACTTCTGACTGCTGGCATGGCTAATAACTGGCTAGAAATCGTTTGAACATGGCTGGTCTGGTCATTTTTTAACTGCACCAGATAGGCATTTGCAGTCTTTTGCTTGCCCGTCACTTGCTCATAATAGCCTCTAGTCATATAGATAAAGTGTCCTGCATACATATCCGCCACAGCAGCAACCCTGACCTGAACTTCCTTATCCTCCAAGGTCAGCGATAGCTTGTCTCCGACTGTCACATCGTAGATAGCTGCGAGTTTTTCCGTGAGGACAATACCCCTGCCACTCAGTTGAATAGGCTGACCAGATGACGTTTCAAGACTGACTAGATTTCCTAGATCCTGACGGTCTGAAATAAAGAGGCTGATTGATACATTCTTTCTTTGCCCATTTGTCTCCACTGTTTGACGGAGTTGTTCAAAAGCCACTGGCAAGGATTGACCAACTTGATTTGACTGGAGAAAGTCTGTTAATTTGTCTAAGTCCTGCTCCTCTGCTCTGCTATTTTCCACTACCAACATATCATAATGGATCAGCTCCCCAAACTGCCGTTGAACAACCCCTGAGATAGAGGAACGAATGCCTAGACCGCCAAAGAGGAGGGCGACTGTCCCTGCCACACCAAAGATGGTCATGAGCATGCGGAGCTTGTAGCGGAAGATATTGCGGGCAGTCACCTTGTGGGTAAAGCTCAAGCGGGACCAGATGGCTGACCATTTTTCCAGCCAAATACTGGAGCCAGCAGCGGGAGGTTTTGGAAGGAGGAGCTGGGCAGGCTTCTCTGTCAATTCTCTCCGAGCTACCAGATAGGCAGGGAGGACGGATGAAATCAGAGAAAGCAAGAGGGCCAGACCTGTCCAAAGTGGATAAAAATGAAGCTGGGCAGACCCGATGACCGTCGTCTGCGTGATAATGCTCGAAATGATAGGTGATAGGACAAGATTTCCAGCAAGAATGCCGACAAGAGTACCAACTAGGCCAGCTGCTAGTCCATACAAAATGAATTTGGCCATGATTTGCCTATTGGTATAGCCAAGGGCCTTGAAAATGCCTGACTGGGTCCGCTCTTCATCGACAAAACGAGCCATGGTGGTAAAGGTGACTAGAGCAGCGACTAAGTAGAGAACTACCGGGAAAACATTGCCTACGGCCGCGATGGACTTGGTCGCATTGCTATAGGTCGTGTAGCCATCCCCACCTGGTAGGCTGGACCTGGTGTAAATCTGATAGGGAGATTTTTCCAACTTGCTCAGGTCGGACTTGGCCTGGGCAAGCTCTGTTTTGGCTTGACCTATTTCTTGATTGGCTTCTGCCTGTTTTTCTGTCAATTGACTTTGAGCCTGGGACAGTTCTTCATCAGCCTGCTCCAAGCGGAGTTCCTCTTGACGAAGTTTCAAGTCAGAAGATTCCAATTGACTGACACCCCATTCGTAATCAGAAACACCCTTATGATAGGCCGCAAGTCCTTGCTCATATTGAGCAAAACCAGCTTGGTACTGAGCTAGTCCAGTTTGGTATTCCTGGTTCCAGGTTTGATAATCAGCTAAACTAGTTTCATATTCTATAACCTTGGATTGGTAGTAGTCATAGTTATTGATATAGGATTGGTGAGCTTGCTCATAGTCAGCTTCAAGTTGGTCTAGACGAGCTTTTTCAGTATCCAAGGCTTCCTGCCTAGACAATAAATCTGGATAGTCAGATAAGGTCTGTCCAGCCTGAACCTGACTTTCAATTTGCTGGTTGAGTGCTTCTTGTCCTTGGTACCAATTGGAACGACCGGTTGATATTTCTGAAGCGGTTTGACTGAGTTGTGTATTCTGCATATCTAGTTCTTGTTTTGCGCTCTCCAATTGTTGCGCCCTTTGAAGCAGTTCGGTATGACTTCCGTCCAAAAAGGATTTTGTTTGGTCCAGTTTAGCCTTCTGGCTGTCCAATTCTTTCTTGCTTTCTTCCAATTGAAACTTGGTTTGCAACAACTGGGCCTGGGCAGTCCGCAATTCCATCTCTGACTGAACCAATTTAGCCCTGCCACGCGCAAACTCACTGCGACCACTTGCGACTTGTTCCTGACCAGTCGCCAGGTCTTCTGCTGCTTGATCCAGCTGAGATTGAGCCTGAGCAATATCTTCTTCCCCCTTAGCAATCTCCGTTTGCCCTTCTGCTTGAATGGTTTCCAACCGTTGTTCATCGTTGTTTGCTAATAAGGTTTCTAATGCTTCTTGATGGTCATCTAGTTTGTCTTGGTAGGCTTGACTAGAATAGGGCAGGTCTTTCAAATCATCATAAGCAAGCCGAGCGATTGTGTAGGCTTCTGATTGGAAGCTGTCCTTGCTCACCACCCCATAGCCAGCCAGTTGTCCATTACCACTTGTGGCCAGTCCCATGGTTTCATTGTCCCAGATTTCTGCAGAAGCCACAAAACCAACAACTGTAAAGGTGGTTTGCGTCAGAATAGTCCCATCCTTATTTGGCTCAGTCACCTGAAAGGTGTCACCCATTTTGTAACTTGCTTGTAGGGAGGGAGAGAGTGCTATCTGGTCCTTCTTGCTAGGGAGTTTACCTTCTAATAATTTATAGGTGGAAATAGATTTTGGCGCTGAAAATAGCCGAATGGCAGTCTGATTTTTCTTGTCTACTACATCCTTAAAATGGCCAGCCTCTACTGTCACACCTTTAATGGATGCCAATTCATCCAGGTCAGCCTGACTGATTCCCAGACCTGAAATGACAGCCAAATCCATTGTCCTATGGTCGGCAACAAAGGATTGGGCAGTTTTTTCCATATTGGGAGCTGTTACTTTCAGACCTGTCAAAGCTAGAGCTCCTAGCATCATCAGGCTAAAGATGGACAAAAAACGCCCCTTGGAAGAAAGCAGAGATTGCCTCATATCCTTCCAGTAGATTTTCTTTTTCATCATATCACCCACTAATATTCTAGACTAGCAATATCCTGCGGTTCTGCATTCAGCTCAACTGAATGCACACGGGCATCCCGCATCCGAATGACCCTATCTGCAATAGGAGCCAGAGAGCTATTGTGGGTCACGATAATTACCGTTGCCCCTTGTGTGCGGGACATATTTTGCAGGATTTGCAAGACCTGCTTACCTGTTTGGTAGTCCAGAGCGCCAGTTGGTTCATCGCAAAGCAAAATTTTAGGCTTTTTGGCAACCGCACGGGCAATGGCCACCCGTTGCTGCTCACCACCTGAAAGCTGAGCAGGGAAATTATTGATACGATGGCCAAGTCCGACCTCTTCCAAGACCTCCTCGGCATCCAAGGCATCCTTGACGATTTCTGCTGCCAGTTCCACATTTTCCTTAGCGGTCAGATTGGCAACCAAGTTATAAAATTGAAAGACAAAGCCTACATCATCTCTACGATAGTTGGTCAGTTCATGACTGGACAGCTTGGAGATATCCACACCGTCAATCCAAACTTCCCCCTCATCATTGCTATCCATGCCTCCTAAAATGTTGAGAAGGGTGGATTTGCCTGCACCAGACGAACCCAAAATGATGACCAGCTCCCCCTGTTCAATCTCAAAGGACACGCTGTCATTGGCCACAATGGTTGCATCCCCCATTTGGTAGTATTTTGACAAATTGATTACTTGGATATAGGACATGGTACACCTCGCTTTTCTTAGTAATATTATAACATAAAGAGGCTGGGACAAAAGTCCTGGCCTCCTTAGTTTTTTTCAATAGTTAAACTTGATGCAGTGGTTGAGTGGGCTCTAATTAGCTGATTTTATCAGCTTTTACAGCCCTACTCAACTGTGCGGGGGTGGGCTAACGACTCATCGAACCCTGCGGGTTACCGATTTTTGTCCCACTCCCTTAACATCTATTACACTTGGGCAATAGCAGAGCCGCCATAGAGTTTGAGTTCTTCTCTGATGGTTTGGTAGTAATAGCGATCAAAGGACCGCCAAGCCTGCCTGCTGGTTTCACTCAATCGCAGGTCGCCTAGTCCAACCAAAAAACTGGTCGAACGGTAGAATTTCTCAATCGCAATCAGTTCTGTATTGGTGACAGACTCAGCCTCCGACAATATGCGTGTCGTCTCTATCAGATTATGTTGCAATCGCTGTTCATCAGCTGTCCCCCGCTTATCTGCTTGGAAGGCCCGATTCAAGTCTTGAATGAGGGCCAAAACGTCTTGAATAATCTGTGTCTTTTCCATAAAAGACCCTCCTTGTTTTTGATGGATTTAGTATATCAAATTAGACAAAGATATTCAAGTTGTTTGTGCAATCTCTTGATTTATATTTATGTTAACATTATAATTATAGATAATAACACATTTATTCATCTATCCCTTCACCATTTCTCCCCTGGAGGTATCTATGTTTCAAATTGAAGGAAAGCTATTTTTCCGTAGCAAGAAAAACTTGTTCGCTATCTTGGTCATGCTGATGACTATCCTGTCTACTTCCTTTCTAGCTGGCTACCACAATCGCCAGGCCAAATTAAAGGTCATCCAGAACCATGAACAATACATTCAAAAATTTGAAAATATCATACAAGATTTAGAAACACAGTATCAGAATCAAGCCCTCAGCCAAGAAGATTATCAGGCTGAAAAGGACTTCTTTATAGACTATATTGCCAACTACCAAAAGGAGATTGAGGCGGTCAAGAAGGAGGACTGGACCTATTTTTATGAGAAAAATATCCAGCACTATCAGAAGGATGGTCAATACATCAGCCTTTCCTACCAAAGCTATGATTTTACCCCACAAACCATCGAAAATACCTTCTTGATGTCCAAGTATCTGCTTGAAAAGGAGATACCCTCAGCCTTTCCAACTGAGCTTTACCTAACAGCCTTTGAGAATCCCCAAACACCAACAGATAGAGAAATCGTCAAGAGCCTGGGCCAGCAGGCCTTAAAGGGAACCAGTCATGAAATCTGGCAGGGTCAAAAACAGCTAGGCCTGGTCATCACCCTTCCTCTCTTTCTCTTAACTTTCACCAATTTTTTCATCAAAGACCAGCAGGGAACTAGCCGGCAGATTCGCCTTTTACAGACCCTAGGGCTGACTAGAATCCGAATTACAACCAATAAATACCTAGCCTTCCTAACACTCTATACTGCCCTCTTTCTAACCCTCTATCTGAGCCATTTGCTCATCGCTTTTTTGCTAAATGGCAATAGTAGCTGGATTTATCCCGTCACCACCTATAGCAGTAAGGGAATTGATTTCAGTCTAATCCAAACAGCTATCAAACCTATTTACCAGGTCATCTTGCTGGCCTGTGGCATGCACTATCTCTACCTGCTATTTTTGCTGGGAGTGGCACAGACCTTGGCTAGAGTCTTAAAAAATGGACTGGCTGGACTGGTTGTCACACTGGGACTTCTCATCTCTGCCAACTTCTTTCCCCATATCTTCAATCCATTCAGCCTTTGGAACGCAGGCAATCTGGCGGACGGAAGTGCTATCATCTACCAACAATTAACAGGATACAGCATTCCAAAAGTCTTTACGGTTCTTCTCATCAGTAACCTGCTCATCTATATCCTGCAATTCTATCTCCTGACAAGAAAAAGTGAGGTCTAACCATGCGATTATCCATTCACAATTTGTGCAAATCCTACGGAAAAAAGAAAATACTAGACCAGCTAAACCTAGAACTGGTGGAACCTGGAATCTGGGCCTTGATTGGACCAAACGGTTCTGGAAAGACAACCCTCCTAGACTGCATTGCCAACCTGCAAACCTTTGATTCGGGAGAGATTTCTATAAACGGCAAGAAGCACGATAATCCAAATGTCTACCAAACCTTTTCCTACCTGCAGGACAACCGTGTCCTCTACCCTGAATTGACTGGACTGGAACACTTGCGATTGGTCCAAACTATCCAAGGGTTACCCAAAGAGCGGATTGAGGAAGTCATCCAAGAAATCGGCATCCGTGATTACGTGAACATTCCTGTCAAAAATTATTCACTGGGGATGAAACAACATCTCCTGCTGGCAATCGGTATTATGAACAAGCCCCAGGTCATGCTCTTGGATGAACCCTTGAACGGCTTGGACCCGACCAGCTACATCCAGACCAGAAAATTGCTCCAGAAACTAGCCAAAAATGGTTCAACCATTATCGTGTCTTCCCACCAATTAAACGAGGTGGACCAACTAACCGACCAACTGCTCTTTCTTAAACAGGGAAAAATCATTGAGTGGAAACTGGAACAGGTTGGGCGACAATATGCCATTCAGACTAGTGACAATCAGACAGTGTATCAGAAACTTGGGCAAATGAAGGGACTGACTTTGGCCAATGATAGCATTCAGCTAGACACCAGTGTTCACAGTCTGCATTTCTACCTAGACCAAGTCATGGCGTGTCAGGTGGAAATTCTAGATATTAGCATTCAGGAGCACCAGTCCGAAGAAATCTATAAAGAACTATTTGAATAGGGAGGCTTGACCATGAATCTATTGTCCCTTTTCATTCTACGACTGAAACGCAATGCTATTTTTCTAGCCCTCATGACTGCTGTGGCTCTTATCCCGCTTGCTCTGTCCTATCGGAATGTTCTAGAGGCCGAAAACTTGCGCTTTGAGGACCGAACCCGTATCATACAAGTCAAAAAAGAAGCTGAAACCTTCTTGTATGCTGACGATAAGGAAGCCCAAGCCTTAGACCAGGAAAGCATGGATTATTATAAAAAACTCTTGGAACTGACGACCACCTACTTAGAAAAGGAACATATCCAAGGAAAAAGTCAGGAGGTCTTGGAAACGGAGTTAGAGCTCTACCAGACCTTGCAAAACTGGGAGGCAAAGGGGCATAATATCAACCATTTTACGAACAGCGAACTGGCAGAACGTATCACAGTCAATAAAAACGTTCTAGAGCAAGCTCTTACTTTTCACTACTCTACTGCTCCCAAGGACTTTTATATGACCTTCTTGCAACTTCTTCCTACCAGTATCTATATCATCCCCCTTGTCATCTGCTCTTTGATAGTCTGGCTCCTCATGACTGACCTTTCTAAACATCGTGGTCTCCTCTTTATCAACGGACTATCCCCTGGTCAATATGCCACTAGCCTGACCTTACTTGCTCTTCTCCTCCAAGTTGCTATCTATGCTCTCATCCTGTTCATGCTGCTTCTATTGGCACATCAGTTCCAATTTACCTTCCAAGAAGACTATCCTCTACTAGTCGGCACAAATACTCTATCTACCATATCTATCAGGGAACAATTACAGAAACTCCTGCTGGAAATGGCTGGTGTGACAGGTTTCTATCTGACCTTTATCCGATTAGCAACTGCTAAAGTCCTACAAACATACAAGCGAAAATAGGCCACCTCGAAAATGGTGGCTTTTTGAACGCAAAAAACGATGCCCGTTCAGACACCGTTATATTCTTTTATTTGACAGCCTCCAAAGCCGCAGCATAGTCTGGATGTTCGTTGACATTGTCCAAGTATTCTACATAGGTGATTTGGTTGTCGGCATTGAGGACAAAGACCGCACGTGCCAGCAAATTCCACTCTCGCATGAGCACACCGTAGGATTTTCCAAAGGCATGATCGTAGTAATCAGACAGGGTCACTGCATCTTCCAAACCTGCGGCCCCACACCAGCGTTTTTGGGCAAACGGCAGGTCTGCTGAGATAGTGATGACAACTGTATTGTCACGGTCAGCCAGTTCTTGATTGAAGCGACGGGTCTGGGTATCGCAAATCCCTGTATCAATAGAAGGCACAACACTGATAACCTTGGTCTGCTTGCCAAAGTCTTTCAGACTTTTCAAACTCAGGTCATTGGCCATGAGGACAAAGTCAGGAGCCGTATCTCCCACTCGTAACTGCGGACCTACCAAGGTCACTGGTTTTCCAATAAAGGTTGTCATAAAACATCTCCCTTGCATTTATTACTCAATGAAAATCAAAAGTAGTCTAGGAAACGAAGCCGAAGATAGAACTGGAGTTCATCAAGGCGAGTTGACAACGGATAATTTTGATTTTCGAAGAGTAGAATATATTTATTGTAAGCGTTTATAAGCAAAAATACCAGTTTTTTGACTGGTATTTATATTTTCAGGCTCTTTTCATCTTCCAAGCGTCCTCATACCCACCAATCAAACATGTTGTCATTCGTCGCATTGGATGCACCGTTCTGACAATGCTAAGAGGAGGTACTTTCTCTATTAAACACAACAAGTCGCTTATTCAGACTAGGTAATTGATTGAAAAAATTTATCCCTCTTTGGCCAATCACAATGTAAACGCTTAATAACAAAGTATATTGGGCGGTTACTTTGTACATTCAATTTGTATACTCAAAAAGCTCTATTATCTCTGCGCTGGGAGTACCTATTGCAGAAATTATAGAGCCAGAAATATAGGGATAAAATTACACATTTTAAAAATTAAATTCACTCTTTATTTAAAAGTCTATTATTTTTTAAGATATACCATAACGACAAAAGCGAAATTAGGATTAAACAAATTCTCCCCAGGTAATAGGTAGACTTGACCAAAATATTACTAAGAACCTCTAAAGATAGGAAGGTATATAATACTACTCCAGAAATTACAATTAAGTATTTCAAACTGTACTCACTAATTACATATTCAACGTTTCTAAAATTTATTTTTAAACTTGAATTGATTTTTTTTATAACATAACTCAATAGAAACATACCTGCAACAATGATACTAACTGATAATATTATATGATTTATAATTGGTTCAGAATAGAATGGATTAATTTCCTTTAATAGATTCTCAAGCATTTTTATTTACCTCCTTAATTTGAATTATTTGATCACAGCTTTTAATCACCTCATCATCATGAGATATTAGCATAACAATACTTCTTTTCTTCAAAAACTTTATGGAATTTAGAAACCAATCCTTTCTAATACTATCTAAATTTGAAGTAGGTTCATCATAGACCAGAACATCTTTTCCAGATATAAAACTAGCAATTATTGCTGCTGTCTGTAAATCACCGCCGGATAAATTGTCTTGTGGTATATCCCACTTACTATCTAGAAAAGAAGAAATATCATGGTTTAATAACATATTTTTAGACAAAATATTTTCCAAAAAGTCTTTTTCACTAATATCGAAATATTCCTTAAAATAATTCTTTATAGATAAATCCATCAGATACGGCCTTTGCGTAACAAAGAAATATTTTTTTTGTCTTAAATTTACACTATCAATTAGGCTTAAAGATTTACCATTATAGTAAATCATATTTTTACTACAATGTATTATCCCAGATAGAAGTTTATATAATGTACTTTTTCCTGAACCATTCTGTCCAACTATTGAATAACTTTTACCTCTTTCAAAGTGAATAAAAAAATCTTCATATAAAATTTCATCGTAAGCATAAGTTAAGTTTCCATAAATTTCATGAATTTCCTCTTCAAATGCATCTGTTCCATCTAAAGATTGTTCAATGCCTAGTAACAAAGAAATATTTTCTATTGAGGCTTTTGTCAATTGATAGGAGTTACCAAAATCAAAAAAGTACTCTGTATTACCAAGAACTAAAGAAAAATACGACATAAGAATAGTCACTTTGCCAATATCCATTGTACCACTAAAAATATGCAAAGCAACTACTCTAAACATAATTACATTTAATATTAATGCAATCACTCCTTGAAGAAAACTCTGTAAATTTGTAATATTCATGAATCTTTTTAAGATCGAAAAATAATTATTGAATCCCTTTACAAATCGTTCGTTCTCTACTTCATAATAGCCTTGGTGAACTATGTAGTCTAAGTTAGCAACTTGAGAATAAAAATCTCCATAAAAGTTTGAAGTTGATTCTTTAACTCTATCTCCCATCAAATAAACTTTGCTTTTAAATATATAGTAAACAATAGAGTATATTAGAAGTGCAGCAACGGTCAAAAAGCCTAAAGAAACATCCGATACATATATGTATATTATAATGATTACTGTTTGAAAAAATTTAAATATAGTGGTAAATAAATTATTCAACAAAAACGACGATACTTGTGTCAAATCCAAATTAAATCGCTGAGTGATTGAACCTGCTGAAATTTTTGATAAGTCTTTATAAGAAATGTTTCTGAGTATCTTAATGAACTGAAACCTTTTTTTTTGATTAATTAATTCAGAAAAAATTAAACCTAAATATTTTACAATTGGAGATATTGATTGATTTGCTAGACCAACTATTGCAATACTTAGCAATACAAAATTTAGAGAATTCGATTTTTTAGAAACTAAATTATTCATAAACTCACCTGTTAATACAGGAAATGCCATTTCCAATGAAAATGCTATGAACAAGCAAATAGCGTATAAAACAAATTTTTTATACTCTTCGTGTATGAAAACATATAACTTTTTTATAACTGTCATCGAAAGTTCTCCAATAAAACAGAAAGTCCAGGATAACTAGCCACAATTATCATCCCAGACCTCCTTTGTCAATCAACTAAACTACCATTTTTTACAATGATTACTCACTGTTGACCAAGCGCTAGTAATAATTGTAATGGTAACCGTGGTAGCTACAGCGGCTGCTTCAACCTGTGTAGATGGAAGAGTCTGTAAACCCAAAACCTTATCCATTGAATTTGTTTTAGTTTCCATGGTTGTATCTCCTTTCTAGTAAATCCTAAAAATATTATAAATTCTAAAATTCTAATATAAAAAGTATTTACATATTAGTATCCTAAGCTATCTTTAGTGGCAACCATAGCAAGGGATCCTTTGATAACAAAGATTGAATAGACAAAATTGCACCTGCATTTCCCGACTGCACATCACATGAGCGGCGCATTGATAATTGTCCAGGTAAAAATAATTGACTATCGTTTTTTATCAAATATAAATTCAATAACCGCATTAAGTGAGGATTGCTCAAATCATCCGAACCCAGAATAGATTCTAATATAACTTGACTAAAAGCTCCTGTAAGCAACCCAGAATCATAAAACAATCCTAAGCTTCTATTATTGCTCAATTCATCAAAATACTGAATGTAATTTTTATTTAGCTTATATTTCATATAATACCAAACAAGTGAGACACCGATGATTCCATTTCCCAAATACGGCATCAATCTTCCGTCACTTGTTACAAGTTGAACAACACTACTTTTTTCTGAAATATTAATACACCCATGAACTTTGTCCAGATGAGATACTGCTAAATCATAGATTTCTTCTTTACTTGTTAATTTATAATATACTAGTAAGGCAAAAATATAGCCAGATAGCCCATCCAAAAAATCTTTTTTTTCATAATCGAAATCAAAGTCACTCTCTATTTTCTTGATAATGTCTTCTACCATA
Organism: Streptococcus suis; assembly: GCF_002964575.1. Lineage (GTDB taxonomy): Bacteria > Bacillota > Bacilli > Lactobacillales > Streptococcaceae > Streptococcus > Streptococcus suis_R. The sequence continues at coordinate 2,279 of NZ_POQQ01000058.1, read as the reverse complement.
GATAGTATTTTATGATTGTCTTCAGCAACTCCCAAGTATACTAAACTTAATAGACCTAGAATTACCCCTGATAAGCCGGATCTAACTGATATATTTGTGAAATGCTGTAAACTAAATTTCGAACAATAAAATTCCAGCAGTTCGTCAGCCAACTCCACTTCTCCAATAATATACAGTACATTTATTATTCCCAATTGCCCAGATAATAGTCCAAAATCACATTCTTTGAAACGCTCTTTTTGATTTGCAATCCAAATTTTATAGCTTGAAAGATCCTCTCCGGCTCTATATAAGGCATAAATCATACCAAATGCACCATTTAAATAATTTATAGTCCCACCGACAGTTAAGTATGAATTTAAATCACCATACGAGAATAAATTAGTTAAAATAACATTTTCTTTCAATCCCTTTATTAACCCTTGTTTAATATGTAATAAATCATTACATACTTTAGGCTCCTTTATAGTATCATTATTAAAGTATTTTGGAAATTTTTCAATTATTTTCTCTCGTCCAAATCGGTAAAATATATAGTTTTCTTGAATAGGTACTAGTTTTTTATCTAAATCCGATACAGAAGAAATTGGAAGCAATAAATACTTTACTAAATTTAACAAAGCAGACTCATCATTGCTTTTTCTATCAAATTTATACCCAGAAAATCCCTTAGTGGCTAATCCAGTATATTCCTCATATAAATCACCCGCTGTCTCAAAATCGATTACTTTACAGACTAAATGTATGTCAACCATAATATTATTAGGCTGTAAATCGGACATACCTATTCCTTTGGAGTGAATATCTTCCATAATTTCTTCTATTTGATCAATAATAGTCTTCAACTTTACCAGATATTCATTGACATCATCGTCACTCGAAATTACAAAAGGATAATTTTTCGCAAGCCAATTTGCTAATGTCATTCCGTCAACAAACTCTTCAACTAGGTATTCATTTTCCCATACTTTAAAGTATTCAATAACATTTACAACCGCATCATTTTCTCTTAATTTATTTAATACGTTATATTCTTGACGTAAGCGAGTAATTGCTGATTTATCGTCGGCATCAAACCCTACGTTTGCCCTTGCCTCCTTTATTACTACTCTTCTGCCATCAGAAATATTTTTTGCTAAATAGATACCTCCAGAAGTTGTATATTTAAGCGACTCTGTAATCTCATAGTTATCTAGACCATTACTATCTTCATCGCAAGATATCACATTAACGCTAGATTTCAAACAATCCGGAACATCTACAAAATTAGGTATACTGAAAAATGGTTCTCTTTTATCTGGAATCAGATTTCCTGAATTATCAAAAAGACATAGAACTCCATTAGATAACATCTCTTGAAATGCACCATACCGAAAATAGATATTAGAATCCAAATATCTCCTGTCTGTTAATATATATGTAGCCTGGTTATATTTTTTTAGTTTCTCATATAATCTTTCAAGTACCAATTCCAAAAATTTATCCGGAGGATAAATTGTAATGAACTTCCCTGAAGTTCTTCTATCAGCGTTTTTCGAATGCATTGCTATAAACTGAGGTTTTGTATATATATGTTTAAACGAGATTTTTAAATCAAATAATATTTTAGCAACATCCTCTAAAACCTGAGAAGCATCCTCTTTTTTTGAACTAACATGGAGTTTCCAACCTTGTATTGGCACATCATCTTGCTTATTTTGATAATAACACCAAACTTTATCTTTACTTACTATAACTTCATAATCAGATGGAATGTCATCAATTATGAACATATCAGATTCCTCTAGTTTTTCAAAAGAATCTTCAAAAAAATCTGAGTTATCAACTAAATATCTCATTAAATTTTCCATAGAAACCTCACTATAAAAAAATAAAATTGAGAAACTGACATCAAACAAACTGTTTAGACTGTCACTAATAATCTACTGCAATATGTCACTTTGCAACCTAGTCTGCTTTCCCCACATCAAGCCCTCCAGAATTATTCTGTGTTCTCACCTGTACTTCATATCTATGATTTAAACATTTTAGGGGAATCGACTGTCTGCAAGTAACAGAATTGTTTAAAACAATGCTCCCTAATAACAAAAATGCTAGCAACGCATGAACACCACGATTTTTCTTCATCTTAATGAAACCCCTTTCTTTTTCCTTACCTTAATTCTAAAATATATATTTTATTTAGTCAAGTATTTTTATTGTTTTTTGAACTTTTTTTTTTTTTTATCACAATATGTAATTTTTTATTCTTGTAACTTGCCATTTTGAACTAAAAGAAA
>NZ_POQQ01000057.1 GCF_002964575.1 Streptococcus suis | reverse complement strand
TTTTCAAAGGTCTTGTTCACTGCCGCGCTCTCGCGACAACTATCTTAGTTTATCATTTCTTCAACTAATTGTCAACACTTTTTTGAAACTTTTTTTGTTTCTTTTTTCAGTGTCGCGTCTCAGATTTGACAACTCAATTATTCTATCATCTTCAATCAACTTTGTCAACACTTTTTTGAAATCTTTTTTTCATTTCTTGCTGTCAACGCGGTCTCAAAAGACAACTCAGTTATTCTTATAGTAAAATGAAACAAAACCAGTACATTTATGATTTTATGTATTTATGGCATATTCATTAGATTTTCGTAAAAAAGTTCTCGCATACTGTGAGAAAACAGGCAGTATTACTGAAGCATCTGCTATTTTCCAAATTTCACGCAACACCATCTATCAATGGTTAAAATTAAAAGAGAAAACCGGCGAGCTTCGTCACCAAGTAAAAGGAGCCAAACCAAGAAAAGTTGATAGAGATAAATTAAAGAACTATCTAAAAAATCATCCAGATGCTTATTTGACTGAAATAGCTTCTGAATTTGATTGTCATCCAACAGCTATTCATTACGCTCTCAAAGCTATGGGTTATATTCGAAAAAAAAAAAAAGAGCTGTACCTACTATGAACAAGACCCTGAAAAAGTAGATTTGTTCCTTAAAGAATTGAGTAACTTAAGCCATCTGACTCCTGTTTATATTGACGAGACAGGTTTTGAGATCTATTTTTATAGAGAATATGCTCGCTCCTTAAAAGGTCAGTTGATAAAAGGTCGGGTTACTGGAAGAAGATATCAGCAGCTATCTTTGGTTGCAGGTCTCATAAATGGTGAGCTTATAGCCCCGATGACATACAAAGATACCTTGACAAGTGACTTTTTCGAAGCTTGGTTCAAAAAAGTCTTGCTACCAACTTTAGATGAAACAGCTGTTATCATTATGGACAATGCAGGTTTTCATAGGATGAGTAAGCTAAGAGATTTATGCGAGGAGCAGGGACATAGACTTTTACCTCTGCCTCCTTACTCGTCCGAGTATAATCCCATTGAGAAAACATGGGCTCATATCAAAAACACCTCAGAAAAGTATTGTCAAATTGCGATACTTTTCTTGAGGCACTTTTGTCCTGTTCTTGTTTCAATCGACTATGCTATTTTATCTCCTGAAAATAGGAAAGAGAGAACGAAGTTCGTCCTCTCTAGGTATTAGCTTTTCATCCACCCACTACAATTGATAAAGAGCCGAAAAATTCAACAGGATTGTCAAAGACACCTAAGGTATTAAGAACGATAGAGCATCTAATACTCTTCGAAAATCAAAATCAGACGTTGTTGACTTGATTTGATGAGTGAAAGGCTCCAGTGGAGCCTTTCAGCCTGCTACCTTGAAATAAAATAGTAACAGGGTTCTATCTGCATCTGCGTCGCCTAGTCTGTTTTTGATTTTCATTGAATGTAGATTTGGAAATTATAGGAAAGTAAAAACTTTTCGAGCAACATAACAGACTGAACTAGTGTTAGAAGCCCTATCTAATAAAATTACTTAAATAATGACTTCGGCAAACTGACTAAACAGACGTACCTCCTACGCTACGGGTCACTCCCAAGCAAGATTTTCTCAAGACTTAGCTGTTCTGAGTTGAATTGCTTACGTATTTTCATACTTTTAGAGTTATTTTGTCGATATTTTTTAAATACAGAATGAAAAATGAGCAACTCTTAATTGGAACTTCTTGTTATGATAAAAATCGGTTACAGTTTACAACATAGTAAATGGATGTGTCATATCAATTAACTATCATACCTAAGTGCCACGAAAAAACGATTTACTACAAAATTGTACAGAAATTAATTGATATTTCCCGTCGTCTGTGTCAATACAAAGATTTGGAAATGATTGAGGGGCATCGGATGGTCAAGCGTATTGAAATGCTTGTTTTAATGCCTTCAAAACTTTTGATTTGGTACCTTTATCTTTAACAACAAATAAAAGACGAAAAACTTCATGAAGCGTGTCGCACAGTGAGTCAAACTTTAAAAGTAGAAATTTTAATTCTGAGCAGTCTATCGCCTACAATAACTTTATTCACTGGTATCTGTTGATGTCGAAGTCGGAGTGGAAGCAGAAGAGTTTATGCTACTACTTGTCGAGCTAGCACTCGCTGAGGCTACCGATACATAAAGAGTAACAGTCCCTTCGATAGTACTACCAGCTGCTGGATACTGACCAATCACAATATCACTAGTCGTTGAATAGTAACTCCTATCCTCCTGTTTTTCGATATTGGCAACCTTGACGCCCAAAGTTTGCAGTTGACTGCTAGCTTGTGAATAAGTGATATGACCAGATGTTAAATCAGGCATAATCAATTCCTTGCCTTTGGAAATTTCCAAATTGATGACTGAGCCTCTTTCAAGTTCTGTATCAGCTACTGGATCTGTACTAATGACTTGACCAGCCTCAACAGATGAACTATAGACCTGTGTTACAGTTCCGATATAAAAACCTGCATCTTGAAGTATCTGACTCGCCGATTCCTGACTTCTGCCAACTACATTTGGTACCACAACTCCTTTAGAAACATAGAGAGTGATACTACCACCTTTTTCAATAGACGCATTGACTTCTGGGCTAGTCTTGATGACCATGCCTTTATCAACCGTTAGGCTATACTCCTCTTTAACAGAAACCTGTAATCCCAGCGCTTCCAATTCTTGCTGGGCAGTAGCCAAATCTTTACCGCTAACATCTGGAATAACGACCATGGCAGCAGTTGCAATAATCAGATCAACCTTACTCCCCTGACGTTTTGAGGTCTTAGCTCCTGGCGAAGTACGAATCACTAAACCTTCAGCAACGTCATTGGTTGCCTCTTTGGTTACACTCCCTACTTCCAATCCAGCCACTTCAATCATTTCTTGTGCTTTTTCAACAGTTTGTCCCGCTACATTCGGTACAGTGACTGTTCTTGGTGAATTGAAAAACACAATCCCAACTGCCATGAGGGTCAACAGAAATACACCTAACAAGACTTTGAAACGAGTTCGAACTCCTTGTCTCGCTTTCGCTACTGGCTTAGCAACCCCTTTTTGTTTTGCATTGTCCTGCTTACTTGTCGGCTGTTTCTCAGCCTTGGTTTTGGCAGCCTCTGCATTAGCTGCCGGCTTGATATCAACATTAGCCTGAGAGAGCTTAGGCAAGGTTTTTGTATCAACCTTGTTATCTTCCAGTATAATCTTAGGTTCATTTCTACGATCCAATGACAAGGATGAGGCCAAATCTGTGTACATTTCCGCAACAGACTTATAGCGCTCGTTTAATTTTTTAGCTGTCGCTTTTAACACAACATTTTCAAGTGCTTGAGGGACATTTGCATTTTCTTCTCTGACAGATGGCAGTGGTTTTTGGAAATGCTGGAGGGCAATGGTCACAGCACTATCCCCATCGTATGGAATACGACCTGTCAACATCTCGAAGAGAATAATCCCCATTGCATAGATATCACTTTGAATGGTTGCTTTCGAACCACGCGCCTGTTCTGGTGAAAGATAGTGAACAGAGCCCAGCATTGAATTGGTTTGGGTCAAACTAGTTTCCGCAAAGGCCACTGCAATACCAAAGTCCGTCACCTTAGCGACACCATTTGAGGTCAAGATAACATTCTGGGGTTTCAAGTCCCTATGAACAATGCCCCGTGTATGGGCCATCCGCATGGCTAGGAGAATTTGCCCCATAATCCGAACAGCCACGTCGTTTGAAAGGGGGGCATTTTCCTTAATATAACGCTTCAGGTCAAGGCCGTTGACATACTCCATGGCCAGATACTGTTGACCATCTTCCTCACCAATGTCCGAAATACGAACAATATTGGGATGGTCCAAGTCTGCCATCGCACGTGCTTCCCGTTGGAAACGTTGGATAGCAATCTGGTCGGTCTGATAGTTGGTGCGAAGGACCTTAACAGCTACTTCCTCACCATCCAAAATCAAATCTCTAGCCAGATACACATCCGCCATACCGCCTCGACCAATTTGCCGGACAATCCGATAGCGCCCAGCAAAGATCTTACCGATTTGAATCATTACCGAGCCTCCTCTGTAATATGAAGTAGACCTACTGTAATATTATCCAAACCTCCTGCATTATTGGCAAAACGAACCAAGGTTTCTGCCTTACTTTCCAATGATACACCACTCACGACAATATCACGAATATCTTCCACAGATACCATATTTGTCAAACCATCGCTGTTAATCAGAACGTAATCACCAACTTCCAGAGTTTTCAAAGCAATATCTGGCTCAATGGGTTCTGCCTGTCCAATCGACTGGGTAACGATATTTTTCTGAGGATGACGAAGGGCTTCTTCTTCTGTCAACTGACCTGCGCGAACAAGGGCACCAACTAAGGAATGGTCATTGGTTAAACGAGTATACTCTCCATTTCTAATCAAACCAACGCGAGAATCACCGACATGGGCATAAATCATCTGATTATCAATCACCACAACTGCCTCTAGCGTGGTTCCCATTCCTCTATATTCTTCTGTTTGCCCAAGCTCATGGATTTTTTGATTTTCTGCATCGATGATGGCAATCAGCCATTCACGAACATCATTCAAGGTCACCAGTTGCGTATCAACCCAGGCTGCACCTAAATCTGTCGCAGCCATTTCACTGGCAATATGACCGGCGCGGTGACCACCCATACCATCTGCCAGAACGACCAAGTCGATACCCGCACGGTTCTTGTAACAGTTGATATAGTCTTGGTTGTTCGAACGTTTTTGTCCAACGTCAGTAAGTAATGCAATTTCCATAATTTTCTATCGTTGCTATGCAACTTCCTCCTCTTATTCTAGGATTTTCTTCTAAATTGACCGATGAAAAAGCCATCTGTCTGGTATTGTTCAGGGGTGATCAAGAGGCAGCCATCCACCATAATATCTGATTTGGGATGCTCTAGCATGACCTGTTCGAAATTGGGGTGATTTTGTAAAAATTCGTGAATAACCTCTTGGTTTTCCTTGGCAATAATCGTGCAGGTGCTATAGGTTATTATACCACCTATTTTCAGGCTTTGGCAAACGCTGTCCAAAATCTGCAACTGGATTGCCTTTAGAGAATCAAAATCCATAGCCGCCTTGTTATAGCGAATATCTGGTTTCCGGCGAATGAGCCCCATTCCAGAACATGGGGCATCCACTAGGATTTTATCAAAGGTATCTGGACCAAATTCCTCATGAACGCGACTGGCGTCTAGACGTTTGGTTTCGATCTTATCTGCTAAGCCTAAGCGTTGGGCATTTTCTTCAATCAAGGCTAGTTTGTGTTCGTACAAATCTAGGGCAAGGATTTTGCCACTTGTCAGATAGGAGCCCATGTGACAGGTTTTTCCACCAGGGGCTGCACAGGCATCCAAGATGAGTTCATCCCCTTGTATATCCAAAGTTGGCGCCACTAATTGACTGGTTTCATCCTGAATGGTAATCAGACCTTGTTTAAAGTAATCAGTAGCCGCAAAATGTCCCTGGCCCTTGACTAGGCCGACTGGTGATAACTGCGATTGTTGGGCATCTAGCTCCTCTGCCAATCCTTCTACTTGCTTACCATCTGTTACACGGATGCTGGCCTTATTTCGAATATGCAGACTTTGGAAAATCCGCTCCGCTCGCTCGTCACCATATTCTGCTATCAGGGTTTGGACCAACCAAACTGGCACAGAATATTGGACAGATAGCCTCTTATTTTTCCGTTTGATGCCTGTTGGATCTGGCAAGGTCGATTGGCTCATTTTGCGCAAAATAGCATTGACAAACTTGTCGGTTCCAGGCTTTCTCTTTGCAAGATTTACAGCTTCATTGACAACTGCGTGGGGGGGCAATTTGTCCAAATATACCAACTGGTAGAGGCTCAACATGAGGAGATAATAGACCCAAGTGTCCAATTTCTCTCTATCTTCAATAACATGTGCTAGGTACCATTCCAGTGTTATCTTCCGAGAAACCGTCCCATAGACCAACTCGGTCGCCAAGCCCTTGTCTTGTGCTGATAAAGGAGAAGATTCTAGAGCCTTATTGAGAGCGATGTTCGAATAAGCTCCTTGATCAAAGACTTGTTCCAATACAGTTAAGGCTAGACTTCTTGCTGTTTCATGTTTATTGATCACCAAATTGATCTCCTACTGCAATATCTCGACCTGCACCATTTAAAAAGTCTGCAATGGTCATTTTAGGCTTACCTGCTGGCTGAACCGTTTTCAGTGAAAGAGCTCCCTGACCTGTCGCAATAATCAATTCTTTTTTGCTTCGAGCAATAACTTGACCTACTGGACCTGTTCCTTCTACTTCAACAACTTCTTGAATTTTAAACCGTTCCCCTTGCCAATAGGTGTGGGCAACGGGCCACGGGTACATCCCGCGAATGTGATTAAAGAGTTGGCGAGCAGATTTGTTCCAATCCAGTACCTCTTCTTCTGGCTGGATATTTGGTGAGAAGGTTACCTGTTCTGGATTTTGAGCGACTGGTTTCAAGTCACCAGCAATATAGGCTGGTAAGGTTTGTAATAATAAATCCCGACCAACAACAGCCAACTTTTCAAACAAGGTGCCGACATTGTCACTTTCTTCAATAGCAATGCTATCGCTGGAAATCATGTCGCCTGCATCCATTTCCTTGACCATTTCCATAATGGTTACGCCGGCACGCTCATCACCGTTAATCAAGGCATAATGGATAGGGGCACCACCACGGTATTTAGGAAGAAGAGAAGCATGAACATTGACTGCAAAGTCAACTGAGTTCAATAATTTGGTTGGTAGGAATTGCCCAAAAGCTGCTGTTACAATTCCATCAGCTCCCAAATTCATAAGCTCATCTAGTTCTTGGCTACCAGATAGCTTTTCAGGTTGAAAGACTGGTAATTGGTATGCCAAGGCTACTTCTTTCACAGGTGTCATTTGGATGACTTTTTTTCGTCCAACAGCTCGGTCTGGCTGGGTGACAACAGCAAGGATTTCATACTTGTCATCCGCCAAAAGTCCTTTTAAGACTGTCGCTGAAAATGCTGGTGTTCCCATAAAAATCAACTTGGTCATGTTCGTGTTCTCATCTCCTTTACATGAAATCATTCTTACTAATCCTAGTATCCCTTAATTATACCATTTTTGCTTATTTTTTCCTTAACTAAAGGTTCTTTTAACTCTGCAATGTTTGGACTTTGGAAACTCTAACCACCTTGCAGTTGATAAACGGCTATAAGACTCAAGTAACTAATATCAAATTGAGCTCATTCTATCCCCAAAATAGCACGAATATCTTCAACCGTCAAGTTTGCACGACTTTCATTTCCATCGAGAACCGTTTTGACTAGATTTTTCTTATTTTCTTGCAGGACTTGGATTTTTTCTTCAATGGTTCCTCTGGTAATCAGGCGGTAACATTCCACCTTTTCAGTCTGACCCATTCGATGGGCACGGCTAATGGCCTGGGCTTCCACAGCAGGGTTCCACCAGAGGTCAACCAGAATAACCGTGTCTGCACCAGTCAAATTGAGACCAACCCCACCTGCTTTCAAGGAAATGAGGAAGACATCCCGACTACCTGCATTAAAGGCCTGGGTCATTTCTTGGCGTTGATTGGCCGGGGTTGAGCCCGTCAACGTATAGGAAGTCAGACCAAGCTCATTTAATTGCGCTTCAATTTGCTCCAGCATGTTTCTAAATTGGGAGAAAATCAAGACCCTGTGTTCCCCCTCTTTCAGTTGCACCAACAGTTCTTTCAGGCTATTGAGCTTGCCACTCTCACCTTGAAAATCATCCATAAAGAGACTAGGCGTATCACAGATTTGACGTAATCGCGTAATCCCAGATAAAATTTCAATCTTGCTTCGATTGATTTGGGCATCATCTGCACCCATAATTTTGGACTGCATTTGCTGGAGCTGGGCTAGGTAGATGGTCTTCTGTTCATCTGTCAATTCATTTAAAACATTGATCTCCGTCAAGTCAGGCAGTTCCTGCAGAACATCTTCCTTATGCCGTCTGAGGACAAAGGGCTGAATGCTTCTAGCAATGTCCTTGGTTGCCAATTTCCCAAAGGCTTGTTTTCCGGGCAATAAACCTGGGAGAACAATTTGAAAAATAGACCATAATTCAGTCAAATGATTTTCAATAGGGGTACCCGAAAGTGCAAAACAGTTTCCAACCTCAAATTCTCTCAGTAACTGAGCAATTTTGGATTGGGCATTTTTCATGACCTGGGCTTCATCTAAAATCAGGTAATCAAAATGTTCTTGCTTATAGAGGTCACTATCCTGTCTAAAGGATGGATAGGAGGTTACAAAGATTTGATGTTCCTGACCAATCACGTCTACTCGCTGCTCCTTACTTCCATGAACAACAGCTAGGTCCAAGTCTGGAGCAAATCGCTTGCATTCTTCCGCCCAGTTGTAAATCAAACTAGAGGGGGCCAAAATCAACACACGAGTAGTCTCCGTCATCCGACTGGACAGAAAGGCAATGGTTTGCAGGGTCTTGCCAAGTCCCATATCATCCGCCAAAATACCGCCAAAACCATAATGATCCAGCATGGACAGCCATTTAACACCTGTTTGCTGGTAGTCCCTAAGCGCTGTTTTCACATCCACATCTGGCATTGGAAAACTGTCTGGCTGAGCAAGATAGGCAGCCATTTCCTGAAAATCCTTGGAAAAACGAACCTGATCAAAGCCTGACAGGGACTGGGCTAATTGATAACCTGCCAAGGCATGAACCTGCACCTGCCCACCCTTGCCATGCTTGGCTCTTAGCTGAAGCAGGGTCTGGCTAATTTTCTTGGTTTCCTCATCAAAGACTAGAACCTTACCACTTGGACTTGTATAGTGGTCTTCTTGATTGAGTAAGGCTTCCAGAGCCTGATCAATTTCGGATTGAGCAATGCCTGTCAGATCAAATGAAATATCCAAAAGCGAGCCATTTCTGACGATTTCCAACTGAGGTTTGGCTTCTATCACAAGAGACTGAAGATTTTCTGATAGATGCACCTGCCCCATGCTCTCTAAAAGTGGTAACTGCTGGCGGAAAAAAGGATAGACTTCCTGTTGGCAAAGAGCAGGTCTATGAGCCAGGTATTTGCCACGAAAACCCGCCAAACCGATTGCCTGATAGACAGACTCTAGGTGTTGGAAATGACTGGCAAATGGCAGCAGACTCAATTCATCCTCACTTCTGACCAAGCGACCGTCAAAATCCAAAACCAAATGCAAGATTAAGCTACCACTTGCCTCCATCTCCATATGGAAATGAGGTGTAAAATCATGGATTTTAAAGCGTTTGGGTGCCTTGACCGTCCCTATGGTCTGCAAATCCAGCAAAGTCAGCGCCAAGCGATTCTGATCTTGAAAGTCAACCTGGACCTTTCTCAAGCCTGACTCGGTAGGAACCAAATTCGAAATCCGGGCAATTAGCTGTTCCTGCTTCCGATTCGCACAATAAATAACGCCATCTACCAAGATGTAACGACCTTGAAAGAGAGGACGGACACGTTTTTCATGAATGACCATTTCAATCATGAGCGTATGGACCGTTACTTCAAAATGATACAGACCATCTTCCTCCGTCAAAGGAAGCACCATCAAGGACGAATAGGATTGCTGCTGGTAGGTAAAGACAAAGCCATCCAGCCGATTCAACAATTCTAAGCCCTCTTCAAAATAGGCCTGCGGCAACCGAAAATGTCGGCCAAAGTGAATCAAAATATCCGAATCTATACTCGCCTTCTCCGGAACCAAGTTCCAAAGTAAATCTAGGACAGCCTGACTGGGCTCATCAAAATTTTCATAGGCCAACTGCTCGTAGTAATTTTTCCCGATTTGGTAATGGCCATTGGTCTTGAGCAAACGCAAAAAAGCACCGATGTCCCGCACAATATAGGCACGGGTATCTGGCAAGCGACTGATTTTCAAAGTCCAATCAATCTGTCGGTCATAGGGCAAGAGATTTCCCTCTACAGACAGACGGTATTTGATACCCAGTTCTTCTGGTTTTGACCCCAAAATCTCATCTAAAAAGAGGCCACCAAAATAGGTCCGACGCACCGTTTCCTTATGTTGCTCCCCTTCTTCCTTCAATGACTGCTTCAGATCTTTCCCAGCCCCATCATTTTTTAAATAATACTCCGTGGCAGCCAGATGCTGACAGTAGCCCTTTCTTTGAAATAAGTCACAACTACAGAGTAAATCACTGTCATCATCACTATAAATAAAGCGCTCTCCAGCAATATCCAGCTCCATCTTCCCATTCTCACTATGAAGAACAGTCAGTTTCCCAGCCTCATACAAATCAATTCCTTCTTGGCGAATTCGCCCAGGCATCATCCGACCCATTCAACTACCTCTTCTGACTTAGCACAATCTAAAATATTATCTTTTCATTATAGCTTATTTCAAGTAAGAATTCTTTACCAAGGCACCAAAAAAACACCAGTTCACTCAACTGATGTTCTTAGAAATCTTTCTATAATACAGTGTGACATGCCACATTTTCCTGATAAAACCATGGGTTTTATAGAACCAAAAGAACAGAATAGGCATGAAAAGGAGAGCTAAAACGAGGAAACTCCAACCCCTTCCTCCCGCAAACATCAGGAAGAAAACTGCTAGAACAAAACCAAGCAAGCCAAGCATTAAGAGGTTGGTCAGAAGCCCCAACCAACCCAACCAATAACGAAAGCCAAAAGGAGGATATTTTCTTTCATCAAAGTCTGCCAATCCAGTCAAAAACTCCACTAGCAGCTCACCAAAAAATTCCATACTAGCCTTCCTTTCCGACCTGTCGGTAATATTTGGTTCGTCGAATCACAATCTTAATAGCCTTAAAGGAAAGTATGGAAAGCATACTAGCCACGAATAGACAAAAAAGGAATATCACGACCAATGGCATTTTATACTGATTATTGGCCATAATCGAACCGCCTGTAAAGGCGATAAAATAGGATGCCAAAGTCACCAAATTGAGCCAGATGCAAGCCACTAGTCCCAGCCAATACCGAAAGCCAAAAGGTTTATACTGACTATCTTCATAGAAAATAAAATAAAAAGTAGAAACAGAAAGCAGTATAAAGAAAATTCGCCAAATCGGAAACGCTACCATACCAACACCTCCTAGCCCTATTCTAGCATATTTGCGAACAGTTGCAAAGAAAAAAGAGGTTCCCCTCTTTTATTTCCGTTTCCGTGCAATCAGATGAATTGGTGTTCCTTCAAAGACAAAGGCCTTGCGGATTTGATTTTCCAAGAAACGCATATAGGAGAAGTGCATGAGCTCTTCTTCGTTGACAAAGACCACAAAGGTTGGTGGCTTGGTCGCAACTTGTGTCGCGTAGAAAATCTTGAGGCGTTTCCCTTTATCAGTCGGTGTCGGGTTAATGGCAATGGCATCCATGATGACATCGTTGAGGACAGCCGACGGAATGCGGGTATTCTGGCTTTCACTAATAGCCTTGATCATCTCAGGCAATTTGTGCAAGCGTTGCTTGGTCAAAGCCGATACAAAAATAATCGGTGCGTATGATAAATACTGAAACTGGTCACGAATATCATCTTCCCACTGCTTCATGGTGTGGTTGTCTTTTTCAAGCGTGTCCCACTTGTTGACCACGATAATCATTCCCTTACCAGCTTCATGAGCAAAACCAGCGATGCGTTTGTCGTACTCACGAATGCCTTCTTCGGCATTGATAACCATCAATATGACATCGGAACGCTCAATGGCACGCATGGCACGCATAACAGAGTATTTCTCGGTATTTTCATAGACCTTACCAGACTTGCGCATCCCTGCGGTGTCAATCATGGTAAATTCCTGACCTTCTGGGTCTGTAAAGTGCGTATCAATAGCATCACGAGTTGTTCCAGCAACAGGCGAAGCAATCACTCGCTCTTCACCCAAAATAGCGTTAATCAAACTGGATTTACCAACGTTTGGACGACCAATCAAGCTGAACTTGATAATGTCTGGATTTTCTTCTACTTCTTGAACTGGAAGATTTTCAATGATAGCATCCAAGACATCCCCGGTTCCGATACCGTGTACAGAAGATACTGGGTAAGGATCGCCAAGTCCAAGTGAATAGAAATCGTAGATGTCATTCCGCATCTCAGGGTTGTCGACCTTGTTGACAACCAGAATGACAGGTTTGTTTGTCTTATAAAGGATACGCGATACATACTCGTCAGCATCCGTCACACCTTCTTTGCCTGATACGACAAAGACGATAACATCTGCTTCATCCATGGCAATCTCGGCCTGATGCTTGATTTGCTCCATGAAAGGTGCATCCACATCATCGATACCGCCTGTATCAATCAAGGAAAACTTGCGATTGAGCCACTCACCAATGGCATAAATACGGTCGCGGGTCACACCTTCCACATCTTCTACGATAGAAATGCGTTCCCCCGCAATACGGTTAAAAAGTGTTGATTTTCCAACGTTGGGACGGCCAACGATGGCAATAGTTGGTTGAGCCATTGCTCCTCCTCTTCTAATATAGTCGTTTTCGTTTATCTTTTATTACGTCGTTAACTCGCTTTGCCGTACTCCAGTACTGTCTGCAGCTCGTTGCCTAGTACTAAAAGCAAATAAAAAGACTATAACTTACAATAATTTATTTTTTCTAATACAGCCCTCGTTTCAGGTTGTTCTGGCTGACCAAACTGGGCAATCAAACGCTCCGACCAGGTTTCTGTCTGACGGGCACCTGCATAGTCTGTCTGGACTTGGTCGTAGGCTTGGATGACTTCCACGCCTTGCTCCACATATTCTTCTTGGAAGACAATGGCTTCCGCTGCCAAACGTGGCTTAACAGGATGGTTTTGGGCTGGTCGACCCAGTGCAATACAGAAAATGGGATAGGTATAATCTGGCAAGTTGAACAGCTCTGCTATTGCCAAAGCCTTATGGCGAATCATACCGATGAAGACACCACCATAACCCAGGCTTTCAGCTGCTAAAAGGGCATTTTGCCCTGCTAGAGCCGCGTCAACAGAAGAAATCAGGAGATTCTCTGTTCCTTTGGCTTCAAAGTCTGAACCATGGAGTTGAGCTGCCTTGCTGGCACGGTTGTGGTCCCCTACAAAGAGTAAAATTGCCTTGGCCTGCAAGATAGCTGGCTGGGGCACCAAATCGTAGAGAGCCTGTTTTTTCTCCTCCGACTGCACCACAATGATGGAATAAGACTGGAAATTCTTCCAGCTAGACGCAGCTCGCCCAGCTGAAAGAATAGCTTGCAACTGTTCCGCCTCAATGGGTTCCTCCGTAAAACGACGGACGGAAGTATGGTTCAGCATCAAATCAATGGTTTCATTCATCGGCGGTTCTTTCCTTTCAAATGCAAATCGCGAGCCAGATAACGAATCCGCTCCATAACCCGTTTGGCCTGCCAAGTTTCATCACCAGACTTACCAGAGGCGAAATGCCGTTCCAAATCATCAAGGGAGAAATTGGACGTAAAGAAGGTCGGTAAATTCTCCTGCATACGGTATTGCAGAATGACCTGCAGAACATCGTCACGCACCCACGGACTATGTTGCTCCGCTCCAATGTCATCTAGCACCAATACCTGAGCCATCTTGATTTCATCAATTCGCTCCTTGACAGAACCATCTTTGATGGCATTTTTGATATCAACAACAAAGGTCGGATAATGGAGCATGGTGGTCGATTGAAGATGGGTCTTGGACAACAAATTGGCTAAATAAGCCATCAAATAACTTTTTCCAATACCGAAATTGCCATAGATGTAAAGACCTTTTGGCTTTTCCTCAAAGCGTTTGACAAAATCCGCAATGGCTAGCATGACTTCCACACGATTTTCATCGCTCTTATCAATATCCGCCACGGTTACATTTTTCAAACTTGCTGGCATATTGATGAGCTGGATGCGGTTCTTGATAGCTTCCAAACGACGGTATTCGACCAATTCCTCTGTCTCAAGATAGGACACATCCGCATAGCCCTCATTCATGACCAAAACTGGTTGGTACCCCTTAGCAATATAGGCTTGGTCTTGCTTGACAAAGAGGTCGCGCTGGCTGATATATTCCAAAAACTTTGAAATGGACAGAGTGATTTCCTGCTGGCTCAAGCCTTCTTTTTTGATAAAAGCAGCGACTTCAGGATCACTCACTATCTCCTGATAGAGTTGCTGATAAGATTTTGGACTTGGATTGGCTGCCTGCGACAGCCTGTCTTGTACTGATTTCATCAGCTACCTCCTTTGTTTTCCATTTCTTCTAATTCACGATAAAGGGCAGCCAGCTTGGCTTGACCTTCTTGCGTTTGTTCTTGCTGAACCTCTTCCTTACTCCAGTCAGGCACATTGGTTTTTTGTGGCTGGATCGGCTTGGTGACCGCTTGACCTGTTTTCAACTCTCTTAGGTAAAGAACAGCTGCCTCTGCACTAGCAATTCCTTTATAGGAGAAATCATTGCCCAGCTTCATGGCATATTTTTCATTTAGATTGGCCGAATCCACCTTGTTAAAAGTATAGAGGACCAAGACATTGATGACTTCATCTAGCAAGCCCAAGTTTGCCAGATCTTTCAAGCACTTTTTCTCTGTGTCAGTCGGGACCGCCTTACGTTGTTCCTTGATAAAAGCGAGCAAAGCCGAACTTGACTTAGCTTTTGCCTCTCGAACAATGGCCTGTTCCTGAGGACTTAAATGACCTGCAGGCACCTGTTTAGCCTGACGTGACTGCTGCAAGCGCTTGGTCGAGATAGTCTGTCCAATCGCCGTTACCTTTGCCTGACGATAGGTTTCCAACCAAGTCCACCCTGCCTGCTCTGCTATGTGACTAAGAGCAATAATGTCCTCTGCTTCATCTTGAAAAAGAAGCTTGTCTTTTGCCATCAAGGCCTTGAAGGCAGACCAGTCAAAATCATGTTTGGGTTCAAACCTCCCCTCAATCTGACCAGTAAGCGTAAAGACCTGAGAGAAGGTCTTGGATACATTCTTTTCTTGAGGAGGTCTGGAACCCTGTAAGCCTTCTACACTGGCTTCACCTATTCGTTGTGCCAATAGCTGTTTGTATAGGGGCTTGTCCACAAATTGTTTGACAGACAGCGGTGCCTGTAAGGCTAGCCCCGTCAACTCATCTGCCCGATAGACTTGCAGGAGCCCCATGGCAGATAAGAGATCCAAGGCCTGCTCCAAGCGTTTCATCCCAAAATCCATATGGTTGAGAATTGTCGTCCATTTAAAACGTCCCTGGCCCTGATCCGAGAAACTATAGAGGTAGTAGTAGAGGGCTAGGGCATCAAAACCGATGATCGGTTGATAGCACTGGCTGAGGCTGACAATGTCTGGTGTAAAGGGACTAGTCTTGATATAGGTAAATAAATCACTTGGTTTCATTGGCAGCACCTGACTTTACTTTACTACCCTTAGAAATCATCTGTTTGAGCAAGTTCTCCAATTCTTCTACATCCTTAAAGGAACGATAGACAGAGGCGAAACGCACATAGGTGATTTCATCCAGCTCCACCAGTTCATCCATGACAAAATTACCAATGACGTCACTTTCGACTTCTCCGTCGCTTTGAGCGCGAACCTTCTGTTCGATCCGATTGACCACTTCATCAATATCACTGGTTGATACTGGACGTTTTTGAGCAGAACGAATAATCCCATTGAAAATCTTTTCACGGGAAAACTGCTCCCTGGTCCCATCCTTCTTCACAACGACTAAGGTTTTTTCTTCAACACGTTCATAGGTGGTAAAACGTTGACCACATTGATCGCAAGAACGACGGCGACGGATGGTATTGCCATCTTCAGCCTGACGACTATCAATAACACTTGATTTCAAACTTTGACACTTTGGACAACGCATACTCTCACTCCTACATCTTCTTTATCACTTCAGTATAGCATAAAAACAACAAAAATAAAAGAAAGCGAGAACGACTCACTTTCTATTTTAACTGACTGTCGCATCCTCTTGCTTTTTCAAGCGACTGGCCACCCATTCACGAACCAGACGGTAAATAACCGCAAAAATGGGGGTAAAGAAGACCATCCCAAGCAAACCAAACAAGTTTCCACCAATCAAGGCTGCGGCTAGGGTAAAGAGGGTCGGAAGTCCAACTGATTGACCGACCACGCGCGGATAAATCACATTCCCCTCAATCAACTGAAGAATCTGGAAGAGGACAATAGACCAGAGTGCCAGGAGCGGATTTTGAACTGCCACAAACAAGGCACTAATCAGACAGGCTGTAAAGGGGCCAATGTAAGGCACGAATGATAAGACACCCGATAAAATTCCCGCCATGCTGGCATAAGGAATACCAGAAAGAGAATAGGTCACAAAAACCAGACTTCCGATAATGCAGGCTTCTACAATTTGGCTCATCAAGAATTTATCATAGGTATCAATAATGACTTCACCGATGTAAGCAATGACCCTCACCGCTTTGGCTGGTAGAGTAGCCTCTAAGAATTTTTCCGTCATAGACTGCAATTGTTCCTTGCTCCCCAAGATAGCCAAGGTAAAGAAGAAAGCCATCACAAGCGTCATGGTATTGGAGAAAATCCCCGTGACATTGGATACCAAGCCCGACAAGACAGGAGTTACCAGATTGGAAATAAAGGTTAAGTTTTTCAACTGGTCTAGCATTCCTGCAATCTGGTCCCCAACCTGACCAGCCAAAAGCCCATTTTCTTCTAGAAAACTTGTCAAGGCATTGACCGATTTAGGAATAGCCGTGCTGCTAACCGTTACCAACTGGGATACCGTCGTCATAAGGGTAGGCAAGACAATAACCACCAAGCCAGTGACAATCAAAAGAAAACCAATCAATACTCCAACAATGGCTAGGGAGCGCTTGGATTTTTCAAGAAAGGAGACCTTTTCTAACAGATCCTCCAATTTTTTCATAGGAACATTCAAAATAAAGGCAATAACACTACCAATAAAGAGGGAATTCATGCTTCCCAATAAAATTTGGATAGCCTTGTAAATCGTATCCCAATTTAATACTGCCAAAAGGGTCGCTCCTGCCAGTAAGATCAATAAAGCTTTTTCTTTAAATGACGAATTCATAACATCTCCATCTCAACATGATTAGTCCTAGTGTAACACAAGGAGTCCAAAAAGAAAAGAAGTAGAAATCAAGTTCGCTCTACCTCCTTCCTTATTCTCGCTTTGTTACTGTAGTTGGAACCACTAGTCTAGTTCAAACTAATCCCGCATTGCATAGCCAACACCGCGTACTGTCTTAATGTAAGAAGGATTCCCAGCTACATCTAATTTTCCGCGAAGATAGCGAATATAGACATCTACCACATTTGTTTCAGACATGGTTTCATACTTCCAAACCCGCTCTAACAATTGCTCACGACTGACAGGTTCAGGACTATTCATCAGGGTAGCCAAGAGGTCATATTCTCTCCTAGTCAAATTAATCAACTCATCACCACGAGTGACAGTTCGATTTTGAAAATCAACCTTCAAGTCACGATAGGCTGCCTGTAGCGGAACATGCTTGCAGTTCTTATCGATAAAGTCACGTCCACGGAAGATGGCTGTGATCTGCTCCACCAAGTCACTGATGACAAAGGGTTTGACGACATAGGAAACTGCATAAGAAAGGACCTCTTCCCCATGCTGTGCAACATCTGCAGAATCAATAGCCACAATCATGACACTAGCAGGCTTGATGGCCAATAACTCCCTAGACAATTCCTTACTAGACATATCAGAAAGCTGAAAGCTCATCAAAATCAAATCAAAATCCGTTTCATGAGCTAAGGAGAGGGCTTCTTTCCCCGTTGAGGCATAATCTACCAAATACTCCTTCTTCTGCAGCTCCATGGAAACAAAGTGCGAAAGATTGCGCTCTCTTCCGGCAATCAAAATTTTCTTAGCCATTATCTCTTTCATTGTTCTCTCTATCAATCAAATTAGCTAACGTCAAGTTAGAAAGAAGGGCGCTCACACGCCCATTCTTTTTATTTTGTTTCGCTATACCAATCGTAGTGGAAGACACCTTCTTTGTCTTTACGATTGTATGTGTGGGCACCGAAGTAGTCACGTTGTGCTTGGATTAGGTTAGCTGGCAAGTTTTCAGCACGGTAGCTATCGAAGTAAGTAATAGCTGCTGAGAAGGTTGGAACAGGTACACCTGCCTGAACAGCCAAGGCAACAACATCGCGAACAGCCTGTTGGTACTTAGCGGTCACATCAAGGAAGTATTCATCCAAGAGCAAGTTCGCCAAGTCTTCATCACGTCCGTAAGCATCTGTAATCTTTTGCAAGAAACGAGCACGAATGATACAACCTGCACGCCAGATTTTTGCGATTTCACCAAATGGCAAGTTCCAGTTGTTTTCTTTAGATGCTACGCGCAACTGGGCAAAACCTTGTGCATAAGACATGATTTTTGAGAAGTAAAGGGCTTGACGGATTTTTTCCACCAATTCAGCCTTGTCGCCTTGGTAGGCAAACGGAGCTGGTTTTGGAAGGACCTTGCTGGCTGCCACGCGCTCATCCTTGTAAGTTGAGATGTAACGAGCAAAAACAGACTCTGTAATCAATGACAAAGGCACACCCAAGTCAAGTGATGATTGGCTTGTCCATTTACCAGTACCCTTGTTACCAGCAGCATCCATGATATAGTCAACGATTGGACCTTCTTGACCTTGGTCATCCTTGCGTTTCAAGATATCCGCTGTGATTTCAATCAAGTAGCTATCCAATTCGCCTTGGTTCCACTCAGTAAAGATGTCAGCCATTTCATCCACTGACAAGCCAAGCAAGTGTTGCATGAGGTCATAAGACTCCGCAATCAACTGCATATCGCCATACTCGATACCGTTGTGGACCATTTTTACATAGTGACCAGCACCATCTGGACCGATGTAGGTCACACATGGAGCGCCGTCTTCTGGAGCTTTTGCTGAAATTTCTTCCAAGACATCTGCCACCAATTCATAGGCTTCTTTTTGACCACCAGGCATGATAGATGGACCTTCAAGGGCGCCTTTTTCACCACCAGATACACCTGTACCGATGAAGTTGATACCTGAGTTAGCTAATTCTTTGGAACGACGGATAGTGTCTTCGTAGAAAGTATTACCACCATCGATTAAGATATCGCCTTCATCCAAGTGTGGCAAGAGGGCTTGAATAGTTGCATCTGTACCAGGACCAGCTTGAACCATAAGCATGATACGACGTGGTTTTTCGATAGATGCTACAAAGCTTTCCACATCGTAGCTTGGGACCAAGTTTTTACCTGGGTTGCTTGCAACAACGTCTTCTGTCTTATCAGCAGAACGGTTGTAAATGGCTACTGAATAACCACGTGATTCTACGTTAAGTGCCAGGTTGCGGCCCATAACGGCCATTCCTACAACACCAAAATTTGCTTTTGTCATTTGTTTACTCCTCTAATTTCTATCTCTTTTATTATACACTGAAAGCCTGAAATTGACAAGAATTTTCAGATAATTTAACCATCCAAACTATTCTTCGCTATCAAACAAGCCCTGCAATTGGGCAAAAGGACTGTTGGCTTCTTTTTTCTCTTGCGCTTTTTGTTGGAAATCGTCCTCGGTCATCAAAGCCCAAGCTTGACCAGATGGTAGGTCGGTTCCCGCCTCTTCCTCAGGTGTCAAAACCTTGATTGGAATGGCTAAAAGAATATTATCCGCCACGCTTTCCTCTAGGACAATGTGGTCGTCTTCTACTACCAGAACCATATCCTCGTCAATCAAGTCCTGCTCCTTAAGAACAGCCTCATTGGCAACAAAGAGTTCATTGACTTCTTGCACTTCATGTAAAAGGACAGGTTGTAGGGAACGGCTGGAAGCCAAGGTAATGTCGTAAGTCATCTGATAGTCCAAGAAAAAGAAACCTGATTCAAAGCGAACATTTCCACTTACTTGTACAGGCGACAAACCTAAAACTTCACTATTGCGAACCTGCAATTCTTCCTGCAAGTCCAAGGTTTTATCAAAGGAGATTCCATCTGGATTTTTCTGAATGTCGTAAATATGAAACATGATTTTCCCCTATTCAGCTAGTTCTGTGATGTAATTATAGACTTCCTGACCGGCAACTGCACCATTTCCAACAGCAGTCGCAATCTGGCGCAGTTGATTTTGGCGAATGTCACCGATGGCGTAAATACCAGATTTGCTGGTTGCCATCTTTTCATCCGTGATAATCCAGCCAGCCTCGTCTGTAATACCCAAATCGACAACCGAATCCGTCATCGGATCCAAACCGACATAGATAAAGACACCACCGAAGTCCAGCTCGCTGACTTCCTCTGTTTTCACATTTTTGATAACAACGCTTTGTACACGTAAGTCGTCGCCCTTGATTTCTTCTACCACACTATCCCAGATGAAGTTAATTTTTTCATTGGCAAATGCACGGTCTTGGATAACTTTTTGAGCACGGAGCTGGTCACGGCGGTGAACAATTGTCACGGTTTCAGCAAACTGTGTCAAGAAAAGGGCTTCTTCGACCGCAGAATCACCTCCGCCAACTACCAAGAGCTTCTGACCACGGAAGAAGGCTCCGTCACAGACGGCACAGTAGGAAACACCTCGGCTATTGTAGGTATCCTCACCCGGAACACCTAATAAGCGGTGTTTAGCCCCCATAGCTAGAATGACAGTTTTGGTTTCCAAAACACCATCTTCTGTAATAACTTTCTTGATTGGTCCATCTTCTTCGATACGCACCAAGGTGCCAAAAATGTGATCTACTCCGAATTTTTCCAGAGGTTCAAACATTTTCTCTGCCAAGGCTGGACCAGAAATATGGTCATAGCCTGGATAGTTTTCGATTTCAGCCGTATTGTTCATCTGGCCGCCGTAAATACCACGTTCCAGAAGAGCTACCTTTAGATTGCTTCGTCCTGCGTAGAGAGCAGCAGTCATCCCTGCAGGACCTGCTCCAACAACAATTGTATCGTACATATCTTTTCCTTCTATGCTTTAAACATTAACAAAATCCCCATGACCCCAAAAGCAAGAATTGGGATGGTCATGACGTTGATCATCAACAAATCAAATATAAAATCCTGGCGCTCTTGCGGCGTTCGATCAACTTTTTTACCTGCTCTTACAGCAAAATAAATCAAGCTAGATAGAATGACCAGCAGGGCTGCAACCAAAAGCCCCTGCAAATAAAAACTGAGAATATTTTGTAACATAGTCTTTTCCAACCCTCCTAGAAGGTTTGGCGTTTGGCCTTGCGCTCTGCACGCCCCTTGGCACGCGCTTCCACACGTTTTGTCTTGCGGCGCTTCTCATCAACAGCCCATTGGATTTTCTTCTTGTAGCCTGGCTTGACTTTTTTCTTTTTCTTCTTCACCAAGCCAATCATTTCCAAGTCCAGTTTTTCACGAGATTTTTCTCGGTTGACACGGCGGTCACGGTCGTAGGTATCGACAAACTCCCCATTCTTCATTTCTTTTGGCAAGAATTTGATGTTGAGTTTTTCTAACTCGCGAATGTCCGCATCATCACTCGGCTGATAGAGGGTAATGGCAATACCCGACAAGCCATTTCGACCTGTACGACCCACACGGTGGACAAAGAAGGAAAGGTCCTGAGGAATGGCATCGTTGATGACATGGCTAACACCTTCGATATCAATCCCACGCGCTGCCAAGTCTGTTGCTACGATGTACTGAAAATCCAAATTTTTCACCTGGTTCATGATCCGCTTGCGTTCACGCGGTGGAATGTCCCCGTGAATTTTTGCAACCCGCAAACCATTAGCAGTTAAGTAACTGTGCAATTCATCTGCACGGGTCTTTGTATTGACAAAAATCATAGCCAAATATGGCTGCATGAGCTTGGTCGCTTCCAAAATCTGCGCATTGCGATCACGACCCTTGGTTGAAATCAGCCAATTTTCAATGGTATCTGAAATGACCGTCTGGGTCTTGATTTGTTCCATGACTGGATTAGACAAATACTTTTTCAAAAACGGTTGCAGTTTCTGCGGAATGGTGGCTGAAAAGACCATAAATTGTAGGTCTTTTGGCAGACTTCCGGCAATCTTATCTACCGTTTCCAAAAAGCCCATGTCCAAGGTCATATCTGCCTCATCCACCACAAAGGTTTTAGCTTTATGGATTGCAAGGTCTCCTGATTTAACCAAGTCATAAATACGACCTGGTGTCCCAACAACAATATGTGGCTGACCAGTTTGAAGCTTGTCAATTTGACGGTTCTTATCCGTACCACCAACATAATTGGTCACACGAACCTCGATGTCCGAATGACTGGCCAACTGACGAGCTGCTTGGTAGATTTGAGTTGCCAGTTCTCGTGATGGTGCTGTAATAACAGCCTGAACCTGGTCCAATTCCTCATTTAGTTTTTGGAAAATCGGAATCAAGAAGGTATGGGTCTTCCCTGAACCTGTTTTTGATTCCCCAATCAAATCGCGGCCTGACAAAACAACAGGAATCAATTTCTCCTGAACCTCTGTCGGCTGAACAAAGTTAATTTCTTTCAAAGCCTCCTGAATGTAAGGCTTGAGTTTCATATCTGTAAATTTCATAGTTTCCTCTTTGGAACCTGTATGGACAGGCGTAACGACGACTGCAAATAGAGGTTCTTCATTTTACTGCCTTCTATTATAGCACAAAAACAGCATTTCTGCTGTTTCTGAAAATCTATAGATAAAGAATAGCCAGGGTAATCAAGCTCATGACAAGTCCAACTGACCATAAAAAGAAGTCAACCTGCCATTCACTCCATTTTTCAGACTTACCAGTCAAACCACCTAATTCTAAATGGTGGTGGAAAGGGGTCATACGGAAGATACGACGACCTTCTCCAAAGCGTTTTTTAGTATATTTGAAATACGAAACTTGTAACATAACAGATGACGTTTCGATAACATAGACCAAACCGATTAGGAGGAGGGTCCATTCTTGACGAAGGGCAATGGAAATGGTTGCCAGCATTCCACCGAGTGCCAAACTACCCACATCTCCCATGAAAATCTTAGCCGGTTTGCGATTATAGACAAAGAAACCAAGCAAACCACCAATCATGGTCACACAGACCAAGAGAATATCAAACTTCTGCTCCTGGTAAGCAATAACAGAATAGGCCAGCAAACTGATTGTCACAGAAATAGAAGCCAATCCATCAATCCCATCTGTCAGATTGACCGCGTTTGAAAAACCAACCAACCAGAATAGAACAAATGGTAGATAGAGCACCCCAAGATTGATAATGTGGCCAAAGACATTGAGCTCACCACCGCCAGCACCTTTGACATGGACAAAATAGAAAACAAGACCACCCAGGATTTGTAGGGCTAGCTTTTGTTTGGGATTAAGTCCTTCATTGATTTTGCGGAAGATTTTCAAGAAATCATCCAAAAATCCGACCAAGCCATAGAGAGCCAAAATGAAAAGAATAGCCAAGACACCACCTGTCAGCATTTTCAGGCTAGCTGCAAAAATAAAACTAACAAGGACAGCAACAACTAGGAAGACTGTACCCCCCATGGTAGGAGTTCCGGCCTTGAACTGGTGTTGCTTGACATCTTCGTGCATCTGTTGCCCTTCGATGCGCTTGGCTTGATAAAAGGTAATAAATCGTGGTATCAGGATTACCGTTGCTAAAAATGCAACCAATCCCGACATAAGTGCAAACTGCATATTATTCTCCTAACGTAACTGTTAATTTCTTGGTTTTATTCAACTTGGTCCCCACTTCTACGCTCTGCTTCACAACCTTGGAACCAGACCCCTCATAGGTCACTTCAATACCTGTCCATTCAGCTAGTAGATCCATATTCTCCTTGGTCACCGCATACAAGTCTGGCATTTCTTCCAATTTATTCGTCAATAAGAGAACCTGTTGATTAGGGGCTACTAAGCTACCTTTTTCCAAAGAAACCTTCTTAATCTCAGCACCTTTGCCTAAAATAACTGGTTGAACCAGATAGCGACGAAGTTCTTCCGCCGACTCACCCGGCGCTTTCCCTATCAAATCTGGTAACTTGTAGTCTGTTTCTTTTTCTACATAAGTCAAGGACGGAGCAGGTGCATCTAGATTGAGATTATCCTTCAATAACATCGCTTCTTTCAAAGTCGGGCTTACAATAGTATTCCACGATAAGACACTCAATACTTCTGGTTGTCGAATCGTAACATACATAATGAACTCTGGATCCTCAGCAGGAATCATGGCGACAACCGAGTTGGTATAAGCGCCCTTGATATAACCCTGACCGTCTTCGCTGGCAATTTCGGCTGAACCTGATTTCATCGCAATATCATAGCCTTCAACCTGAATAGCCGGTCCTTGTAAATCGTGAGAATATAAGGTACCAAAGACTGGGTCCGTTCCAACATTTATCATATACCCTAAGGTAGCATCTGCCGCCTGTTCAGAAACTGGATTTCCAACTTCTTCTTTCGTCGCAATTCTCACTGAATCAGAATTTGGATTGTAGAGAGCAGAAATAAACTTCGGCTCCAACATAATTCCGTTATTTGCAATGGCTGAGAAGCTTCGAAGCATTTGAACTTGGTTAGCTGAAATACCTTGACCAAAAGTTGACATTGCGATTGTGACAATATTGTCTTCCGGAACTAAGCCGGGTGCTTCATCTCCCATTCCGAAACGCGTTGGATAGCCATAACGAAATTTTGTCAGGTAATTTAGCCATTTTTCGTCACCCATTTCTTGTTGTAACAAAGTCATTCCGACGTTACTTGAGAGTGAAAAACCCTGAGCAAAATTTAACGTAACAGCTGATTGGCCAGCGTTTAAAGTCCAGTCATTGATTTTTGCGTCTGCAATTACGTATTCATTATTTGTGTAATATGCATTTGGATCAAATGTACCATTATCAATTGCAGAAGCTACTGTCAAAACCTTCATGGTAGAACCTGGTTCAAAGGCCTCTTGGTAGAGGAGGGAACGCTCTAGAACCCCCTCTTGTCCCAAGCCTTCCTTGGTATCTGAGTCATAACTTGGACGTTGTGTCGTTGCTAAAATCTCCCCAGTCCTAGCTGAGATCAGAGTAGCATTGGCGTAGCGCCCCTTGGCAGTATTAAAGAAGGTATCCATGTTGGTTTCTAAGGACCGCTGCAGGTCTGCTGAAATAGTCGTATAAACATCCTGACCATTGATAGTGGCCTCTTTCACCGTTTCTGTCCCTGGCAAAACTCGACCCTGGCTATCCTTTTCATAAACAACCTTGCCATCCTGACCGGCCAGAATATCGTTGAGATAGTACTCCATGCCACTCATACCTTGCAGGCTATGACTTCCATCCTTGTTTTCAATCAAATTGGCTAACCCAACAAAGATTGAAGCAAAGTTTCCATTTGGATACATCCGACCTGGGCTGGCATTAAAGGCTATCCCTTCGATCCCCGCTGCCTTCATCTCCTCCTGGATAGTGGTCATTGTATTATAAGAAATATTTTTCCCTAAGGTTCCAAAATAAACCTGCTTCAGTTCTGGCTGTCGTAACTGTTGAAGAACGTAATCCGTTTCCATCCCAAGATGGTTTTTGAATACATCTGCAACCTTACTAAATTGACTGTCCTGAACATAAAGAATTTTTTTCAGTTCTGATACATATTCCTTATCAATAATGGCATAAACGGTATAGGTGGTAGAATCTTCTGCGATAGGAATCCCCGTACGATCATAGATTGTTCCACGTTTTGCCTGGATGGTTACCTCTTTCTGATGAACAGCATCTGCCCTCTCAGACAGTTTTACCCCTGCCTTGCTATCCGTTCCGATAATAAAGGCAAAATTAAATAGAAAGATAAAAAAGACTAAAACCGTCAAAAACAGCAGACCTTGGCCCACTTTTCGACGATTTTGGGACGGAATATATCGTTTTTTCAAAACATACTGCAAGAGTTTATTGTTTCTTCTGGGCATTATTCAGCTACTCCAATATTGTCGTTGTTAAATGTTAATCCGGCCTTCTCAGCAATTTCCATCAGACGTGCCGAACGTGTGAGCTCATTAACAGCCTGTTTGGCATCATTGATTTCAATCTGTTTTTGATTGATATTCTGGTTGACCTTGGCCATTTCAGACTGGACTTGAATCAAACGGGTCTGCAAGAAAATAATCCCTATCGCCAAGGCCAGACCGGATAGGATAATACTGGTATAAAAGGCTTTTTCTACACGGGTGAAGGTTTTAAACTTATCACCAATCACTCGCATGGTAGCTTCTCTACGTTTTTCTTGTAACATAGATGTTTCTCCTACTTATGTACTCTCTTGGCTACGCGCAACTTGGCTGAATGGGCACGATTGTTGGCTTCCAATTCTTCTTGACTTGGCAAAATCGGCTTGCGGTTGACCAACTCCAGCGGTGCTTTCAAATCATCTGGAATAAATGGCAAACCTTTTGGCACATCAATCGTACTCGCTTCCTTGAAGAGTTGTTTGGTCAAGCGGTCTTCCAAGGAATGAAAGGTGATAACCGAAATCCGTCCGTCCAGAGCCAATAAGTCAATGGCCTGCTGGATAGACTCATCTGCTGCACCCAATTCATCATTGACTTCAATCCGAATGGCCTGGAAAATCTGCTTGGCAGGATGGCCCTTCTTCTTGAGTTCCTTGGCAGGCTTAGCAGACTTAATTAGTTCTGCCAACTCAGTTGTCGTTTCAATAGGTTTGATGGCACGCGCCTGTTCGATTTTACGAGCAATCTGTTTGGAAAATTTGTCCTCACCGTACTTGAAGAAAATCCGCACTAAATCATGGTAGTCATAGTTATTGACCACATCATAGGCTGTCAACCGACCATCACGGTTCATGCGCATGTCAAGCGGAGCATCTTGCTTGTAAGAAAAGCCACGCTCCCGCTCATCCAACTGTGGACTAGACACACCCAAATCGTAACAAATCCCATCAATCTCTGTCACCCCAAGCTCTGCCAAGCGGGACTTGAGATTGCGGAAATTGTCCTTGATAAAGGTCACCTGCCCCTTTTCAATGTAGGCTGCCAAACGGCTCTGGACATGATCAATAGCCGTCTGATCCTGGTCAAAGGCATAGAGATGCCCTCCATCCGTCAGCTGACTGAGCAGGTACTCACTATGACCTGCCCCACCCAGCGTTGCATCTACATAAATTCCATTTGGTTTGATGTCTAACATGTCTACTGTTTCATGCAAAAGAACAGTAGTGTGATTAAATTCCTTGCTCATATCTTATCTATTGTACCACAAAATAAATCAAAAAGATGTTGCAAACTTTTTACAAAAAATATGTCAAATATAGTTGACAAGTTTTCTTGATGGGTATATAATAACATTACAAAAAGATGTCACATATAGTTGACATCAACAGGGAGGGTTACCACATTTTTTTACAGTTGTATGTCAGATATAATTGACAGCAGTTTAAAAGGATAGTCAACCTATCCTCTCATTTTTAATCAAATATGTCAGATATAATTGACATAGAAAGGAGGGCACATGAACCGCGTCAAAGACTACCGCCTACTGCTAGGGATTTCCCAACTAGATTTGGCCAAGGCCATCGGCGTATCCAGGCAGACCATCAACATGATTGAAAACAACAAGTACAATCCCTCGCTAGACCTCTGTATTAACCTAGCCAAAGCTTTACAAACCGATCTCAATAGCCTCTTTTGGAATGAATAAGGAGTTTATCATGAAAGATACATTTGCAAAAATTCTCGATCAAGCAACCAAGGATTTTTATTCTATCAGCGGACCCATGGATGAAATGCGACAGCAAGAAAGCTATCGTTTCAGCAACACCATCCTTATGCTCGTTTTTCCTATCCTCGTGATTGGGAATACTATCGCCCTTCTGATTGCCTTACGGCAACCTGAAAAAGTTGGTTTTCTGCTCCCCCTAACCAATATACTAATCATCGGTTTCACTCAAGCCTTAGCCTCTCACATTGCCTTGAAAAAAGGCATTAGTCTAAGTTATGAGGATGAGATTGATGTCGCCAAACTCAATAAAGCCCTTCTTAAAAATAGTCGCGCCATATTTTTAGGAGCTTTTATAGCGACTATGACCAGCTCTGCTTTTTATAAGGAGTGGTCTGTATTTCTTGAAGAACTAACAGACCCAACCCTACTATTCAGTCGCTTCATCATAGCAGTGGCTATTGCTACCATAGACTATCTCTACCACAAGAAACAACTTCAAAAGAAAATACTGGCAAGCAAATAAGAAGGAGAATTATCATGAAAAAGAACACACGTAAAGCTCTTATCTCTACCCTTATTTTTATCCCACTCTTTGTCCTCTTTCAGCTTTGGGGCAATAGCGGAGCGGACATTTTGCACATTATCAGTCAGGCTAAATTCTGGGTGCAACTGCTGATTACTGGGACAATCTATTTCCTTGGACTAGCTTACCTGCCACTCATTTTTCGTCGTAAGTAAATAGGAGTATCGTATGAAAAAAGAAACCTTTCAAGATAAATTGATCAAACGGTTTTACGGTATCGCTGGTCCCCTAGATGAATACCGCAAACAAGAAGCCTTCCGACTGGGCAATACCTGTTTTATCCTGCTCTTTTGGAGCGCCATGGCTCTTACCCTACTGGCAATTGCCTTATACAAACGCTTCCCAGAAGTCGTTGCCTATGGCTACCCAACGGCTCTACTCCTATCCACTCTTTCCGCCAGTATGTATATGACATCCAAGATGCGTCACAGCCAAGTGGACAGTTTAGATGTAGAAGAACTGACTAGCAAGGAACAGAAACAACTCAAGGGAGCAAGTATCAAATTCGCCCTCTATTTCACTACCGTTATGTACATCTGGGTGGTTGTTTTCGGTGCCTGGATGGAGGGGCTCAATCCTCTCGACCAGCTATTTGACCTTCGAAAATTCCTAGCTGCCTGTCTAGGTGGTGTTTTCACAGGCATCGCTCTTGAAATCATGTTACGCAAACGCATGAAAAAGGCTGAAAAACTAACTGTCAGCTCTGCTATTTCCAAAGAAGAACCTAAGTGGCTCCAAAATATGATACGGCACTTCTATGGTATTCGCGGGCCTTTAGACGAGTACCGACGGACCAAGGCAGATGAGATTGGGGGACAGGCCTTTATCTACCACTTCTACTTCCTTGCCCTTGGAAATGCTGTCGCTTATTTTCTGGCTATCCGCTATTCTGTGGAGGTTGCCACCTATTATCCAATGACAATTGCTCTCTTTAGCTTTATCTTGCTAGGTGTAGTCAATATGCAGACCCTCCATGCTGACTTGCCCCAATATGACTTGGATGAGCTTAGCCCTGAGGAAAGACAAGCTCGGCCCCTAAACCCACTTCTTTGGGGACTGGGAGTTGCACTGCTTTCGACAGTTTTTGCTGGAGTAGCAGACCTCTTTAGCCTCAATCTTCCCCTAATGGCCTCAATCTTGCACACAAAATCCCTCCTCTTCGGTGGCACGATGGGTCTATTTGCTAGTATAGCCCTGTCAGCCTTTGCCTATCTGCATAAACTGGAAGCAGAAACTGCTAAGAAAAAATAAGGAGCTGATACCATGGACAAACCCTTTACACCCAAACAAACCTGTCGATTTTTCGTCTTGTTTTACGGCCTATTTTCTGCTTACTCTATCTACTCTTACATGGTCAATGAACCAATTAGCAGTGGTGCGTTCCTGCTCACACTACCTACTGTTCAAATCATCAAATCCTATAAAACAGCAGAAGAAAAACGCTACTTTCTCATTCAATCTGTCTTTGCTCTATTTGCCATGACCTTGACCTATTCCGTGGGCATTTGGCTGTGACATGTCAAACTACTCATCCTCATCTTACCTGCTGGATTCGCTATCGCTATCCTCTATCGACTGTATTTCAAAAAGGAGAAGCCAGATGAACGTTGACAAACCGAAACTCATTCTCGCTTTGATTGTTTTTTTCTATACAACAATTTGCAGCCTGTATATACATAGCTTTTTGGCTGGGGACAATCCACCAATCGTTAGCTTACTGTTCACTATACTTCCATTCTTAAATAGCGACCGGCAGACTAGCAGCCCAGAAGCAAATGCTGTCCAAAAAGCTATCTATCTTTATCGTAAACCACTGCTCTGGTTTCTCTTGGCAGGTTTTGTCCTGACCTTCTCCATTGGATGTTTCACTGGACAAATCAAACCGCTCCTAGCTGGATTCTGGGGAATGTTAGCTATCCTACTCTTTGTTGGACAATTGAAAAAATAAGAAGTTAGACCAATAGAACAGGAGAACTCTTCCTAATTATCGTGCTGGCGCAAGTCCAGCCTTTTTTATTACAAAATCGTCCACTTTGTCGCTTACTTTTTTCCCTATTTGTGCTACAATATGCTCATCTTTATTTTTTTGAAAAGGTAGCTTTATGAAAGCATTTAAGATACACCTTACTCCCAGTCAACGAATTATTCTGAGCTTTCTACTCGTTATACTGGTCGGCTCTCTCTTACTCAGTCTGCCCATTTCGCAAGTTCCTACATCGACTGCTAGTTATTGGGACCATCTGTTTACAACCGTTTCAATGGTCTGCGTGACAGGATTGTTTACAAAGGCTGTTGCCGATACCTATTCTACAGTGGGTCAAATCATCTGTATGTTACTCATTCAGATTGGAGGACTGAGCCTGGTTGGCTTTGTCGGTCTCTTTGCCCTACGAGGTGGTCGGAAAATCAATTTTATGAGTATGGCAACCCTCCAAGAAGCCCTCAATCGCTCCGATACCAAGCATTTTAGAAGCTTTCTCAAGTCCGTTTTTGGATTTACCCTATCCATTGAAACACTGGGAGCCATTCTCCTATCCTTTCATTTCGTGCCAGAATTTGGTTGGGCTAAGGGTTTATTTACTTCTATTTTCTTAGCTGTTTCAGCTTTTTGTAATGCTGGTTTTGATAATTTCGGAGCCAACAGCATTGTCCGCTATGTTGACAATCCTCTGATAAATCTGACCTTAGCCAGCCTCATCATCATGGGAGGACTTGGATTTTCAGTCTGGTTTGATTTACACACACAGCTTGGTCAAAAACACCATCTTCGCAAATTAGGTTTTCATACCAAGGTCGTTCTAGGCTTAACTGCAACTATTTTGGGATTAGGAACCCTGTTGACCTTACTTACAGAGTGGAACAACCCTGCTACCATCGGTAATCTATCCTTTGGTCACAAACTATTGGCTAGCTTTTTCCAAACGGTGACCATGCGAACGGCAGGATTTGCCAGCATTGATTATACACAGGCAGAACCCATCACCCTCCTTATCTACATCTTCCAAATGATGTTGGGAGGAGCGCCAGGTGGAACGGCAGGAGGGATAAAAATTACAGCCTTTCTGACCTTGATCCTCTATGCCCGTAGCGAGATTTTGGGACTGCCCCATACTAACTTCCTTGGTCGAACCATTGACGGTCTGACCATCCGCAAGGCCTTTGCGACCTTCTCTGTCTTCCTTCTTGTATTTTTAGCAGGCTTATTTGCCCTCGCTATCACAGACAAGCACCAACCCTTACTTTTCTTGGTCTTTGAAGTGATGTCTGCCCTAGCAACCGTTGGAGTAACTGCCAACCTGACCCCGTCACTAAGCATGGCAGGACAGGCTGTTATCATGGCCCTCATGTTCTTCGGTCGCATTGGCCCCCTATCCATTCTGGCCAGTCTTGCCCTCCGCAAGGCTTCTAAAACAGAAAGCCTGCAATACGCTAAATCATCTATGTTAGTTTAAGAACCTGTATGTGCAGTTCAGCACTTCACTTGTGAATATAGCTTCTAAAAAGGAGAAATCATGCCAAACTATACTATCGGAATCCTGGGCTTAGGAGTATTTGGTACCACCATTGCTAAGACCCTACACAATTATGACTGCAATATCATTGCCATTGATAACCATGAACAACAGATTAACCACCTTGAACCCATTCTCACTCGAGGAATTGTCGGTGATATAACAGACCGTTCTCTCTTGCGAGCTGCGGGCATTGAAAACTGTGATGCAGTCGTCGTTGCAACTGGAGATAATTTGGAATCTAGTGTGCTCGCTGTTATGCACAGTAAGATTCTCGGAGTACCAATGGTCGTTGCCAAGGTCAAGGGAACCACAGCCAAAGAAGTTCTCCTCCGTGTCGGTGCTGACAAGGTCATCTCTCCAGAACGTGAAACAGGTATTTCACTGGCCAAGCAACTTCTTCATAAAGATACAACTAGCCTCCTGGAACTAGAAGGCAATGTGTCTATCGTAGAATTCCATCCACCTGCAAAATGGATTGGTAAGACCTTGGGTGAACTTAAACTCCGTCAGCACTACAAAATGAATATCATCGGTTACCGTAGCGGAGAAAATCAGGAATTGAACATCCAGCTAACCCCAGACTATGTCTTCAAGAGCCACGAACTCATCATGGCTGTTACAGACCATAATACCGTAGACCATTTTGAAGATTTAACCCATTAAAATAAGGAAAAAGCCTATTAGAAATGATACATTCTAATAGGCTTATCCTCTGTTACCAAGGAGATTTTATGAGCGACTTAACCAAGGGCAAACCCATTCTAGTCATCTTACAGTTTGCCATCCCCCTGCTAATTGGTTCCTTCTTCCAATTAGCCTATAACTTTGCCGATTCCATGATTGTTGGTCATACCTTAGGCAAAGATGCCTTTGCCAGTGTTGGCTCGACTGCCAGCTTGATTTTTCTCATCATCGGCTTTGCCCAAGGTGTGACAAATGGACTGACCATTCTTTCTGCCCAACGCTTCGGAGCTGAAGATTTTGAAGGACTGAAAAAATCCTTTGTTCATGGTCTTTTCTACTCTTTCCTTATCAGCCTGATACTGACAATCCTTGCATTGACTTTTTTACAACCTATCTTGGTCTTAATGAAGACACCTGCTAGTATCATCCAGCATTCTCAAGCCTTTCTGACTGCCATGTTCGGTGGATTGACCTTTACCATTTTCTATAATTTCCTGTCCTCAGCCCTGCGCAGCCTTGGAAATTCTAAAACACCTCTAGTGGCCCTTATCATTGCCTGTTTTATCAATATCGGTTTGGACTTTTTCTTTATCCTAGTCATGAAATGGGGTGTTTTCGGGGCTGGGTTTGCAACCATCACCGCCCAGGCTTGCTCCGTTATCTTCCTGATTTTCTACATCGTCAAAAAGGTTCCCCAATACCATATTAGCTTTTCTGACTTACGATTGGACAAGGACAATCTCAAGAAACACGCACAACTAGCTTTTCCTATGGGATTTCAAGCTAGTATCATTGCCATCGGAGCCATGACCCTACAGTTTATGGTCAACCAGCTAGGAACAGATGCCATCGCTGCCCAGGCTATTGCCCTCCGCACTGACCAACTTGCTATGCTACCAATGGTCAATCTGGGGCTGGCTATTGCAACCTTTACAGCCCAGAACTATGGAGCTAAACTCTATGATCGAATTCGAGAAGGAGTTCGCAAGGCACTCTACCTCAATATCGCTTGGGCTATTGTATTTGCGGTCATTCTCATCTTGGGCAATCGCTTCTTCTCTGGTCTCTTTCTGCCAAATGCCAGTCAAACCGTGCTAGACTTGGCCCTGGTTTACTACATCATTAACGGATCTTGTTACTGGATTGTAGCCTCTCTCTTTATTCTTCGTAGCTTTATTCAGGGGCTGGGCAAGGGCTTTATACCGACATTAGCAGGCTTTGGAGAATTGATTTTCCGAGCAGCAGTCGCCGTCATTGGCATGCAGTATTTCGGATTTTATGGAACAGCAGCCGCCAACCCTGCTGCTTGGATTGGCAGTATCTTGGTCCTCATTCCAAGTTCTATCATTTTTATGAAAAAATTAAAAGCTGAACAAAGTATATAAACAAGAAAAACGCATGAAATAAGCTCATGCGTTTTTAAAATAATATTTCCGTAAAAATTGGATATGCAAGATATTCCAAAGCGCTCCATAGCTAAGCCCAACCAAGAAAGCAAAGACGACTTGTACATTGGATACTGGTAGCAGATGAACAAAAAGAATGAGTCCTAAAATAAGCATTAATAGAATAGCTGTCGTCGTCTTATCCAACTTAAAATAGGCTGACAAAGGTTTGTCAGGACAGGCTTGCACTTCCTTGAATTGTTTAAAACTTACGCCAAGATTGGCCCCAGCCGCCCCCATAATCGCACCAAAATAATAGTGAGGAAGGAAGTAGACCGACAAATAAGCAACTGTAACATAGGCAAGCACCAACAAGGCATACATCAGTTTTTTCATGACCAACCTCCTAAATCGTTTATTTATATATTCGTTTACAAACATATTATAACATATTATTTTTGTCAGTCGCAAATATTTTACTGTTATAGTTGACTTTCTAACTCGATTTCCGCTAAGAGTTTGCCATAATAATCTTGCTCATCAGCCAATAGTGGACTATTAGGCAACATTTTTTTAGCCTGAGCCAGAGATTTTTTCAAAGCCTTGCTATCTTCCGTAATTCGCTGGTGGTAGAGAGCCGCGATGACTTGGTAATTTCCCATAGGATACTTGAGCAGAGCCTTGACCTGTTTGTCCTGCCCTAGTGCTCTAGCCTCTTCCTCCAGGCCTTGCAAGAGATAGACTTCCAACAGTACAAGTTTTGCCAGCTTCACCATATAATCATTGTCCGATGCCGCAATCAGTTTTTCCAAGCGTTCTTGGGCTTCTTGATACTCCCCTTGGAAAATCAGCACTTCCGTCCAGTTTAGATAGTGGGTTTGTGGTAAATGCCCTGGCAAGATTGGCAGATCCAAGACAAAATCGCTTAAGTTTGCTGCAGTTGGGTCCACCATGACTTGAGAGGTGTGTCTAAGTGCTTGATAGACCAATCGGCTATAATCTGGATGAGAACGCAACTCTTGTATCTTAGCACCATCCGCCATACCAGAAGGATTGGCATTGAGGATAAACAAGGATAGATTGAGGAGAATTTGCGAGAGAGGTAGGCTCCAATGCCCTGTCAAGAACCCGATCAAAACAGAAATAAGGATAAGACTGAGATGGACAATCAAGCCACCTGCAAACATCAGAATCGCCCGAGGGTCATTCTCATCTCCTTTGACTCCGATATACTGAGCAGCTGCCCCTTGCACAATCACGGTTTTCTTCCATTTCCATCCTTGGTCAGTCTTGACCAACAAGCGATTGCCCAAGCCAAGCGCCACCAAGTCAAAACCTGTCAGCCAACCAAAGAAGGCATGCCCTAATTCGTGGAGAATGAGGGTTAGGTAAAAAGTACCTAGAAACCAGACATAACCTAGACCAAACACCCACAGTCCATAGAAGGAATCATTTTCTGGTAAAAGTTGAGCCATCCCATAAGTCGAATACATGGCACTCGCAAAACCACAAAGAACAGAAACACCTATAACAATCCAATTCCATACTTTCTTCATAGCAAACCTCCTTTTTGTATAGTATAACAGAAAAAGACTAGAAAACCTAGTCTTTTACTTGTTTTTTTTTAGCAATGTAGATTTAGGAATTTGGATCATCTAAACTACGCCCATGTAAGCCTTTCTCACGTTGGACTTGGCGGAGTTTCTCTGGCGTCACATCGTTACCGTCTTCATCGACAATCTTGATGCCTTCAACATGGGCACGCACGCTACGGCGGTAGCCCTCGATGTACTCCTCACGAAGAGCTGCCTGTTCCTGCAACTCCTCCTCTGTCAAGCCTTCCGCCTTTTTCTTGCGGGCCAACTCATTGATCCGATCGATTTTTGCTTGTTCCATAATAACTCCTTTTATCTCTTAAAACACGGTCCACTTCCCTTGATTATCGGGTAAATATGCTTCCTGTGGTATCCGAGGATTGTAGGCAATTCTAACCACATCAACATTCTCTAATTGTCTTTTTCCTGTATAACTAACCGGAATTGGCCCTAACTTAATAACTTCACCTATCTTATAAATAATAACATCATAAATTTCATAGGTTTTTCCATCTACATCATAAGCATAAACATAGACATAATTCTTCTTAAAACGTAGTTGCCTCATAAAACGCCCTTGCGTTTCAGCAGTACATAGTTTCTGTTTGCATTTTTTGCGAATAGCAGGTTTAGCATTGCCCCTTTCTATCTTAGATGTTCGCCACATCCAACGAAAAAGGAATACTATAATAACAATCATCGCCAAAGCTTGCAAAGGAATGATAACATACAACTCTATAATTCTGAAAAGAGACATACTACCTACTTACTATTCAAGAGATTGAAGACCGCGACCACTGCCGCCTTGTCCGCCAAGGCTTTCAATAAAGCCAAGCGGTTGGCTTTAACCGCTGCGTCGTCTGCCATAACCATGGTATTGTCGAAGAAGGCCGCGATGACTGGGCTGAGAGCAAAGAGCTTGTCCAAGTTGCCCGCCATGTCTTCTGTCAACTCTAAGCTCGCCACTGCAGCAGCAAGGGCTTTTTCCTGAGCATTTTCAAAGAGGGCCTCGTCAATGACAGTCGCCTCTGCCTTTTCAGCCAAGTTGAAGACCCGTGACAAGTTTTCCACGGCTTCCTTGTAGTCAGCCTCTTTTGATTTTTGGAAAATAGCAGAGCTAGCTGCCAGTTGCAGTCTGACCACAAAGGTTGAGCTGGCAAGTACAGCCTCACGGATGTCTTTCGGAATCGCCTTATCCATCATCTTCTCTACACGAGCACGGATAAAGTCCATCACAGCTGGCTGGTTGTCATAGGTCAAGCTGGCAAAGTTCAAGCTATAGAGCTCCGCAATCAACTGATCCAATGGAATTTCCCAACCAAAAGCTTCCAAAATCCGCACGATACCCTGTGTTGCACGACGCAGAGCGTAAGGGTCGTTTGAACCAGACGGAATCAAGCCAACTGAGAAGAAGGAGAGAAGGGTATCAAATTTGTCAGCCAGTGCCAAGACCGCCCCGACCTTGCTCTCAGGCAATTCGCCTTCTGCTGAGTTTGGCAAGTAATGCTCACGGATTGCTGCTGCCACCGCAGGTTTTTCCCCTGCAAGAAGGGCATACTTCTCACCCATAATCCCTTGTAATTCGTCAAACTCGCCGACCATACCTGTCAAGAGGTCAAACTTGTAGATGTCCGCTGCACGTGCCACATCCGCTTTTTCATCCGCAGACAAGCCTGCCAAGTCAGCCAGTTTTTCTGCGATAACTTTGGTACGTTCCATGTGCTGGTAAAGGGAGCCGATTTTCTCATGGAAGGTCACGACTTTAAGGCGTTCTACCAAGTCAGCAATCTTGAGTTTTTGGTCTTCACGCCAGAAGAACTCACCGTCTTCCAAACGTGCTACCAAGACTTTTTCATTTCCCTTGATGACATTGTCAAGGTATTGGTCGTTACCGTTGCGGACGGAGATGAAGTTTGGCAAGAGCTTGCCAGCCTTATCACGCACCACGAAGTAACGTTGGTGGTTTTTCATGGAAGTCACCAAGACTTCTTCTGGTACTTCTAGGTACTTGGTGTCAAAGGAACCCATGAAGGCAGTTGGGTACTCGACCAGGTTGAGAACTTCATTGAGCAAATCCTCGTCAATCTCAACGGTCACATTGTGTTTGTCCTCGATAGCCTTGATTTGCTCGACGATCATATGTTGACGCTCTGCGGGGTCCGTAATGACAAACTGTGCACGCAAGTCGGCCTCGTAAGAATCTGCACTTGCAATCTCAGTTTCATTTCCAAGGAAACGATGACCACGGCTGATGCGAGCGGATGAAATGTCCAAGAAATCCATATCCAACGCCTCGTCGTCCAAGAGAACGGTCAGGGTGTGGACAGGGCGGATATAGGCGAATTTGTTGGATGCCCAGTTCATGCTGACAGGGAAGGTCATCGCCTTCAAAACCTCTGGAATGTCCGCCAAGACTGCCTTAGCTGGCTGGCCAGCTTCGTGCTTGGTCACGTAGACATACTCCTCACCCTTGATCTCGCGGAATTCGATGTCCGCTGTCGTCAAGCCTTTGCCACGGACAAAGCCCTCTGCCGCCTTGGTGAAGTTTCCGTCGGCATCCAAGGCAATCTTCTTAGCAGGGCCCTTGAAATCTTCGGTCAGGTCTGTCTGCTGGTCCGCCAAACCACGGACACGAACAGCCAAACGGCGTGGTGTTGAAAAGACGTCAATGCTATCAAAAGCCAAACGGTTGTCTGTCAAAAAGGTCGCCATGCGGTCACGCAACTGGTGCATGGCTGGGGTTACGATGTAGGCAGGAATTTCTTCCAAGCCAAGTTCAACAAGTAAATTCTTTGTCATTATTCTGCATCCTCCTTCAACAATTCTGCTCGTGTTGCTTCATCTAAAAGTGGGAAGCCAAGTTTCTTCCGCTCTGCCACAAAGGTTTTGGCAACGACACGGGCAAGGTTACGGATACGGGCAATGTAGCCTGCACGCTCAGTTACAGACACGGCACCGCGGGCATCCAGCAGGTTAAAGGTATGAGAACACTTGAGCACATAGTCAAAGGCTGGGTGAACCAAGCCCTCTTCCAAAGCCCGCTCTGCTTCTTTTTCAAACTTAGTGAAGTTTTCGAGAAGCATATCCTGGTCTGATACTTCAAAGGAATATTTTGAATGCTCATATTCTGGCTGGATAAAGATTTCACCGTATTTAACACCGTCTGCCCACTCGATGTCGTAAACGGAGTCAACTTCTTGAATATAAGAAGCCAAACGTTCCAAACCATAAGTTACTTCAGCTGTGACAGGACCTGTCGCCAAGCCACCAACCTGTTGGAAGTAGGTAAACTGCGTGATTTCCATGCCGTCCAACCAAACTTCCCAGCCCAAACCAGCTGAACCAGTTGACGGGTTTTCCCAGTTGTCCTCAACGAAACGAATGTCATGCTCCAAGGGATTGATACCCAAACGCTCCAAAGACTCCAAGTAGAGTTCCTGGATGTTAGAAGGCGACGGTTTCATCACCACTTGGAATTGGTGGTGCTGATAGAGACGGTTTGGGTTTTCCCCGTAACGACCGTCCGCAGGACGACGACTTGGCTCAACATAAGCCGCATTCCATGGCTCAGGACCGATCGCACGTAAGAAAGTGTAGGGGCTCATGGTACCCGCACCCTTTTCCGTATCATAAGCCTGCATGAGCAAGCACCCCTGCTCATTCCAAAATTGTTGTAAGGTCAAGATAATCTCTTGAAATGTAAGTTTTTTTGCCATAAGTTACTCCTGTTTCTTTTTAAATTTCTTTTTCTAATAATTCTTCCTGCACAAACCAGTTGAGTAGCGAAATGCTTTGGTCTGACTGCGCCCATTTATGATAGGTTTCAAAAAGTGCTTGGACCGAACCTACTTTCTCTACTAACTGGTCAATGGTGAGAAAACTTCGCCAGTACTCGTAAAAAATACTCGCGTAATCTCCTTCGTAAGTGGATTTTCCAAAAGCATCCAAGGAATGCCAGCCGTGTTTTTCTTGAAAGAGGTCAACCAAGAGCTGATTACAGAACCGCTCTTGAGCAAACTCTTCTTCTGTCAAAAAA
The DNA here is from genome assembly GCF_002964575.1 of Streptococcus suis. GTDB lineage: Bacteria > Bacillota > Bacilli > Lactobacillales > Streptococcaceae > Streptococcus > Streptococcus suis_R. Next base: position 76,708 of record NZ_POQQ01000057.1, on the reverse strand, counting down.
TACTGTCTGCTGATGTACTCGACCATGCCCTCTTCAAACCAGATGTTTGCATCATAGTCCGCAAAGTCATCCAGAAAAAGGTCTGACCAATGCGCCAGCTCATGACCGATAATTTGCAACAGATGATTTTCCGACAATCCTTTGTAGTGAGCACTCAATGTCTGCAAGTCTGGGCTGTTCTCGTAGCTATCTAGTTGATGCTGGTAAATCTTTTTCCAAACTGCTAAGTCTGGTGTCATGACCATGCGGATATCATTAGTGTAGGCTGGTACGGGACTTTGGCCAAGTAATTTTCTTGCGGCTTCTTCATTTGCCCAGATAAGAGCTTGAGGCAAATCACGAACTTGATATTCCTTCCTTAGAAAATGGATATAGTCATGCCATTTTGCCTCGTATTTTGAGACAAATTGCTGATAGTTAAACAGCTGTTCTTGGCTATCCACTAGATAAAAATTCTTCATATCCTCTCTTTCCTCTCTGGTAAAACAGAAAAAGAACCACATTCCCTTCCCCTGTCAACAGACATAGGGGCGTTGAGAACGCGGTTCCACCCTAATTTATTACTTCATTTTTATGATTGATAAGCAGTCAGACATGGTCACGACTGGGAAAGCGCCAATTATTTCAAGACTGGCTTGGCTTTCACTCTCCCAAGCTCGCTAGACAGGCTTTTGAAACAACCTTCTTTCATGCTTAGTATTGTAGCAGAAAATTCAGCATTTGTCTAGAAAGACCACTATTTATCAGAACACAATCTCGCTGACAAATCCTACAAGGCTATTGCAGGCGTATCGCAATCTAGTAGATATTTTTCTGGTACTACTCCCAAGAATTTTTCTGCGTGTTGACTGATAAAATCAAGGGCATTTTCCAAATCTTCTACTCTATCAGAATTGACCAACTCCATGACCAAGAAAGCATTCTTTGTCTCATCCGTAATCATGGTTCGCTCACCATCACGCCAGTTGAAACAGCGACATACCGCACCTTTATCATCCTTATAGCAAACTTCACCTGGCAAGGTTGGTTGATTGACCTCATCTCCAATCAGATAGAACTCATCTCCACCCTCGGTAACTGTTAAATGTAAATCGCCTACAAAAGTATCTATATCTTCCGCACCACATGGAAGACCAAAACGCAAGCTTGCTGCATTATAAATATCCACTAAGGGCGAGATTGTCGAAACTGGACGGTCACTAGCAGAACGCTTCAAAAGTGCTTCAATACTAGAACGTGCACCTTTTTTAGTTTTGAATTTTTGATAAGCTTGGCGATACGTTTGGATGACTTCATTTTCACTAAAAGTATCTTCTGTGAGAAATTTCTGGGCAACTCCGTTGCTTTCTTCCAGTAATTTCACTAATTCATCAGGCGATTGCGCTGGCGTTTTATAATCTTTCAATAATAGAACTCCAATTTTTGCATCTGGAAATAGACTCCAAAAAGATGAATCAACAATAAATTGTGACATATTCTTACTCCTTTTTTATACAAAATCAGCACCCTATGAACATCTTCAAAGACCTAACGATGTTCATAAAATGCTGATTCAAGACTACCCGGTGGCAGTAAATATTTGGTTGCTTTCATTGTATAATATTGCTTTTAAAAAAGCAATTAATAAATCAAAATGCGAAATGCCTGATTTCCTTACTATCTATGACTAATCTTTCTGGTCAAGAAATCACCAATAAACTGAATAGCAAAGATGATAACCAAAATCAAAAATGTTGCAAGGAAGGTCACATCATCATTGTAACGCAAGTAACCATATGAAAGGGCAACCTGTCCCAAACCACCTGCTCCGATAGCTCCTGCCATAGCTGTATAGCCGACCAGAGAAACCAGGGCAAAGGTCGTCACCCGAATCAAGTCAGGCAGACCCTCACGCAGATAGACAAGGACAATATCCCAGAAAGTCGCTCCTGAAGCCTGAGCGGCCTCAATGACACCGCGGTCCAATTCTGACAAGACCACCTCAACCTGACGAGCAAAGAAGGGGAAGACTGAAAGTGCAAGGGGCACCAAGGCTGCCTCTGTACCAATCGTTTTTCCAACAATAATTTTTGTCAAAGGAGCAATGGCCGCCAACAAAATAATGAAAGGAATGGCACGGAAAATAGAAGCCACCTTATCCAAAATCCAATAAACCGTCTTATTTTCAATGACACCCCGAGGACCAGTCAATACCAAGAACAAACCTGAAACCAAGCCCATAAAGCCACCAAAAGCAAAGGAAACAAAGGTCATATAAAGGGTCAAATTAAAATGTGTTAACCAACCTGTCTGACCATCCCAGCCCAATTTATAAATATCTGGAAAATTCGTTTGAATCCATTCTAACATCTAGTTTGCTCCTTTCAAAATCGTCACTTCCACACGCGCCTCCGTCACTGCCTCAATCGCACGGTGCAACTGACCAGGCTCTCCAGAGAGAATAACTACCATCTCACCGACTGGCGTATGGTCCAAAATCTCAATATTGCCATACAAAATATTGGCAGATACTTGATAGAATTTGTACAAATCATTAACAATGGCCGTATCCGTGTTGGAACCAGCATACTTGAGTTGCACCAAAATACTGTTTTCAGGCAAATTCTGAACAATATCCTGCTGGTAAATTTTCACCAAGGCTTCATCAATTCCTGTTGCTGTTTTGATGAAATCCTGGGTCAATTCTTCTTTTGGATGAGAGAAGATTTCTAAAACTGAACCCTCTTCGATCAAGCGACCATCTTGCATAACAGCCACACGGTTACAAATGTCTTTTACAATCTGCATCTCGTGGGTAATCATGACAATGGTCAAGCCCAGTTTTTCATTCAATTCCTGCAAGAGTGCCAAAATCTGTTTAGTCGTTTTCGGATCCAAGGCAGAAGTAGACTCATCAGAAATCAAGATTTTAGGGTCATTGGCCAAGGCACGGGCAATGGCAACACGTTGTTTTTGACCACCAGACAGCTGAGCTGGATAGTTTTCAGCACGATCCGAAAGACCAACCAAATCCAACAACTTAGCAACTTTTTCTTTCTTCGCTTCCTTGCTCAAGCCAGAATGCTTGAGAGCAAAGGCTACGTTTTCTTCTGCCGTCATTTGAGCCATCAGGTTGAAATGCTGGAAAATCATCCCAATCTCACGACGTTTGCTTCGCAGTTGAGCAGGGGTAAGCGTGACCCGATCCCCCTCATAAATCACATCCTCATCAATGGTAATCTTACCTGCTGTCGGCACTTGCAACAAATTGATGACACGGACAAGGGTAGATTTCCCAGCACCAGAATAACCTACGATACCGTAAATATCCCCTTGATTGATATGGATGGTCACATCCTTTACCGCTTCGATGGTCCGTTTTTTCTGCTGGAAGGTTACATCAATATTATCTAGCTTAATCATTTCCTTACTCATAACTTGCAATTAACTCCTCTACTAATTCAACATGGCTATAGTAGTCAGCGATGCTGACATTTTCATCACCTGCATGGTCACGACTGTTGGCATTTCCTAGACCAAATCCTGCAATCGGCACACCTAGAGCATGAAAGACTGTGTGCATGGGTCCTGTCCCCGGTGAAGTCGGCAAGACAGCCACTCCTTCTGGTGTCAATTTTTTAGCCAATTCAATCACATTGACAATGGCAGGATGGGACATATCACTTCGGTAGCTCATTTCCCCCAAAGTAAAGATAACCTCAACTTTGTCAAATCCGTGCTTGTCCAAATGCTGGCGAATCTTATCTAATACATCATGTGGCTCCAAACCAGGCACCAGACGAACTTCCATTTTTGCAGAAGCCTGAGCTGGAATAATGGTCTTGACACCTTGTCCAAGATAACCAGTTGACAAACCTTCAATAGTAATCGACGGTTCAAAATACAAACGTTTCAGGAACTCACGACGGTCTTCTACCAAGGTCGGTAGGGTCAAGCCATAAATGTCTTTCATGGACTGACTGGTCGCCAGTGCAAATTCCTCCACCAAGGCCAATTCACGCTCATTTGGCTCTTGCACCTGCTCGTAAATGCCCTCTACTAGAATTCGTCCATCTGCAGCCCGCATGGATTGAAGTGCTGATAATAAATACCAGCTTGCCGAATCAATGACTCCACCATAGGAAGAATGAATGTCCAAGTCAGCTGATTTGACCTGAAGATCAAAGGTCACAATTCCCTTATTGCCACCAGCAATCTCTAGCTGATGTAAGCTATTGCGGTGTCCTTGTTCCCAAACCAGCAAATCAGCTCCAAGCAAGTCTTCCTTGTATTTGGCAAGGTACTTATCCAAATCAACAGAAGCTGACTCCTCTGCCCCCTCCATGATAAAGATGACATTGACTGGCAAATGACCGTTTTGTATAGCCAGGTATTTTTTCAAGGCTGACAGACGAGCTGTAATATGCCCCTTATCATCGTCCACCCCACGACCATAGATATAGCCGTTGGAAATGGTCAATTCAAAAGGATGGCCCTTCTCCCAAACCTGATCGGCATCCGCTGGCACTGTATCGTAGTGGTTATAGAAAATCAAGGTTTTGGCATTTGGGACTGTCGCTGCAAACTTAGCCATGACAAAAGGTGCCGCATAACTATCATCCAGAATAACCTCTGCACCCGCCTCTTCAAACATCTCTTTCAAGTAAGTCGCCACATCCAAGAGACCAATCTGTTGAGCGAAAATGGATTTCTTTGAAATCAAGACTTTTAACTTTTCAAAATAGTGCTGAATAATCGCATCCTGTTCAAAAGCTTGAATTTTACTATCTGCCATGCTTCCTCCTCATTCAAATCTTCTAACCAAAATCAAAAATTTCTCGCATTTCTGACTCTGGTTAAGAGATTTTTCTTATCTCTATAAAAACAGATAGAGGGCTGAACGATCCTGTCCAGTCCTCAATCTATTTGCTTTTTACCAAACTGGCTCATCCATACCGTCAGATGTTGTTTCGATAACTTCACGAACTTCATCTGTGTGGTAAGCAGCAACGATTTTCTTAATCGCTTCAGCTTGTTCTGATTTTTCCCAATCACTACGAGCTGCAATCAAGTTATACCATTGTGCTGAGTTTTCATCTTTTTGCTCTTTATAAAGGGCATTCTTGTAATCCAAACCAGCTTCCAATACGAAGGTGTTGTTTACAACTGCTGCATCAACTGAACTAAGTGAGCTTGCTGTTTGGCTTGCATCCAACTCAGTGATTTTCAAGTTTTTCTTGTTTTCAGTAATATCAGCAATCGTTGCCAATTCTGTACCAGATACACCCACCTTGATCAAACCAGCTGCTTGAAGAAGGTAAAGGGCACGGCTTTCGTTTGTTGGGTCATTTGGAACCGCAATTTCTGCACCATCTGGAATTTCTTCTACTTTAGTGTACTTGTTTTTGCCATCAGCTGTACCTGAGTAAAGACGGATTGGTGAGATATAGGTATCAGCAATAGCAACCAAGTCCTCACCGTTTTCTTCATTCCAGTTGTTCAAGAAGTTATAGTGTTGGAAAGCGTTGATGTCTACTTCATTTTCAGCTACTGCCTTGTTTGGCTGTGAGTAGTCTGTAAATTGAGTGAACTCCAATTTCACTTCATCACCAAGGATTTCTTGGATCTTGTCCCAACGTGCTTGCTCAGAATCACTCAAGCTCATCACACCAACACGAACAGTTGTTGCTGATGAATCAGATGAAGAGCTACCACATGCAGCAAGTACACCTACTGACAAGGCAGCTGCTGCCAAACTAAACAATTTTTTTAATTTCATAAAAATATCTCCTTAATTTTTTGAACTGAAACTATCTTAACACAGAAAAAACAATCTGGCTAATTGGCTTTTTTTATAGAATGTTATAAGTTTCAGTTATAACAAATACCCTTGCAATTATAAGAGTTGATAATAAAAAGAGGGAACCCCCTCTTTAAAACACCTCCACCAAATACTGAAACAAGTCCCTATGCTGTTTGCAGTCATTGTAAAGAAATTCTGGATGCCATTGAAGCCCAAATAGGGCCTGCTTACCCTGACTCTCGTAGGCCTCAATCGTACCATCTCTCGGATCCAAACCTGTAGCTACTAATCCAGGTGCCAAATCCTTAATCCGTTGATGATGGAAGGAATTGATGGAGCTTCCTTGAGCAAACAGCTGGCTGACACGACTTTGAGGCTTGACCTGCAACCGATGAGAAGTCCCTTTGATATCCTCTTGCCAATGGTCCGCCACTTCCTGCTCCAAACTACCACCCAGAGCAACATTGAGCAACTGCATGCCACGGCAGACCGCAAAAATTGGTTTCCCCTGACGGAGCGCCTCTTTAATCAAGGCTAGCTCAAACTCGTCCCGCTCCCAAAGATAATCATCGCTGTCAATCAAACGCTTTTGACCGTACAAGCTCGGATCCACGTGCTGACCACCTGACAAAATCAGTTTATCAATCATGTCGATATAGTCCTTGGCCATATCAGGAGCCCCCATGGGAATGACAATCGGTACACCACCAGCCTGACGAACACCGTCCGCCAATTCACGCGCAACTGTCACGTAGCGACGACCTTCCGCAGTCGGAAATTCTCTTTCATTACCTGAAATACCAATAAGAATTTTTTTCATAGGAACTCCTTTCTAATCACTAAACCAGTATAGTCTTTTAGTTTACTTTTAGTACTCGCTCCAACTATCTGGTGGATAGTTGGAGGTTGGAAATAGAGCGAACAAAGTTCGCATCAACAGCTGCAGACAGTACTGGAGTACGGCAAAGCGAGTTCAAACAATCCAGTGGAGTGTTTGAAGTTGGAAATAAGGAAACGGAGTTTCCTCTTGCGTCGAAGTAATAAAAGTCAACTAAATGACTATACAACTCTGCTTCCTTGTTTTGCTCCATTCTACCACGCGCCTTATTGTCTGTCTAATATAGAAGTTTTATGGGCTGATAAAAAATAACTATCAGACCGACCAAGAAACCATTGCCCACAAGCATGAGCATGCCTGTTACCCTTCCATAGATAAAATCTATATCAGGCTTAAGAAAAAACTATATCGGAGCCGGCATTAAAAAGTCAAGCTTGATAAACAGGCATTTTTCAGACTTTTATATAGTAGAAATATCAAAAAAGTAGCTCATTTTTCATTCGTTATAGCCAAAACTTATAACTATCCCTAATTTTTTCCAATTATACAAGTGGGATTTTTTCTGTTAGGATAAGAGCATAGAAATATTTTTGGAGGAAATCCTATGACAACAACTATTATCGGCTTCCCACGTATCGGAGAACACCGTGAATTAAAATTTATCACTGAAAAATACTTTAGAAATGAAATTCCACAAGAAGAACTCTTGACAGCAGCTAAAGACTTGCGTGCTAAGCACTGGACTATTGTTAAAGAAACAGGCATTACTGAAATCCCAAGCAACGACTTCTCTCACTATGACAATGTTTTGGATGCAGCTGTTCTCTTCAACATCGTACCAAAAGCCGTTCAGGACCTAGACTTGACAGACCTTGAAAAATACTTCGCTCTTGCACGTGGCTATCAAGGAGACAAGGGTGATGTTCGTGCTAGACCAATGAAAAAATGGTTCAACACCAACTACCACTATATCGTTCCAGCTATTGAAAAAAACACAGACATCAAACTAGCTGGTCACAAGATTTTCGACGAATTCCAAGAAGCAAAAGACTTAGGTATCACAACTCGTCCAGTCCTTATTGGTCCATTCACGCTCTTACAATTAACTGACTTTGTAGAAGGGGTGAAAGCTGAAGATGTAGCAGATAGCTTGGTTGCTGCCTACGGACAAGTATTTGCAAAATTGGCAGAACTTGGCGCTGAAAAAATCCAGTTAGACGAGCCTAGCTTGGTCAAGGATTTGACTGCTGAAGAAAAAGCCCTTTTCCTCAACATCTACCAAACTCTCTTGGCAGACAAGAAAGGCTTGCAAGTCCTTATCCAAACCTACTTCGGAGATGTGCGTGATATTTACACAGAATTAACAAACCTACCAGTCGATGCCATCGGTCTTGACTTTGTTGAAGGCAAGGAAACGGCTACACTTGTTGCGACAGGCTTCCCAGCTGATAAAACTCTCTATGCTGGTATCGTCAACGGTAAAAACATCTGGCGCAACAACTATGAAAAGAGCCTGGCTGTCTTGGAGGCTATCCCAGCTGAAAATGTCGTTCTAACAACTTCTTGTTCCCTTCTTCATGTACCATTTACAACAGCTAATGAAGAATTTGAACTTGCTATCCTCAACCACTTCGCCTTTGCGGTTGAAAAATTGAGCGAATTGCGTGATTTGGATGCTATTCGTAATGGTCAAGGAGAATCTGCTCTCACAGCCAACAAGGAACTCTTTGCCCTTGAGCGTGTTGGTCGTGATGCAGCCCTTGCAGACCGTTTGGCAGGTTTGACTGACGCCGACTACACTCGTCTCCCAGTCTTTGCGGAACGTGAAGCTATTCAACGCGAGAAATTGAACTTGCCACTGCTTCCAACCACTACGATCGGTTCTTTCCCTCAAACTAAGGACGTCCGAAGTACACGTTTGGCTTTCCGCCGTGGAGAAATCACCGAAGCCGAATACGATGCCTTTGTTGAAGCTCGTACGGATGAGTGGATTAAGTGGCAGGAAGAAGTTGACTTTGATGTACTGGTTCACGGTGAATTTGAACGCAACGACATGGTTGAATACTTCGGTGAAAACCTATCTGGCTACCTCTTCAGCAAAAACGGTTGGGTCCAATCTTATGGACTTCGTGGCGTAAAACCACCAATCATCTGGGGTGATGTTACTCGCTTGAACCCAATTACTGTTAAATGGTCTAGCTATGCTCAAAGCCGTACCAATAAACCAGTCAAAGGGATGTTGACAGGTCCTGTAACTATCCTCAACTGGTCTTTCCCACGTGAAGACATCTCTATCAAGGAATCAACCCTTCAAATCGCCCTTGCTATCAAGGAAGAAGTTCTCGACCTTGAAGCAACAGGTATCAAGATTATCCAAATTGACGAAGCAGCCCTTCGTGAAAAATTACCACTCCGCCGTAGCGACTGGTACAGCGAGTACCTTGACTGGGCAATCCCTGCCTTCCGTTTGGTACACTCAACTGTTGCACCAGATACTCAAATCCACACTCACATGTGCTATAGCGAATTTACAGACATCATTCCTGCTATCGACAATATGGATGCAGACGTGATCTCCTTTGAAGCTAGCCGTTCAAATCTCGTAATCCTAGACGAACTCAAGGCTAAGAACTTCCAAACCCAGGTAGGTCCTGGTGTCTATGACATCCACTCTCCACGTGTCCCTGCCGTTGATGAAATTGCACACACTATTCAAGCCATCCTTGCAAAAGTACCGAAAGAAAAAGTTTGGATCAACCCAGACTGCGGACTCAAGACTCGTGGCGAATCAGAAACAAAAGCTAGCCTTATCCACTTGACCCAAGCAGCTAAGGCAGCCAGAAAGGAACTCTAATTTATGATCGGTCAAACCCCAAGTCTCTCATTTGAAATTTTTCCTCCAAAACCAGAAGTCGGCAATGAAAAGATTATCCAAACCCTTGATGAGATGCAGGGTTTGGCCCCTCATTTTATCAGCGTTACCTGTAGCAATAACAACCTCAATATTGAAGAAACGACTGTTCGCCTGGTCAACCATGTTCGCAATGAGTTAGGAATTCCAACCATCGCCCATCTACCAGCGGCCTACCTGACCAAAGACAAGGTCAAGTCTGTACTTCAATCTCTTGATGAAGTCGGTGTTCATCAAATTCTAGCCCTTCGTGGTGATATTATTGATGGTCTGCCTCCAAAAGAAGATTTCCGCTATGCAACGGACCTCATCTCCTTCATCAAGCAAGAGGCCCCTCACTTTGACATCATCGGAGCTTGCTATCCTGAAGTTCACCCTGAGTCACCAAACTCTGTATCTGACATCAAGAATCTGAAAAAGAAAGTGGATGCTGGTTGCTCAAGCTTGGTAACTCAACTCTTCTTCGATAACGAAGCTTTCTATGAGTTTCAAGAGAAATGCCATCTAGCAGACATCGAAGTGCCGATTATTGCAGGCATCATGCCTATCATCAACAGGAATCAGGCACTTCGCCTCTTGAAAACCTGCGAAAATATTCGTCTTCCACGTAAATTCAAGTCCATCTTGGAAAAATACGAGTATAATCCTGAATCCCTACGTGCAGCTGGCCTAGCCTATGCCGTAGACCAGATTGTGGACCTAGTCACCAACGATGTCGCAGGTGTCCATCTTTATACCATGAACAATGCAGAAACTGCTCGCTATATCCACCAGGCTACTCACTCCCTCTTCAATCACTACCAAGGTAGTCTATCAAGTGTGGCTGGTAGATAAAATAGCAGAAGACTTGAACGTATCCAATGATACGTTCAAGTCTTTTTTGATGGATAAATATCAAAATATAGTCGAATGACTATATGATTGTGACAACTGCGGAACGAATAATTCTACGAACAGACCTGAATGAAGGAGTTGGGCAGGTGATTGTAGGCAGAGGCTGGGCTCAAGCCCAGGCCCACTTCTCAGAGTTCGTGTCAACATCTCAGCAATTCGTGTTTTGCACTCCAAATCTGACCTCTACGGCTGATGCGAACGAGTTCGCTTCATTTCCAACCTCCAACAGTTCCTACTATGACTGTTGGAGGTGTGCGGAGGTGCGAGTGAAACAGTCTGTGAATAGACTGTTTCAGCAGATCTCTTTAGGATAAGAAACTAGCCGTACACCCCTAAGCTTCGAAAGAAGAAAGTGAGGGAATAGTTAAAAATGACCCCTACGATAACATCTAACACTCCTTGACAAGAGGAAAGTGAGTGTTCTAATGATGACCTGAAACAAGGAAATGAAGTTGCCAATTACTACTCTCTGATAAATAGTAAAGATCGACACTATTCCACGACATACGAGATACATGGAATAGTATTACTAGACTGGAAGTTCTACCAAACAACTAACCTAGCCAATGTTTTTTAGAAACCAAAAAAGCTGACCGCTTTTGTGCAGTCAGCTAGGGTATATAAATGTGTTTTTCCTTATTCTTACAAGAAAGCAAGAATGATAAAGTTTAGAATGAAGAGGGCAGTTGCTCCCCAAAGGATTGGGTGGATTTCTTTTGTTTTACCAGTTGAAATTTTTACCAAGCAATAGAAGATGAAGGCTGCTGCAATACCGTATGAGATAGAGAAGCAAAGGGCCATGAAGAAGGCTGCAAAGAAGGCTGGAAGAGCATCTTCGAAGTGGCTCCAATCAACATCAAGGAAGGATGAAACCATCATAACACCGACAATAATCAAGGCTGGAGCTGTTGCAGCTGCTGGGACAATACCGATAAATGGCAAGATAAGAATTGAAAGCAAGAAGAGAACGGCTGTCGTTACAGCTGTCAAACCAGTACGACCACCCGCAGAGATACCTGCTGCAGATTCAACGTAAGTTGTCGTATTTGATGTACCAAAGAGGGCACCGATTGATGTACCAATAGCGTCTGCAAAGAGAGCCTTGTCCATCTTAGAGTTAAATCCAGTACCGTTTTCAAGAGCTTTCTCATCTTCTTCTGAGAAAATACCAGTCTTGCGACCTGTACCGATAAAGGTACCAAGTGTATCAAAGGTATCTGACAAGCTGAAAGCAAAGATAGTCATCAAAACAAGTGGCAAACGGCTTGAGTCAGCAAAAAGAGAAGACAAACCACCGAAAGCTGCTAGGAAAGTTGTACCCAACTCAGCAAAAGCTGTACCGATATTGTTGTTGGCCAAGTCAATCGTAGAAAGGTCTACTACACCTGCTGGAATTCCTGCCAAGGTTGTTGCGACAATACCAATCAAAATCGCACCACGAACATTTTTAATCACCAAGACAGCTGTCAAAAGAAGACCAAATACTGTCAAAAGAACACTTGGGTCAGTGAAAGTTGAAATGCCAGGTACGACACCACCACCAGCAAATACAGAGAAGACACCATTTGCGAATGTTTCAGCTGTCGCATCTGCAGGAGCAACTCCGTTGACCGTAATAATATCAGAACCAGATGTCAAGAAGGTAATCAAGTTAGAGTTTTTGAAACCGAGGTAGGCAACGAATACACCGATACCACCACCGATAGCGTGTTGCAAGCTAATTGGAATAGCCTTGATGATACTCTTACGAACCTTGGTGACAGTAATAAAGATATTAAACAAACCACAAAGGAAAACCATTGCCAAAGCTTCTTGCCAGGTAAAGCCCAGACCGATAACAACGGTGTAGGTAAAGAAGGCATTAAGTCCCATACCTGGTGCCAAGGCATAAGGAACATTGGCAAAGAGCCCCATGACAAGCGTTGAAACAGCACTAGCAATAATGGTTGCTAGGAAGACTGCTTGGGTTGGCATACCCGCAACACTAAGGATGCTTGGGTTAACAAACAAAATATAGCTCATGGCGAAGAAAGTCGTAAGACCTGCCATAATTTCAGTTGAAACGGTCGTTCCATGTTCTTTTAGTTTAAAAAACTGTTCCATTTTTCAATTATTCTCCTTTATTTACGAACGATACAGCTATTATATACAAATCATTTTTATACTTCAAGCAATTTGAATATGAAAGCGTTATTTTTTGAAGCAACGTTCGTGTTTTACGAATTTTTCGATCGTTTTACCCATGTTTTGCTCAAAATGATTGGTTTTTTGCTTTTCTTTGAGCATTTTGATATACTGGAACTTATTAGTTTTGAAAAGGATTATTCAAGTATGAAGAAAAAAATTATTTCTATTGACCTAGACGGCACCTTACTAAATCAAGATAGCCTGCTGAGTGACTACACGATTTCTACTATTAAAAAGGTAAAAGAGGCTGGACATACTGTTTTGATTGCGACAGGTCGTCCCTACCGTATGGCAGAACAGTTCTACCACCAATTAGAATTAGATACACCTATGATTAACTTCAACGGTTCCCTTATCCATCTTCCCGGAAAAAAATGGGCCTGGGAAAAAAATATTCTCATTGACAAAAAATATTTGCTCGATTTTCTTAAGGAAGAAGAGCGTTTTGAAGCAGATTTTATCGCAGGAGAATACAAAAATAAATTCTTCATTACGCAAAAACATTTGGATAAAATCGACCCTGCCCTTATGGGAGTGGAGCAAATTACCCCAGAAACCCTCATTAAACCCGAACTGATTACCAGTAACCCCCACTCCATCCTCATGCAAACACGGGCCGCAGACAAATACCAGCTAGCCAAGGAAATGAAATCTTACTTTAATGATGAGTTAGAGATCAATACTTGGGGCGGCCCCTTGAACATCCTAGAAACCTGCGCCAAAGGAGTCAACAAGGCTACAGCCCTCAGCTATGTCTTAGAACTCTTCCAGGCCAGCCCTAGCGATTTAGTCGCATTTGGTGATGAGCACAATGATGTCGAAATGCTAGAACTAGCAGGTACCAGCTATGCCATGAAAAATTGTAGCGATACCCTACGACCTCACGCAGACCGCTTGACTGAATTTACAAATATTGAAGATGGCGTGGCAAAGGAATTGGAGAAAATGTTTTTATAGAAGAAAAAGCTGATCCCTGTCAGTTTTTTTCTTTTATTTTGCACAGTTAGCAGCATATTTCTGAAAAGAGTATGTAAACATTTCGGAAATTTTTTCTGTTTTTAACACAAATTTGCTTGACAAATAACTTGAAAACGTTTTATAATATACGAGTTCAAGAAAATGTAAGCCTATTCATTAGTTTTACATTTCAAAGGAACTAGAAAAAATTTAGGGGGAACAATAATGAGTATTGGAATCATTATTGCAAGTCATGGTGAATTTGCAGCTGGCATTCATCAGTCTGGTCAAATGATTTTTGGCGAACAAGAAAAAGTTCAAGTTGTAACTTTTATGCCAAGTGAAGGACCAGATGATTTATATGCTAAGCTCAATGCAGCTGTTGACTCATTCGATGCTGATGATGAAGTGTTGGTATTGGCGGACCTTTGGAGTGGTTCTCCATTTAACCAAGCAAGTCGCGTTGCTGGCGAACGTCCAGACCGTAAATTTGCCATCATCACTGGACTTAACTTGCCAATGCTAATTCAAGCCTACACAGAGCGTCTAATGGATGCATCTGCAGGGGTTGAAAAGGTTGCCGCAAACATTATCAAGGAAGCCAAAGATGGTATCAAGGTTCTTCCAGAAGAACTTCAACCAGCTGAGGCTGCTCCAGCTGCAAGTGCTGCTCAAGCACCTAAAGGAGCAATCCCACCAGGAACTGTTATCGGTGATGGTAAGTTGAAAATCAACTTGGCTCGTATCGATACTCGTCTCTTGCATGGTCAGGTCGCTACTGCTTGGACTCCAGCTTCTAAGGCTGACCGTATCATCGTCGCTTCAGATACAGTTGCACAAGACGACCTTCGTAAGCAATTGATCAAGCAAGCGGCTCCAGGAAACGTTAAAGCAAACGTCGTTCCTATCAAGAAACTGATTGAGGTTTCTAAAGATCCTCGCTTCGGTAACACACACGCTTTGATTCTCTTTGAAACACCTCAAGAAGCTCTTGAAGCAATCGAAGGTGGTGTAGAAATCAAGGAATTGAACGTTGGTTCGATGGCTCACTCAACAGGTAAAACAATGGTGAACACTGTTCTTTCTATGGATAAGGACGATGTTGCAACCTTTGAACGCTTGCGTGAACTCGGTGTCAAATTCGATGTTCGTAAAGTTCCAAACGATTCACCAAAAGATTTGTTTGATTTGATTAACAAGGCAGATGTTAAATAATAACTGATTAACACTGTGTGATTATCAGAAATATGAAAGGATTATAAATATGTCAGATATTTCAATTATTTCTGCAATTTTGGTCGTTTTTGTGGCCTTTCTTGCAGGTATGGAAGGTGTCCTTGACCAATTCCAATTCCATCAACCAATCGTTGCATGTACCCTCATCGGTCTTGTTACCGGTAACCTAACAGCTGGTGTTATGCTTGGAGGAACTCTCCAACTTGTTGCTCTTGGCTGGTCAAACATCGGTGCTGCGATTGCACCAGACGCTGCCCTTGCTTCTGTTGCTGCCGCTATCATCTTGATTAAGGGTGGTGACTTCTCAGCAACTGCTATCTCAGTTGCTCAAGGTCTTGCTATCCCTCTTGCTGTTGCAGGTCTTTTCCTTACAATGCTTGTGCGTACTGCATCTGTTGCCCTTGTACACGGTGCTGACGCTGCTGCAGAACGCGGTGATTTCGGTGCACTTGAGCGCTACCACTTGATCGCTCTTTCACTTCAAGGTCTTCGTATTGCTGTTCCTGCTGCCCTTCTTCTAGCTATCCCAACTGAGGCTGTTCAAGCTGCTCTTGAATCTATGCCAGCTTGGTTGTCAGGTGGTATGAACGTCGGTGGTGGTATGGTTGTTGCCGTAGGTTTCGCTATGGTTATCAACATGATGGCTACTCGTGAAGTATGGCCATTCTTCGCTATCGGTTTCGCTCTTGCTGCTGTTAGCCAATTGACACTTATCGCTCTTGGTGCTATCGGTGTATCTCTTGCCTTCATCTACCTTAACCTTTCTAAAAAAGGTGGAAACGGTGGCGGAGCTGGTTCTAACGACCCAATCGGCGACATCCTAGAAGACTACTAAGAAGAAAGGAAGAACACAATCATGACAGAAAAAATTCAACTTTCAGTAAAAGATCGTAAAGCGATTTGCTGGCGTTCAACCTTCCTTCAAGCATCATGGAACTTTGAGCGTATGCAAAACTTGGGTTGGGCTTACACAATGGTTCCAGCTATCAAAAAACTTTACACTAAGAAAGAAGATCAAATTGCGGCTCTTAAACGCCACATGGAATTCTTTAACACACACCCATACGTTGCTGCACCTATCGTCGGTGTAACACTTGCCCTTGAAGAAGAGCGTGCAAACGGTGCTGACATCGATGACGCTGCTATCCAAGGTGTGAAAATCGGTATGATGGGACCTCTCGCTGGTATCGGTGACCCAGTATTCTGGTTTACAGTACGTCCTATCCTTGGTGCCCTAGGTGCTTCACTTGCTGTGTCAGGTAACATCCTTGGCCCAATCCTCTTCTTCGGTCTTTGGAACGCTATCCGTATGAGCTTCCTATGGTACACTCAAGAGTTTGGTTACAAATCAGGTAAAGAAATCACTAAAGATATGTCAGGTGGTATCCTCCAAGACATCACTAAAGGGGCTTCTATCCTCGGTATGTTCATCCTTGCCGTACTTGCTCAACGTTGGGTATCTATCGGCTTCAACTTCACGGTTTCTGAAGTTCCACTCTCAGAAGGTGCTTACATCGAGTGGGATAAATTGCCAGAAGGCTACGAAGGTATCCAAAAAGCCTTTGAATTGGTTGGTCAAGGTTTGTCACAAACTCCAACTAAAGTTACTACTTTCCAACAAAACTTGGACGGTCTTATCCCAGGCTTCATGCACTTGCTTCTTACCTTCCTATGTATGTGGTTGTTGAAGAAAAAAGTTTCTCCAATCACTATCATCGTTGGCTTGTTCGCGTTCGGTATCGCAGCTCGCCTTCTTGGAATTATGTAATCCATTCACAAACCCCGCTCATGCGGGGTTTTATGGTATAATAAAACAAGAAATGAGGTAACTATGGCACAATCATTAAATAAAAATGTCGAACTATCAACAACCGGTGTTTCCTATCTGAGCATAGCTGGTAGTACTGTCGGCAAGTTTCTTCTGGGTGATCAAGCTTTGGAATTTTATGCAGATAACAACGTGGAAAATTATGTGCAAATTCCTTGGACATCGATTGAACAAATCGGTGCCAATGTGAGCAATAAAAAGGTCAGCCGACACTTCGAAGTCTTTACAGACAGTGGTAAATTTCTCTTTGCTTCTAAAGATTCAGGTAAGATCTTAAAAATTGCCCGTGAGCATATTGGCAATGAGAAGGTCGTCAAACTACCCACTTTGGTTCAAACTATTGGACAAAAAATTTCAAATCTATTTGCCAAAAAATAGAAAATCAAGTATAATAGTAGAAACGGATAAGTAGCCTCTGGCTCCTTTCAGAAAGTCTGCGGTCGCTGCGAGCAGATAGGAAAAAGTTGTGAAATTCTACCGTTGTTAACAAATAAAATAGTCAAAGTGCACACATGTGAAGCTGGATGGAACCGCGGTGAAAGTCGCTCCAGCAGTTTCCCTGTGTGCGTTTTTTTATTAAAATAGAAAGGAAGGTTTGGTTTTACTGCAAGAAAGTTGTGGTAGAATTGAACTCGCCCAATCCGAAGCAGTCCCCAGACTGTTTCAAGGGCCCGGTATCTTAGATATGTTAGATATGAAACGCATTCGTACAGATTTTGACGGAGTGGCTGCTAAACTTGCTACTCGTGGCGTAGCTGCTGAAACCTTGACAGAGATTAAAGAATTGGACGCAAAACGTCGTGAAATCCTGGTCACTGTTGAAGAGTTAAAAGCAGAGCGCAACACTGTTTCTGCTGAAATTGCCCAAGCCAAGCGCAACAAGGAAAACGCTGACGACAAGATTGCAGCCATGCAAAAATTGTCTGCCGATGTAAAAAACTTGGACGCTCAGCTCTTGGAAATCGATGAAAAACTAAACGCTATCCTCACTGTACTTCCAAACACGCCGCATGATTCTGTCCCTGTTGGTGCGGATGAAGAAGAGAACGTGGAAGTTCGCCGTTGGGGCACGCCTCGTGAATTCACTTTCGAGCCAAAAGCTCACTGGGATTTGGGCGAAGACCTAGACATTCTGGACTGGGAACGCGGGGCAAAAGTAACTGGTGCCCGCTTCCTCTTCTACAAGAACCTGGGTGCCCGCTTGGAGCGTGCCCTCTACAACTTCATGTTGGATGAGCATATCGCTGAAGGCTACCAAGAAATTATCACGCCTTACATGGTCAACCATGATTCTATGTTCGGTACTGGTCAATATCCTAAGTTCAAGGAAGATACTTTTGAGTTGGCAGACACTAACTTCGTCCTCATCCCAACTGCGGAAGTGCCATTGACCAACTACTACCGCAACGAAATTTTGGAAGAAAAAGACCTACCAATCTACTTCACAGCCATGAGCCCATCTTTCCGTTCTGAAGCTGGTTCTGCTGGTCGTGATACCCGTGGTCTGATTCGCCTTCACCAATTCCACAAGGTTGAAATGGTCAAATTTGCCACACCAGAACAGTCTTATGATGAATTGGAAAAAATGACGGCAAACGCAGAGAATATTCTCCAAAAACTAGGCTTGCCATACCGCGTTCTAGCTCTCTGTACAGGCGATATGGGCTTCTCAGCTGCTAAGACCTATGACTTGGAGGTCTGGATTCCTGCCCAAAATGCCTACCGTGAAATCTCTAGCTGTTCAAATACAGAGGATTTCCAAGCCCGCCGTGCCCAAATCCGCTACCGCGATGCTGCTGACGGCAAAGTTAAATTGCTCCACACCCTCAACGGATCTGGTCTAGCAGTTGGTCGTACCGTGGCTGCCATCCTTGAAAACTACCAAAACGAAGACGGCTCTGTCACCATTCCAGAAGTTCTCCGTCCATACATGGGTGGGGTTGATGTGATTAAGCCTTAAACTCAATGAAAATCAAAAACAGACTAGGCTACGCAGATGCAGATAGAACTCTGTTCCTATTACATTTCAAGGGAGCAGGCTGAAAAACTCCACAGGAGCTTTTCAGTCATCAAATCAAGTCAACAACGTCTGATTTTGATTTTCGAAGAGTATTAGTATATAAGAAAGAGCAAGTAGTGACCCTACTCGCTCTTTTCTTATTTCTAAAAATCTACTCCCAGAGTTTTCAACTGTTGGCGAATCTTGTCTTCCAATGCCAAAATCTCTACTCTATCTTGTTCCAGCTGCTGCGTCACTTGCCCAAGATCAATCTCTTCCTCTTCCTCAAAGGTATCGACATAACGAGGAATATTAAGATTGTAGTCGTTTTCAATAATTTCCTCTAACGGAGCTAAATAAGCATACTTGTCAACAAACTGGCGATTGTGATAGGTTTGAACAATTTTTTCTACCATATCATCTGACAGGTGATTTTGATTCTTCCCTTTTTCAAACTCCTTGCTCGCATCGATAAAGAAAACATCCTTGGTCTGACGATTTTTTTTGAAGACAAGGATAGTCGTTGGAATGCCTGTCCCATAAAATAAGTTGGCCGGCAAACCAATAACGGCATCTAAGTAATTTTTTTCAATAATCAGTTTGCGGATCTGTCCTTCTGCCGCTCCCCTAAAGAGCACACCGTGCGGTAAGACAATGGCCATGGTTCCTGTATTGTTCAAATGATAAAGACTGTGTAAAATAAAGGCAAAGTCTGCTTTAGAGGCTGGGGCTAGCTTGCCGTATTCCATAAAACGCGGGTCTTTCAACTTGGATTCACGGTTGTCCCACTTAGCAGAGTAAGGCGGGTTCGCAACTACTGCATCAAAGCTCCGTGGCTGGTCGATTCCAAGTTCATCCACCCCATCTGGCCAGTCGCCTTCTAAGGTATCCGCATTGTTTAAAATCATATTGCTGTAGCCAACCTGGTGCATCATCAAGTTCATCCGTGCCAAGTTATAAGTAGTCGTGTTCATTTCCTGACCATAGAATTTGATGTGTTGCCCTCGAGGTAGTTCATTACGTACTGTCAACAGCAAGGAACCTGACCCCATGGTTGGATCGTAAACAGAAAAACTTGTATCTGATTTTTCCAAGCCCAAGGTAACAATCTTGGCTAATATCTTGCTTACTTGGTGCGGAGTGTAAAATTCGCCACCTTTTTTACCTGCCGAAGCGGCAAATTGTCCGATAAGGTATTCGTAGATTTCCCCCAGAATATCCTTTCCTTCGTCGTTTTTATACTCAATGCTATCGATCAACTTCACAATGCTGTTCAAGGATTTGGCACGCGCAACCGTTGAATTTCCCAAGCGGGAATCCCCTAGGTTGATATCGTTGAAGACACCTCTGAAATCTTCCATAGCATCCTGGTTGAGTTCCACATTGGTATTAAAATGATCAAAAATCGTCTGATAGTCACTTGCCACAATCTCGCTATTATCAATTTTTTCTACCAATCTTGCCCATGTGTCTTCAGGCTCGATGGCATACCCAAGGTGAGAAGCTGTATTTTCCAAATGCTCTGCCAAGTCACTCCCAACTGCTTCACGCGCATAGGCGTCTTGCACAGTTTCACCTGGAGCAGGGCTGATAATTTCATCTTCCAACAAGAAACGCTCTTGGTGTTCTGACAGATAGCGATAGAACATAAAGGCTAGGATATAGTTCTTATATTCCGAAGCATCCATATTTCCACGCAATTCATTGGCCATAGACCAAATCTGATTGGTAATGGCTTGAATAGTTTTTGACATGTTTTTATAATCCTTTCATTTTGTTTCAATTTTCAGTCAACATCTCATTTTCGCTGATGAAGAGTAATAAGCTGGTCTAGGTCGGAGAAGAAAGAACCGATGGCTTCTTGTTCGGGGAGAGTAGGCAATAAAATTTCACTTCTAAGCAAATCAGATGATTTAACTGCCATTCTCTCGTAAACTGTCCCTTCTTGATAACGTAATGCGCGCTGAATAAAATCTGCAAAAGTAACTACCAATTCAATAAAAATCGGAGAAGCATCTGGTATTACTGTATAGGTAATATATATTGGAGAAAATACTGCAGCACCATATTTGTTTCTTGCAATAGCTCCAAATTTCAAATTTGCTGGATTATATACAATATCATCCAATTGGGTAAATTTATACTTCTTATCGTCATTCCTAACTAGAAACTCTCGATTATAGCGCTCTGTTTTTGGGGTAACTCCATTCTCTACTGTAAATGAAACTAGGGGCACATCAGCACTTGGAGACCTACTTTCATTCCTCTCGTCCAAAACTTCCCCCAACTTACGCTGTTTCCAAGTAGTTGTGAAAGTAAGGTTTTCACCGTATTTTCAGACGAAATTAGTTGTACCGATTGAAAATTGCTTTCTGAAAATCCGTCTTAAAACTGATTTTTTCGTTCCTGTTCGAACTCCAAGGAACGTTGGAGTAATTGGGATAAACCTGCCACATCTTGTTCCGCTAAGAGCTCCATATAAAGTGCTCGATCTTCTTTACTGATGAGTACTGGCGCTCCCAACTTGAGCATGCTTTGGAACATCAAAATCAGCCGCCCTGTTCGTCCATTCCCATCACTGAAAGGGTGAATCCGCTCGAACTGGATATGTACATCCGCCAGCACCTCTAACAGCTCTGCTATTTCCAAAGGCAAGTCTAAGCGGTAGTTGGCATTATCGACCCACTGTTGCATAAGGAAAGGCGTTTCCTCTGGCGAGGCCGTCTTGAAGGTCGCACCAATAATAGCGTTTTGCACAGACTTGAACTGTCCCCGATCATGCTGGAGACGGTCCATCAACAAGGCGTGGATATCCTTAACCAGCCCCAAGCTCAGCTCTTCCTCATTATCTAAGGCAAATAGCAGAGCTTGGAAAGCCTGTTTGTGATTTTCAATCTCATAAAATTCACGGATACTCTTGTGCTTTCCAGGCAGAGTACTTTCCAAAATAATCGAAACCGTTTCAGGCAGAGAAATGGTATTCCCCTCAAT
Organism: Streptococcus suis; assembly: GCF_002964575.1. Taxonomy (GTDB): domain Bacteria; phylum Bacillota; class Bacilli; order Lactobacillales; family Streptococcaceae; genus Streptococcus; species Streptococcus suis_R. The sequence continues at coordinate 55,085 of NZ_POQQ01000057.1, read as the reverse complement.
CCCGCTGGAATGATAGGCCATTCGTACCAGAAGGTCATCTAAATAATCCTGTGAATATGTCATACTGACCTCTTTCTATATAAACATCTGCTGTAACAATGCCTTTTTCAGCAGTTTCAGATGATCCAACTGACGCTGATGAAGAGTAATAAGCTGGTCTAGGTCGGAAAAGAAGCTGCCGATGGCTTCTTGTTCGGGGAGGGTAGGTACAATAAAGCCTAAAGTTGAAAAATCAGAATAACTTATGCTTCTTCCATCCCTTATTCCATAAGTAACTGTTTCAAGTTTTTTGATAAAATTCGGACTAGTTAACACATATTGCCAAAACTTTGAAGAATTTATTTCCCGAAAATCTAGAATTGTGTAAGCAGGTGAGGTCAATCCCTCTATCTCCGACCAAGCAAATCCTCCTTGGAATGATCTAAGATGAATTACAAACTGCCCTGGTAGAACACGCTTATAATTCACTATCGCTTCCTTGTCAAACTTGATATCAATCCCAATTTCATCTCGTCTAACCATCCCATATTCTTGTGAAGCTGATAAAATCGGTAAATCTGTATACCCCTTATCAGACACTGGCTTAAAAATATCCATTGCCTTACGCTGTTTCCAAGCGTCCGTGAATCCAGGGAATCTCAGCTCAGGAAAATCGTTTCCATTTCCTTTCGGAAACATTTTCTGTAACAAAGCCTTCTTCATTTCTTTGACACTATCTAATTTTCGCTGATGAAGAGTAATAAGCTGGTCTAAGTCGGAAAAGAAGCTGCCGATGGCTTCTTGTTCGGGGAGGGCTCCAACAGTCAGAGGAGTGACTGTTGGAGGTAAGAAAATCGGAATCTCTGCCAATTTGTTCGCATTAATAGCGGGGTAACTTGTTCCAGTACAGTTATCTAAAACCTTATTTACAAACTTTTCAGTCTGCATCACAGTGAACATAAAATAACCATTACAACTGGGACGTAATTGTGCATAACCAGTCGAAAATACAAAGTCATTGCTATCAAGATTAAAAAGATAATTGTTTTTCTGATATGGTCTTACAGTTTGATAAAATATATCCCCTTTACTCGCAACGCGTTGCGCTCGAGATGGAGCACTATTTTTATACTCTGTTCGATGTGAAATCATTTCTGTTCCAACAACTGATTCCAAATCTACATATTTGAATTTATCTGGCAATACCGATTTGGGATTAATCTCCGCCACCTCCCCCAACTTACGCTGTTTCCAAGCGTCCGTGAATCCAGGGAAGCGTAACCGTGGCTCGGTTGGTTTTTCTTTTGTCATAGTCCCTCCTAATCTACTTTCCTTTTCTTTTATTTCTGAAAGTTATTTTTGCAATTTTTCGGATGATTTCCATTCTATTATACGCTACCATCCGACAAAATCGCAAGCTATTGACCAACCAAGTCATCTGCCAAATCATAGATGGCCTGTCGTAATTGATTGCGGTATTGAATCTTTCCTAGTCCTTTGACAGTATCGTCATCTGCCCTGGTCTGATAATCTCGACTGGCTTCTTTTATCAAAGCACGCAAGTGACCCGTATCATCCAAATCCTTCTGACCATAGCGGTGTGGTGCCATCAACTCCCGCAGTTCTTGGTTGCGAATATGCTCAGTCAGCCCCCATTGGATTCGGAAAGCAAAGAGTTTCTTGTCAATGTAAACGTGCGAAGCATCTTGGATAATCTTCTGGCTATCGATACCCTTGACTGGATAAGTCATATTCATATCTTTTGTTGGGAAATCTCCTCGGTAGATGGCATCCCCTGTCTGACGGATCTGATCTGCGTAGTTATGATCGTCCAAACCACTGGCGAATCTGTCTAATTCATCCTTAGTAGCTGCCGCTTCTATCATCTTCTCATCATGAACCTGATTCAGCAAGAGTTCTACTAATTCTGTCAATTTATCGTAGTCAATCGTCACTTCCTTGATATGAGTCATCTTGAGTTCGATCTGATGAATGCTTACTTTTTGCTCTTTAGCCAAGGCTCGTTTCAATTCGTTTGCCAAAACCGTCGTCAAGAGTTTTTCTTCCTCTACTGACATTCCCAAGCTTTCAATGAAACGCTCTGGTTGATTATAATCAAATCCCTCCAATACTCCATCGACTAACTCAGGCTGGTACTGTTTGAGCTTGGACATGCCTTGATTGTATGCACGAAGCAATTCCAACATATCTTCACGCTTTTTCTCAGACTTCGGAATATCATTGAAATCATCTGTCAACTTTCTCAATTGTTCGACAGTTTGTTTTACCTCAGCAAACACTTCCTTGAAGGGTTTTGCTACCAATCCATTTTTTTCGTTATTATTTTTTTGTTCCTCATCTGACAAATTGGCTGCACTATCATCTGCATAGATGGCCAAGGCCTGGTTCATCAATTTCTCATTATGGGCAGGCCAGCGGTAATTGACCACACGTCCGAAAGGTTTCTTATCCATATCCTCCACACGATTGGTGCGGGAGTAAGCCTGGATAAGACTGGCACCTTTTAGGGTTCGGTCAACATACAAAGTATTGAGTTCAGGAGCATTAAAACCTGTCAAAAGCTGATCTACAACAATCACTAGATCCAAATAGTTCTTGTCCTTGGCCGTTCTGTTCAAACGACTAACCAGGTCTTCTGTATAAGCAGAAACATCTGACAAGCCAAAGGATGTCCCAAATTCTGCATTATAGACCTCAATAGCTTCCAGCAAACCAGTATTTGACTCGACCATGCTATTGTTGTTTTGAGTATTCAAGGCAAATGTAACACCCACTTTCAAGACCAAGCCACCTTGCTCCCGATGCAGTTGATTAGTCCGTTGAAACTCCCTGAAATACATCATGGCCATGGGCGTGGAGGCTTTGCCACCGCCTACATGAGTGGTAAATAAGGCATTGTAACGACCACTACCAGAGCGATTTGCCCAGTGTTTGAAGACATCTTCAACGACCAAGCGGACATGCTCTGGATTTTCATCATAAACACTGGAAGTCACCGCATCATCCATATCATCTGGACTTAGATTGGCAATCTTTTCCTCAATCTGTGCACTTGTCCAACTCGGATATTTCTGCCTGTAAAAATCTGGCAAGTAGGTTGTTTTCATGTGTTCCTGATTGATGGTCGTTTCAAAATCCACCTTAAACCCTAGTACATTGCGATCACTAATGGCATTTTTAATAGTGTAGGCATGAAGAAGGGGACCGAAGATATCTTGCGTCCGCAGACTAGCTCCTGTATCATCTAGGTTGGGAGTTCCTGTATAGCCAATCCAAGCCGCTTTTTTAAAGGCTTTTTGAATACCTGCAAAACTATCTCCACCTGTTGACCGATGGGCTTCATCAACGATAAACACGATATGCTTATCTGGGGATTTGAAGGACTTCCTCTTCACCAGTGTGTCCAATTTTTGCACAGAGGTGACGATAATCCCATTATCCTTACTGGACAGCTGTCGCGCCAAGGCTGTGGTATTCTGAGTTTCACGGATACTACCAAAGCTATTTTCCCCTGCTTCCGGGTCATAGGCCAGGTAGTCATCCTTGGTTTGATTGGTCAAGGCAATACGGTCCACTAGAAAGACAACCTTGTCCACCTTTGGCATTCGACTAGCTAGCCAAGCAGTTTTGAAACTAGTGATGGTCTTACCTGAACCTGTTGTATGCCAAATATAGCCAATCTTATTGCAGCCTAGTTCAAAATCCACTTTTTTAATCCCCTCAATGACTGCCTGAGTGGCGTAAACTTGATAGGGACGCATAACTTTCAACATTTGTTTCTGCGGTGTACCATCTAATATCATATAGTTGGTCGCCATCTGATGGGCCATGGGAATGCTGAGCATAGAATCTGCAAACTCTTTCCAATTCCGAACCTTGCCACCATCAGACTTGCGTTGCCAGTGGAAAGCAAAGTCCTTATTGAATTTCTCCGCAGTGGTATTGGCCATGTAGCGAACATTGTTTGGAGTGATGCCAACCAGTATCTGTAAGGTGGAAAAAATATCCGTATATTGCCGTTCTTGGATGTATTGGTGCATTTGGTTCAATGCTTCGTCAACATTCCGAGTATCTTTTTTCTCTTCGATTTGAATAATAGGTAAGCCGTTAATCAGTAAGGTCGTGTCAAACCGACGCTCCTGCCGTCCAGGGATTTTTGGAGCACGATGGATTTGGTTCACCACTTGATAGACCGTATCCCCGCCACCTATCTTTCGTTGGTCAAATACCGTCAAGAATGTATGCCGTCCATCATCAAGCGTAATCTCTAATTCTGAAACCCCACTGACACCATATAAAAACTGACCAGCCTCATAGGGAGTCTTGAGATCTGAAATAATCTGCTTAACTTGAGCAAACTCCGTATCACTCAGGGGTTTGTCCAATCGATGCTGATTATGTTGCCAGAGAATCGTCCGAAAATTTTCCCACAATTGCTCAGTTGTTTTGATAGTCGGCTCATAGGTCCATAGCTTAGACTTGACTGCATAAAGGGTAGAAGAATCACTAACAGACCATTCTAGACCTTCTAGGTGTTCTGGATGTGTAATAGTCCCTGTTGTAATATATTGAATCAATTCTGTTTCAAATGCTAATTCATTCATGTGTGTAAACCTCCTTTATCAAATGTGTTAATCGAGAAAAATCCCCTTGTGCGTATGAGAAACGCTTATGCCGTAAGGCTAATCCATCCAAGTAAACCCGCCCTAATCTAACCTGCATGTCCAAATCTGGCAAGGGACCTAATTGTAAACTTTTCAATTGTTTTACTGTGTATTTTAATACCTCACTACCTTGTAAGCTTTGGTAAAACTGCCGTCTAATATCAGAGGATTCATTGATAAGATAGAGCAAGAAAGCTTTGTCAAGCTGTGCAATCGGATCAATTTTGATATAGTTCTGTGTATAAAGGAAGCCTGCGTGTTCCGCTCTCACTAAAACAGCCTTTCCAGATAGCAAACTAAAGAGCAAGTCCCCTTCCTTTAGCAAGGTCACTTCTCTGTCCGTCCTCACCGTCCGACTGTCTACTGTTTCCTCTATCACTTCATAACCATCTAATTGATGATGTTGCTGATTGTAGAGAACATAGGCCTTAATATCTTCCAAACCGGTTGCATCCAATCGAACTTGCAAGCTTCCGCCCGTAAAGAGAGCTAATTCTTCCAGTTTCATAAGCACCCTTTCTTTTGAAATTTTTTATAATTACATTTTTGTTAAAATAAGTATAGCAACTTCCCATTGTTTTGTCAACTTATTATGTAATTTTTAAAAATTAAAAAAGGAGGTTCTGCTATGAACTTATCAGAAGAAAAAATACTTTTCCATCACTACTATGCAAACTGGCTTCAGGTTTATAAGGAAGGAGCAATCCGCGAAATCACCTTAAAAAATATCGTATGACATTGCAATGGATCATCAGACTCGCTCCCAATCTATTGTTAGAGGATTTGAATCGACTTCGTTACCAAGAGTTGATCAACAGCTATGCAAAAACACATGAACGACAGACAACCATGGATTTTCATCATCAGTTGAAAGGAGCCATTTTAGATGCTGTTGACGAGGGTATCCTAGAGCGAGATCCGACCCGCAAGGTGATTATCAAGGGAAAACTTCCTCGAAAGAAGAAAACAAAATACCTCAGCCAATTTGAACTTCATCAGTTGATACAAGAATTACATCTCGGTGAAAACTTAAATTGGGATTGGCTCATCCTATTGGTTGCCAAAACAGGTATTCGATTCTCCGAAGCCCTCGCTCTGACCACCCAAGACTTTGATTTTCACCGCCAACTACTAACCATTGACAAAACATGGAATTATAAAGGAGGAGGCGGTTTTTTACCTACAAAAAATAAATCTTCTGTCCGGAAAATCCAACTTGACTGGCAAACCAGTACGCAATTCGCCAACTTATTGCAAGGTAGCCAACCCGATGACTTACTTTTCGTGAAGAAAGAGCGGATTTACAACTCTACTATCAATGCTGTTCTTGAAAAACGCTGTCTAAGTGCAAATCTCCCTATCATCACTATTCATGCTCTTAGGCATACGCACGCCTCGATTTTATTATTTGCTGGTGTATCCATCGCCAGTGTCGCTAGACGGCTTGGTCACGCAAGCATGACAACAACCCAAAAGACCTATCTTCACATCATTCGTGAATTGGAAAACCAAGATGTTGATTTGATCATGCGGTCACTCTCAGGGCTTTGTTAAATTCCATATTTCTACCTTGGCAAAAAGACGACTCCGAACGGAATCGTCTTTTCGTTTCCCTTATTGAAAATAGTAGAATGCCACCACCGACCAGGCATTATTGATAAAATGCACTGCCATGGGATAGATGAGGTAATCTGTCTTGTAGTAGAGATAAGCCATTAAAAATCCTGGGCTGGCATAAATGATCCAAGATCCCAAATCTGTCGGTCCATGTAAGAAGGCAAAAATCAAACCAGATACTACAATTCCTAGGATCTTGTGCTTTTCAAATAACTTTTTGAATAGATAGCCTCTGACAATGATCTCCTCGGTAATGGCTGCCTGACAGGCTATTCTTACAAAGGCTAACCAAAAGGGTATCGTTTGTAACAACTTTTCAATGCCAATCTGATTAGCGGTATCTTCAATCCCTTGAAGGTCCATGATAAACTGCCCGAGATACTTGAATAACTGAGCCACAATATAGGTTAAGAGAATAATACCCAGACCCTTCCAAGTTAAGATTTTTCTATCCCAAATGGCTAGCCCTTTCCTTTCTGCCAACCAACACATAAAGACCATTATTCCAATAGAAGATAGGCCTACAGTCCATTGAGCGACTTGCGAGGTTGATTGTTCCAATATAGAAATTGGAATATGATCGAGAAGCAACAATAGAAAGGCCAGCAGTAAAATCCAGATTTTCCGACAAAACCACTCTAATTTTTGACTGAATGTTTCTAGCATTTCCAAACTCCTATCCACTTCTCCATGTAGACCATGTCCATACCTTCTTGCTCAAAAACTATAGATAATAGTAAGCCAAAAAGGCCCAAGCGTTATTAATAAAATGTACTGCAATGGGGTAGATAAGATAGTCAGTTTTGTAATAGAGGTAGCCCAATAAGAAACCCGGGCTTGCGTAAATAATCCAAGAACCCAAATCTGTCGGTCCATGCAAGAAGGCAAAAATCAAGCCTGATACTACAATTCCCAAAACCTTGTACTTTTCAAATAACTTCTTGAACAGATAACCTCTAACAATTATTTCTTCTGAAATAGCAGGTAGACATACAAAATTTATGAAGGCTAGCCAAGCTGGAATCTTCTGCAAAATCGTTTCAATATCAAGCTGATTGGCAGTATCCTCTATCCCTTGAAAATCCATAATAAAATAACCCAGCTTTTTACTTAAATAAGCTACGGAAAATGTTAGTGCTACCAACCCAAAGCCCTTCCAGGTCAGGATTTTTCTATCCCAAATGGCAATTCCATTCCTCTCAGCTCGCCAGCACATAAACGCAAGCACAATCAGCGAGATCAGACCTGCAACATATTGAGCTACTGGCGAAGAAGACGCATCCAAAATCAAATCTGGAAGAGCTGCAATCAGCATAAAACCAAAAACTCTCAGTAATATCCAAAGTTTTCGACCAAGCCATTTCATACAATACCTAAATTTTTCCACACCAATCTCCTTTACTACTACAGAACATCGACTATATAGAATATATCCTGACGCCTATATTTTTTGTATTGTTTATATAAAACAATTTTACAATAATACAAATATTTTGTCAATAAAAACCAAGAAAAAATACTAGGTCTTCCTAGTATTTTCGAAAGCGTTGATAGCGGTTTTCGAGTAGTTGATCAAGTGGTAAGGCTTGTAGTTGAGCCAACTGGCTGACCAGATTTTCCTTGATGTCAGACAAGACTTCCTTGGTCGCTCTGCCATTTTCTAAAATGACCCGATCGACCACTTGGAGTTTCTCCAGCTCATAGGAAGTGATCTTCATGAGTTCTGCCGCCTCCATGGCCCGACTGCCGTCTTTCCAGAGGATAGAGGCGAAACCTTCAGGGCTGAGGACGGCGTACATGGAGTTTTCCAGCATCCAAACCTGGTCTGCGACTGCTAGGGCAAGTGCTCCGCCAGAGCCTCCCTCACCAATGATAATGGCGATAATAGGCACCTTGAGGTCGCTCATCTCCATGAGGTTGCGGGCAATGGCCTCGCCCTGTCCACGCTCCTCAGCACCAACGCCTGGATAGGCTCCAGCGGTATTGATAAAGGTGACAACAGGACGACCAAACTTCTCCGCCTGCTTCATAAGGCGAAGGGCTTTGCGGTAGCCTTCTGGGTGGGGCTGACCGAAGTTGCGTTTGAGGTTGTCCTGGAGGTTCTTGCCTTTCTGGATACCGATGACTGTCACCGGCTGACCCGCTAGAAAGCCGATGCCACCCACTACAGCTCCGTCATCGCGGAAATTCCGATCGCCGTGCAGTTCGATAAAGTCATCAAAGAGCTGTGTGGCATAGTCCAAGGTCGTCAGGCGAGCCTGGTCACGTGCCAAACGGATCATACGTGCTACATCACTGGTCATCTGACACCTCCATGCATTCTCAACAAGCGACTAATGGTCGCTGGTAAGTCCTGGCGTTTGACAATGGCATCGACAAAGCCGTGTTCTTGTAAAAATTCAGCCTTCTGGAAATCGTCTGGCAGATTTTCACGTACAGTTGATTCAATAACCCGTCGGCCTGCAAAGCCAACCAAAGTCTGTGGCTCAGCCAGGATAATATCGCCTTCCATAGCAAAACTAGCCGTCACACCTCCTGTTGTGGGGTCTGTCAAGACCGTCAGGTAAAAGAGGCCAGCGTTGGAATGGCGTTTTACAGCTGCCGAGATCTTGGCTATTTGCATCAGGCTCATAATGCCTTCCTGCATGCGAGCACCACCAGATGCGGTAAAGAGGACGACTGGCAGTTTCTCTTCAGTAGCCAACTCAAAGAGGCGGGTAATTTTCTCACCAACTACCGTTCCCATAGAAGCCATGATAAAGTGCGAATCCATGATGCCAAGGGCAACTGGCTGACCGCCGATGGTCGCCTTGCCTGTCAGAACAGCCTCGTCCAAACCTGTCTTTTGACGGGTGGCTGCCAATTTCTCTAGATAATTGGGAAAGTCCAGCGGATTTGTGGTTTCAATCCCTGTAAACAATTCCTCGAACGAGCCTTTATCGACTGTCAAAGCCAGGCGTTCCTGGGCTGTAATCCGAAAATTATAGGAACAGTGTTGACAGGTTTTCTCTAATCCCAAATCATTCTTGTAAAGGATGACCTTACAAGCTGGACATTTAGAAAATAGTTCATCTGGCACCTCTGGCTTTGCTTGAGGTGCTGACTCTATCCGCGAACGATTGGGATTGATGCGGATATATTTGTCCTTTTTGCGAAACAAAGCCATAGCATTCTCCTAGTTTACTTTTTTAATTCTTCCTGATAGCGAGGTAAAAATTCTTCCATGAGGTAGGCAGTGTCGTAATCACCTGCCACCACATGCTTATCGGAAATCAAATCCAGCTGGAAGTCGGTATTGGTCACCACTCCGTCAATTTCCAATTCGTAGAGAGCTCGCTGCATCTTCATCAGGGCTTCAAACCGATTTTCCCCATGCACGATGACCTTGGCAATCATAGAATCATAGTAAGCCGGAATAGTGTAGCCCGGGTAAACTGCCGAGTCCACACGCAGACCAACGCCACCGCTTGGCAGGTAGAGATTGGAAATCTTACCTGGACTTGGGGCGAAGTTGAAGGCTGGATTTTCAGCATTGATACGGCATTCAATGGCATGGCCTGTAATCCGCACATCTTCTTGGCGGACACTGAGTTCCTGCCCAGCCGCAATCTTGATTTGCTCCTTGACAATATCCACACCAGTGACAAATTCGGTAACAGGATGTTCCACCTGCACCCGTGTGTTCATTTCCATGAAGTAGAATTCGCCCTTGGCTTCGTCCAAGAGGAACTCAATGGTTCCCGCATTTTCATAGCCAACAGACTGGGCTGCCCGCACAGCTGCTTGACCGATACGATCCCGCATGGTCTGACCAATGGCGATAGACGGAGCTTCTTCCAAAACCTTCTGGTTGTTGCGTTGAAGGGAACAATCCCGTTCTCCCAGATGGATGACATGGCCGTGTTGATCCGCTAAAATCTGCACCTCGATATGCCGGGCGGGATAGACAACTCGCTCCATATACATGGCTCCGTTGCCAAAGGCTGCCTTGGCTTCGCTGGAAGCCGATTCGAAGGCTGGCACTAAGTCTTCGGCTTTTTCCACCTTACGAATCCCCTTGCCGCCACCACCTGCCGATGCCTTGAGCATGACGGGGTAACCAATCTTTTCAGCGATTTCAAGGGCTTCTTGGCTGGTCAAAACTTCGCCGTCTGATCCTGGAATGACAGGCACTTGGGCCTTAATCATCTCTGCCCGTGCATTGATTTTATCGCCCATGGTATCCATGACCGTCCCCGAAGGCCCGATAAATTTGATACCGACCTCTTCACAGAGGGTAGCGAATTTAGAGTTTTCACTCAAAAATCCAAAGCCAGGATGAATAGCCTGGGCACCTGTCACAACAGCCGCCGAGATGACTGCCTGCATATTGAGATAGGAGTCTGTCGAACGGGCTGGGCCGATACAGACAGCCTCATCTGCCAACATGGTGTGGAGAGCTTCCTTGTCAGCCTCTGAATAGACAGCCACAGTCGCAATCCCTAATTCCCTGGCCGCACGAATGATCCGCACCGCAATCTCACCACGATTGGCAATCAAAATCTTCTCAAACATGATGAATCCTATCTCCTTTTTAACATAGAATAATTGTTATAACAATCTCAAGGTGAGAATATTAAATAATGGTTATCAATAGCAGTTCTTCATTTTACTTTTAGTGCTTGCTCCAAAGGTTTGGGAAACCTTTGGAGGTTGGAAATGACACGAATAAAATTCGTATCAATTGTTGTAGACAGTACTTGGGTACGGCAAAACGAGTTCAAATAATGATGAAATTATTTGAAGTTGGAAATAAGGAAACGAAGTTTCCTCGTTCGTCGACGCAATAAAAGATAAAAGGGAGAACTGATTTAGTTTCCGATAGCAAAAGTCAACACCCCAGACGCAGCCAATTTTCCGTCCACCTCTGCCTTTGCCTCAACGACCGCAATGGTTCCACGGCGTTTGACAAATTTAGCTGTCATAATCAACTGGTCGCCAGGTACAACTTGCTTCTTAAATTTGACCTTGTCCATGCCGGCATAAAAGACCAGCTTGCCCTTGTTTTCTTCCTTGGACAACTCCAAGACACCTGCGGTTTGTGCCAAGGCCTCCATGATGAGAACGCCTGGCATAACAGGGTAGTCTGGGAAATGCCCGTTGAAGAATGGCTCGTTAATGGTCACATTTTTGAGGGCGACAATCTCGTCTTCCGATACTTCAAGGACACGATCGACCAAGAGCATAGGGTAGCGATGAGGAAGAGCCTCTTTAATTTTCAAAATATCAATCATTTGATGCGTACCAATCCTTGTCCAAATTCTACAACATCCTGGTTGGCCACCAAAATCTCTGTGACCACACCGTCACGGTCAGCAGGTACTTCGTTCATGACCTTCATGGCTTCGATAATCATGAGGGTCTGTCCTTTTTTGACCGTATCGCCGACCGCTACAAATGCTGGCTTGTCTGGAGCTGGTGACAAATAGGCCACACCAACAAGTGGACTTTCCACTACCGCACCCTCTGCCACAGGGCTGGCACCTGCTTCTACTGGAGCTGGCTCACTGGTTTCAACTGCTGGCACAGGGGCGGGGCTTGCAGGAGCTACTGGAGCAAGCGGAGCTTCTACGATTGCACTCGGAGCCACTGTCGCCTGCTGGTTTTTACTGAAATGCAAGGTTTCCCCAGCATTGCTATATGAAAATTCTCGCAAACTTGACTGGTCAAACTGACTCATCAAGTCCTTTATTTCTGTAATATTCACTTAAGCCTCCCAACGTTTGAAAGCAATCACCGAGTTGTGACCCCCAAAGCCAAATGTATTTGAAATGGCATGACGGATTTCCATGTCACGACCTTGACCATAGATAACATCCGCTTCGATGTAGTCAGACAACTCCGTCGTACCAGCTGTCTTCGGTGCATAGGAATGACGCATCGCCTCTATAACAGCCGCTGCTTCAACGGCACCTGCTGCCCCCAACAAGTGACCCGTGAAGGACTTGGTGGAAGAAACTGGCGTGTTCTTGCCGAAGACGGATACGATAGCTTGACTTTCCCCTTTTTCATTAGCCGGTGTCGAAGTTCCATGGGCATTGATGTAGTCAATGTCAGCTGGCTCTAAACCTGCTTCTGAAATAGCCAACTTCATAGCCTTAATAGCACCCAGACCTTCTGGATGTGGAGACGTCATGTGGTGGGCATCGCAGGTATTTCCATAACCAACGATTTCAGCCAAGATAGTTGCCCCACGTGCCTCTGCGTGTTCCAAACTTTCCAATACTAAAACCGCGGAACCCTCTCCCATGACAAAACCATTGCGGTCCTTGTCAAATGGAATAGACGCACGTTCTGGATCCTCAGTAGTCGACATAGCCGTCAAGGCTTGGAAACCACCGATTGCAAAAGGCGTAATGGCTGCTTCTGAGCCACCTGCCAACATGACATCTTGGAAGCCAAACTTGATTTCACGGAAGGCTTCTCCCAAGGCATCGTTGGATGAAGCACAGGCTGTGATGACACACTTGCAGACACCATTTGCACCGACTTGCATAGCAATATTTCCAGCCGCCATATTTGGAAGAGCTTTTGGAAGGGCCATAGGACGAATGCGTTTTGGACCTTTTTCGTTCATACGAGCCACCTGCTCTTCGATTTCCAAAATACCACCGATACCTGTTGATAAGATAACGCCAAAACGGTCACTGTCAACGGCTTCTGTATCAAGATTAGCATTGGCTACTGCCTCTTGAGCTGCATAGAGAGCATAGAGGGAATAGTTGTCATAGCGGTTGGTATCTTTTTTAACAAAGTATTTGTCAAAAGGAAAATCCTTGATTTCCGCAGCATTATGGACAGAGTATTCACTGGTATCAAACTTGGTAATCTTTCCGATCCCAATCTTACCATTGACCAGGCTATCCCAGAATTCCTCTGGCGTATTGCCAATTGGCGATGTCAGACCATAGCCTGTTACTACTACACGATTAAATTTTGTCATTTTCAAACCTCTCTTACTGCATGGTCAAGCCGCCGTCAATTGCAATCACTTGACCTGTCAGATATTCTTGCTTGGCAAGGAATACAGCTACATCCGCTACTTCTTCTGTCAAACCAAAGCGTTTCATAGGAATCTGCCCCAACATAGCCTCTTTAATCTTATCAGACAGGACATCTGTCATATCTGACTGGATAAAGCCTGGTGCAATGGCATTGACGCGAACATTTCGACCAGCAACTTCACGGGCAATGGATTTTGTAAAACCAATGACACCTGCCTTAGAAGCAGCATAGTTGGCCTGTCCAGCATTTCCAATCAAGCCAGATACACTTGATAGATTGATAATAGCCCCTTCACGCGCCTTGGTCATAGGCTTCAAGACTGCCTGAGTCATGTTGAAAGTTCCGGTTAAGTTGATACTTAAAACGCTCTCGAAATCCTCTTCCGTCATCCGAAGAGCCATACCGTCTTTGGTAATCCCTGCATTGTTGACCAAGATATCAACGCTACCGAGGGTTTCGATAGCTTCTGCCACCATCCGTTTGGCATCCGCCGAGCTGGAAATATCTCCTGAAATTGCCACTACTTTGACACCGTAGCTTGAAAAGCTGTCCAGCAAGTCCTGGCCCAGCTGACCACGACCGTTCAGCACCACATTGGCACCAAGGCTGGCAAATTTATGGGCAATGGCCAAGCCGATTCCTCGACTTGAACCCGTTACGAACACATTTTTATTGGTAAGTTCCATGATTTCTCCTTATTGGCTATTCAACAAGCTTTCTAGGCTTGTTACATCTTCCACCGTCACAACCTCAGCCGTCTTATCAATCTTCTTGATAAAACCTGCCAAGACCTTGCCTGGACCGATTTCGATAAACTTGTTCACTCCAGCCGCCTGCATGGTCCCAATAGACTCATAAAAACGGACTGGCTCCATAACCTGACGGGTCAAAAGGGACTGGATGTTCTCTTTTTTCATGACCTTGGCTTCCGTATTGCCAACCAACTCTACTTGGAAGTCCGCAAATTCCACCTGCTCCAAGGCCTGAGCCAGTTGCTCCGAAGCTGGTCGCAGGAGAGCCGTGTGAAAGGGGCCAGATACATTGAGCGGAATCATCCGTTTGACACCTGCTTCCTTCAGCAATTCAACCGCCTCATCCACTGTAGCCACCTCGCCTCCGATGACGATTTGGGCCGGTGTGTTGTAGTTGGCTGGGGAAACAATTCCAGAGGTAACAGTCGAACAGATTTCTTCTATCAAGTTGGCATCTGCATTGAGGACAGCGACCATCTTACCAGTTCCTGCTGGCGCAGCCGTTTCCATGTACTCACCCCGTTTGGCAATCAGTGCAATAGCATCTTCAAAGGCCAAAGCACCTGAGGCAACCAAGGCTGCGTATTCTCCCAAGGACAAACCAGCCACCATGTCGGGCTCAATCCCCTTTTCTGCCAACAAACGATAGATAGCAAGTGAGGTTGTCAAAATCGCCGGCTGGGTATAGCGGGTCTGGTTGAGCTTGTCTTCCTGGTGGTCAATCAAGTCCCGCACATCATAGCCCAAAATCTGACTAGCTTGATCATAGGTTTCCTTGACAATAGGATAAGTGTCATAGAGGTCACGGGCCATACCAAGTGTCTGAGCCCCTTGACCTGCAAATAGAAAGGCTGTTTTTGTCATCTTATTCTCCAACAGATGCCCAGCGATTCGCCTCTTCACGAATCACCTTGGCAGCTCCAAAATATAAATCCTTCAGAATTTCTTCACAGGTTTCTTCCTTGGTCACCAAGCCAGCTATCTGACCTGCCATGACCGAACCATTGACCACATCACCATCCACAACGGCATTGCGAAGGGCACCTGCCCCAAGTTCTTCAATAGATTCTGCAGAAATTTTCCCTGCTAGGAAGTCTTTTTCCGCAGCAGCATAGGCTGTAGAAAGTTTGTTCTTAATGGCACGCACCGAATGTCCGACAACGGAGGCAGAAACAGTCGTGTCAATATCCTTGGCCTTGAGGACCTTCTCCTTGTAGGCTGGGTGGGCATTTGACTCCTTGGCAACAACAAAACGCGTCCCCACTTGGATGGCTTCTGCCCCTAGCATAAAGGCTGCGGCAGCACCAGCACCATCTGCTATACCGCCCGCTGCGATAACAGGAATCGAAACTGCTTCAACAACCTGACGGACCAGGGTCATAGTGGTCAATTTACCGATGTGGCCGCCTGCTTCCATTCCTTCAGCGATGACGGCATCCACACCCAGTTTTTCCATACGTTTGGCAAGAGCCACACTAGGAACTACTGGAATCACAATAATACCAGCTGCATGCAAGCGTTCCATGTATTTACCAGGATTGCCCGCACCTGTCGTCACCACCTTGACACCTTCTTCGATGACCAAGTCAACGATATCGTCCGCAAAAGGAGATAAAAGCATGATATTGACCCCGAAAGGCTTGTCTGTGATAGACTTCACCTTTTCAATATTTGCCTTGACGACCTCTTTGGGAGCATTTCCCCCACCGATGATGCCCAGACCACCAGCATTTGAAACCGCACCAGCCAAGTCACCGTCTGCAACCCAGGCCATCCCACCTTGGAAAATTGGATAATCAATGTTCAATAATTCTGTAATCTTTGTTTTCATAGTTCCCTCATTCTTTCTTTGCTTACCTAATCATTTGAATATCAAACAATTAGCTAAACAAGCGAGGGCAAAGCCCTCACTTAATAATTAGTTTGATATTTCAATGTTTTGATTATCAAACTATCTATCCAAAGAAAAATGCTCACCAGCACTTTTCCTTAGAAATATTATTTTGTTTTTTCTTCAACGTAGGCAACCAAATCGCCTACAGTTGTCAAACCTTCTTCAGTGTCGATTTGGATGTCGAATGCATCTTCGATTTCAGAGATAACTTGGAAAAGATCCAATGAATCTGCGTCCAAATCTTCAAATGTTGTTGTAAGGGTTACTTCTTCAGCATCCTTACCCAATTCTTCAACGATGATTTCTTGTACTTTTTCAAATACTGCCATGATAGTGCTCCTTTTTGATAAAAAAATTTTTAAAATCTTGCCTAAGGCAAGGAATTAACTAAAGTTTCAGTAGTAGCGTTCCCCAAGTTAGGCCGCCACCAAAGCCTGCCAACACAACCGTTTGGCTACCATCCAAGCGCAAGCTGCCTGCTTCCACACATTCTGATAAGAGAATAGGAATGCTGGCTGCACTGGTATTGCCATAGTGCATCATATTGGCTGGAAATTTCTCAACACCAATACCTAACTTGCGTGCCATCTTATCCAAAATCCGACTATTTGCCTGATGAAGCAGGAAGTAATCCACCTCATCACCCGTCAGACCCTGACTGTCTAACAGCTCGGCGATGGTCTTGGTCACGTCGCGAACAGCAAACTCAAAAATCGCTCGACCATCCATCTGCAAATAGGGCTGATTGCCTCCCTTTTTTGAAAAAGGAGAGTGCAAACCTGTTTGACCAGAGGTCAAACCGAGACCACGACTGCCATCCGTTCGGTTGATTTCTGCCAGGAAATGCTGCTCCGAGCTAGCTTCCAGCAAAACCCCACCAGCACCATCTCCAAACAAGACTGCCGTTCCACGATCTGTCCAGTCAAGAGTCTTGGACAAGACCTCTGCTCCAATCACGATTCCCTTTTGGTAGATACCAGAGGAGATCAGTTTGTCGGCGGTGGACAGGGCGAAAACGAAGCCCGAACAAGCTGCCACCAGGTCATAGGCAAAAGCTTTCTTGGCACCGATTGCCGCCTGGACCCGAGCTGCCGTTGACGGCATGGCTGAATCTGGTGTGATGGTTGCGATGATGATAAAATCAATTTCATCAGCAGCCACACCCGACTTGTCTAGCAAGGATTGGGCAACCTGACTAGCTAAATTGCTGGTATTTTCATCTACAACAATCCGTCTTTGACGAATACCCGTCCGTGAAGCAATCCAGTCATCGCTGGTATCCATAATCTGTGCTAAATCATCATTGCTCACGACCTGTTCAGGAACATAGTGGGCAACCTGACTGATTTTAGCGAAGGTTCTCATTTCAAATCCTCCAAGAAATTATAGAGTTTGTAGAGCCCTTTTTTCATCACTTGGTATTCTGCCTCATCCATGCCGTCTGTAATCTGCTTGACCATTTCATTATGAAACCGTTGGTGCAAGCGATAGACCAAACGACCTTTCTTGGTCAGATAGAGATGAACCACTCGCCTGTCTTTGGTAGAACGGATACGCTCAACGTATCCCTTTCTCTCCAAATTATTTAAGCTAGTCGTCACCGTACCAAGTGTAACCATCAAAGTTCGAGCTACATCGCTCGGCGTCGCACCATCCATACCACCGATGACATCAATGGTGTGCATTTCTTTAATAGAAATATCATTGAAACGACTGCCGCGAAGACTTGTTTCTTCAATCACCAACACATTATTAAAAATTGCTGTCAGATATTCATTTACTTTTGAATCTTCCAAAACAAGCCTCCTTTACTTTGATAATCAAAGTATAATCTAAAATAATTTGAATGTCAAATATTTTTTCAGAAAATCTTCATTATTTTCCTGTAAAGTTTGGTCTTCTCCGCTCTGCATGGGCTCTTACACCCTCTTTGAAGTCTTCTTTAAAGGCTAAACTTTCTTGCAATTTCAGCTCTAAAGTACGATAAGATTCCCAGTCCTTGAACTGACTCTCCCAGACCAGTTGCTTGATCGCCACGTAGGAATTGATGGACCCACGCATGAGTTTCTTAAGGACCTGCTGGACCGTTTTTTCCAACTTCTCCGGCTCCACCATCTTATAGACAATCCCATATTCTAAGGCTTTTTCAGCAGACAAGCCCTCTCCAGTCATAGCCAAGTGGCTGGCACGATTGGCTCCAATAGCACGACTGAGTAGGAAAATACCACCCGCGTCTGGTGCCAAACCAACGCCAACAAAGGCCTGAATGAATTTTGTCTTGGTTGAGGCGATGACAAAATCCGCAGCTACAGCCATATTGGCTGCTGCGCCTGCTACTGCTCCATCGGCGACCATAATGACAACCTTTGGTAGCTGCTTGAGGGCGAAGGAGATGTCATTAACCAGCTCTGCTATGCGCACAAGAGAGGGAATATCGTCCTCATCCACCGCTCGCTTCATCTCCACCAAATCTCCTCCGACAGAGAAAATAGGACCATTGGCAGCAATCTGTAGGAAGTGAACCTTGTCATTTTTAGCCGTTTCTTCTATTGCTGCAAGAATCTCTTCACACATAGGAATGTCAAAGCCATTAGCAACATCAGGACGATTGAATGTCAGTCTAGCAAGGTTCCCTATCACCTCATAAGCAACTGTTTGGTAAGCCATCTGATTCTCCTTCCGAAAAAATAGTTTGATATTTAAAATATTTGAACATCAAATCTCAAACTCTGTAATCCATTCTAACACACAATGAAAATTTGTCACTAGTTTACCCTACATAAAGTGTGACATCCGAAAAAAAGTCGGCAAAGCCAACTCTTTTATCCTATGTCTAATAGTTCCAGTGCTTGACCCAAACTATCTACAAGCTGATCAGCTTGGGACTGGTCGATGCCATAGTGCTGATCTCGAATAGCCCAAACAGTCAGGTCTGCCGCTTTTGCTGCTGCAATCCCCTTAGAGCTGTCTTCAAAGACCAAAACATCCTCTTTATCCACTCCTAAAGCTTGGGCTGCCCGTTCATACACTGCTGGATGTGGCTTTGGTGCTTGACAGTCCATACCAGAAAAGGTCCAATCAAAATACTCTGCAATCCCCGCCTCAGACAAAGCTCGTTCAATCTCTTCCTTGTCTGTATTGGAGGCCAATGCCAGAGGTATGCCTTTAGTAGTCAAACGCTCCAGACTCTCTCTTACATCCGGAAAAATACGCTCCGCATAAGGAGTAGGACGATTTTCCTTGTAAATGCGATACTCTTCCTCCAAGGCAGGTACATCCCAACTTTCATAATCATCTGCCAGGATACGTTTCCACATTTGACTAGCTCTACCACCAACAAAAATAGATGGCTCTAAATGGTCTACCGACAGTCCCTTGGTTGCCAGAAAATCAATCCGACGTTGAAAATAAAAGGTTTCTGTATCAAACAGAACACCATCCATATCAAAAATAATAGCTTTTACCATGTTTTTCTCCTATTCTATTCCATCTTATTGTAGCATAGTTGAAAGGAATTTATTGTTTTCAGAAAGTTTTTGATAAAACTATCGTTCGTTTTAAAGCTCACTAGTCACAAGATTTGTTTGTAGGTACTGACAATCCCATGCTATTCTGCTATAATAGTAAAAAATATCCAAGGAGATAGGAATGAAAGTTATCAAATTTGGCGGAAGCTCTCTTGCATCTGCCAGTCAGCTAGAAAAAGTATTTAACATTGTTCAGTCAGATCCCGAACGCCGCTTTGTCGTTGTTTCAGCACCTGGAAAACGAAATGCTGAGGACACCAAGGTTACAGATGCTTTAATCAAATATTATAAAAACTACATCAATGGGGAAGACGTTACTGCTAGTCAAGAATGGATTATCAATCGCTATCAGGCAATGGTGGACGAGCTTGGTTTCACTGCCAAGAGCATGAAAAAAATCACTGAAAGCATTAAAGCTCTGGCTAGCCTTCCAATTGAAAACAACGATTTTCTCTATGATGCTTTCCTAGCTGCTGGTGAAGATAACAATGCAAAATTGATTGCTGAATACTTCACCTACAAGGGACTGCCAGCACGCTATGTTCATCCTAAAAAAGCTGGCATTATCGTCAGCTCTGAACCAGGTAATGCTCGCATTCTTCCGTCAAGCTATGACAAAATTGAAGAACTGCGTGATGCGGATGAAATCCTTATTATTCCTGGATTCTTTGGTGTAACAATTGATAATCAAATTTGTACCTTCTCACGTGGAGGATCAGACATTACTGGTTCCATCGTAGCCGCTGGTGTCAAGGCCGATCTCTATGAAAACTTTACAGATGTGGATGGTATCTTCGCCGCCCACCCTGGCATTATCAAAAATCCACATTCGATCAAGGAATTAACCTATCGTGAGATGCGGGAATTGGCCTATGCTGGCTTCTCTGTACTTCATGATGAAGCCCTTCTTCCTGCCTACCGTGGTCGTATTCCTCTAGTCATAAAAAATACCAATAATCCTGAACATCCCGGTACCCGAATTGTCCACAAACATACCGAGAAAACTGTTCCGGTTGTCGGTATCGCTGCCGATGATGATTTCGTAAGTATTAACATGTCTAAATACTTGATGAACCGCGAAGTTGGTTTTGGTCGTAAAGTCTTGCAAATCCTTGAAGACCTCAATATCCGCTTTGAACATATGCCAACTGGTATTGATGATTTGTCTATTGTCCTCCGCGAACGTGAATTGACACCTATCAAGGAGGAAGAAATTCTTCGACAACTCAATACTAAGCTGGAAGTGGATAAGGCCGAGATTGAGCACGGGCTGTCCATCATCATGATTGTTGGCGAAAACATGAAGAGTCATGTCGGTGTGACCGCCACTGCCACAGCAGCTCTTTCACAGCAAAATGTCAATTTGGCCATGATTTCTCAAGGTGCCAGTGAAGTTTCTGTCATGTTCGTTGTTAAAACAGAAGAGAAGAAAAAAGCCCTCAAAGCACTTTACAATGCATTCTTTGAAGATAAATAAATTAAAATATCCATGCTAAATCATTTCATAGCATGGATATTTTTGTTGTTCATACTCAATGGAAATCAAAATCAGGCTAGCTCCAAAGGTTCGGGGAACCTTTGGAGGTTGGAGATAAGGCGAACAAAGTTCGCTACAAAAAGATTTGGGGAACCTTTGGAGGTTGGAGATAAGGCGAACAAAGTTCGCTACAAAAAGGTTCGGGGAACCTTTGGAGGTTGGAGATAAGGCGAACAAAGTTCGCTACAAAAGGGTTCGGGGAACCTTTGGAGGTTGGAGATAAGGCGAACAAAGTTCGCTACAAAAAGGTTTGGGGAACCTTTGGAGGTTGGAGATAAGGCGAACAAAGTTCGCTACAAAAAGGTTTGGGGAACCTTTGGAGGTTGGAGATAGAGCAAACGTAGTTCGTTTCTACTTACACAGATAGAACTCTGTTCCTTTTATATTTCAAGGGAACAGGCTGAAAACCTCCTCAGGAGCTTTTCAGTCATCAAATCAAGTCAACAACGGCTGAGTTTGATTTTCGAAGAGTATCAAAAATGCGAGGCAGGCGGTCAGTTAGCAGGCAGACTATTTCATAGTTAATTGTGCCAATATAGGCTGCCCAATCTTGAACAGTAATACTAGCTTCCTGATCCCGACCGATTAAGGTAACTTTTTCACCAATTGGATAATAGTCAGGTAGGCGAATGGTGATTTGATCCATGGAAATACGACCAACAATCTCGCAAGCCTGCCCATCAACTAAGACATGAAAGCCTTGCAAGCTCCTCATCATTCCATCCGCATAACCAATCGGAATGGTGGCAATCCACTCCTTTTCGGGACTAGTGTAAGTAGCTCCATAACCAATTACAGTTCCAGCCTGAACCTGCTTGACATGGACAATTTCTGACACTAAAGACAAGGCTGGTTCCACTGGAAATGGTAGATCTAAGGTAGTTCCACTTGGGTTCATTCCATAAATAATGTTACCCAGACGGACCATATTGAATACTGTATCTGCATGCCAGATACTTGTCGCAGAATTACTGGCATGAATCCAGCGTGGTAATGTTGGCAAGAGAGCCAAACAAGCATTAAAGCTAGCTAGCTGCTCTTGGAATTGCCTGTCATCTGCCTCATCCGCTGTTGCAAAGTGGGTGAAAATACCTTCCAAGTCAAATTCTAAGCTACCTAGCAGGTCCAGTGCTTGTAGAATTTCTTCCTCACTTCGAAAACCAATTCTACCCATACCCGTATCTACTTTTAAATGAACTGCTAAGCCAGATAAGTCCGCATTTACATTTCGCACTTGCTCCAGCCATTCTAAACTAGCAACGGTCACGCTGATATTTAACTGATGGGCTAAGGGTAAAAAGTGCGGAGGAACGATACCCAAAATCAAGATTGGGTCTTCAATACCTGCCCAGCGCAATTCTAAAGCCTCATCCAAATTCGATACACAAAAACCCGCTACTTTACTGGATAATTTTTTAGCTACCGCAACAGCACCGTGACCATAGGCATTTGCCTTAATAACCGCAAAGGCTTCTGTTTTGTTTGGCAAGCGCATCATCACCTGCTCAAGATTTCCAACGATAGCATCTAAATTGACTCGAACTTGTGTGGGTCGATGTTCACTTTCAATCATTTTTCTCCTCCAAAATAACACTAGCCTGGACAAAATTCCCTGAATGGCTAATACTCAGCCATACTTTCCCTGAAAAATGGCTACAAACGACAAAAGGTGCTCCATTGCTAGCATTTAAAATTTCAATGTCCCGAAAGGTCACCTTGCCTATACCAGTCCCCAACGCCTTTACAAAAGCCTCTTTTGCTGCCCATCGTCCTGCCAGATATTCCAGTTGACGACGCCCTTGTAGCTCTTGATAGCGTTCCAATTCTCTTTCTGTGAGAATTCGTTTGGGAAAACCATCATGTTTCTGCCTAGCACGCTCAATCGCTTCTATTTCCTGAAGGTCTATTCCATGTCCAATTATCATTGAAGTGCTTCTCCCTATCAAAATCTTTCTCAAGAACGACGAAAAGGAGTGGACAGCCGTCCAGTCCTTTTCGTTCTTTCTATTTACGGCCGTGACAATTTTTGAATTTCTTACCAGATTGGCATGGACATGGGTCGTTTCGATCCACATCTTCAAAAGATACTTGTTCTTGTTCAGCTTGTGATTGAACCGGCATAATATTTTTTGCTGCTGTTGTATGGGCCTCTTGAGTAGCACGTTCACGCTCAATATTGTCATGAATTTGGGCTTTCATCATCAAGCGGGTCACTTCAAACTCAATAGCGCCAATCATATCATTAAACATGGTAAAGGCTTCTGATTGGTATTCAACAATTGGGTTATTTTGAGCATAGCCACGCAAGCTAACCGCATTACGCAATTGATCCAAGGCATCGATATGGTCTGTCCACTTGCTATCTACCACACGGAGAATTAGAACTTTTTGGAACTCCCGTATTCTTCCCTCATCACGTAGTTTTTCAAGCTGTGAAGCATATACTTTCAAGGCGCGTTCATAGAGTTCATCGATGATTTCTTTTTTATTCAGTCCTTCAAAGTAATAAAAACTCAAAGAGCCTTCATCAATCAAATTAGCATGAGCAAATTTTAGAATTCCTTCGATTGCTTCTTCGTTAGAACCAAGGAAATGCCCTTCGACTTGACGCTCAATGGTACGTTTAATCATAGCCTTGATTTCAGGTGATAAGTCGCGATTAGATGTAATGACATCCTGACGTTGGCGGTAGATAATCTCGCGTTGCTCACGCATGACATCATCGTATTGAAGAACTTGTTTACGGGAATCGTAGTTATTTCCCTCAACACGCTTTTGAGCCGCTTCAACTTGACGGGTCAGCATCTTAGACTTAATAACAGACTCTTCTTCTGTCAGGTTCATGCGTTCCATAAAGACCTTGATTCGTTCTGAACCAAAACGTCTCATCAAATCATCTTCCAATGAAAGATAGAATTGTGACTCACCTGGATCACCCTGACGACCAGACCGTCCACGAAGCTGGTTGTCAATACGACGACTCTCATGACGTTCTGTACCGATGACACATAGACCACCTAACTCTAAGACGCCAGGGCCCAACTTGATATCTGTACCACGTCCCGCCATGTTGGTCGCAATGGTAACTGCTCCGCGCTGACCAGCGTTCATAATAATTTGTGCCTCACGGTAATGGTTCTTAGCATTCAATACTTCGTGAGGAATTCCAGCAGCCACCAAGCGTTGAGATAGATAGTCAGACGTTTCCACTGCCACTGTACCGACAAGAACTGGTTGCCCCTTTTCATAACGTCGCTTCACATCCGCAACAACTGCATTGAACTTGTATTCCAAGCTTGGGTAAAGCAAGTCTTCATGGTCAATACGTTGAATTGGACGGTTGGTAGGGATTGGAATAATACGGATATTATAAATTTCGCGGAATTCCTCTTCTTCTGTCTTCCCTGTACCAGTCATTCCTGCCAATTTTTTATACATACGGAATAGGTTTTGGTAAGTGATAGAGGCACTGGTTTTTGATTCATTCTGAACTGGGACGCCTTCCTTAGCCTCAATAGCTTGGTGAAGTCCATCAGAATAGCGACGACCTTCCATAGTACGACCTGTAAATGGATCAATGATCATGACTTCTTGTTCGTCATTCACAAGGTAGTCCACATCGTAGATCATGATATAGTTGGCACGAAGGGCATTGTCCAAGAAATGTGTAATGGCTACATTTTCTATATCATACAAGTTATCTAACTTGAAGAATTTTTCAGCCTTATCAATCCCCGAATCGGATAGACCAATCGTTTTAGACGGAACATCAATGATGTAATCATCACTATTCAAAGATTTAACTAATTTATCCGCCAAGAAGTAGAGCTGGTTGGTTTCTGACCCATGAGGACCGGAAACGATCAGAGGCGTACGCGCTTCGTCAATCAAAATGGAGTCTACCTCATCAACCAAGGCATAGTTAAGTGGACGCTGAACCATATCTTCCGCACGAACAACCATGTTATCACGAAGGTAATCAAAACCGATTTCAGAGTTGGTGGAATAGGTAATATCACAGTTATAGGCTTCACGCTTTTCAAAAGATGATTTTGCTGCCAAGTTGATTCCAACAGATAGACCTAGCCAAGAATAGAGTTGCCCCATTTCCTCTCCGTCACGAGTTGACAGGTATTCATTGACTGTAACAACGTGTACACCTTCTCCAGAAAGTGCATTTAAGTAAACTGGCATAGTCGCAGTTAGAGTTTTTCCCTCACCTGTACGCATTTCTGGCACGTCACCATTGTGGAGAACAATCCCACCCATAACCTGAACTTTATATGGATACAAACCTAGGACACGTTTTGCTGCTTCACGTACAACGGCAAAGGCCTCATAGAGCAATTCATCCAAGGTCTCTCCGTTTTTGTATCGTTCTTTGAACTCATTAGTCTTGGCTTGTAATTGTTCGTCGGTCAGGGCTTCCATCTCATCTGCATAAGAGAAGACCTTGTCTGCCATTCTTTCAAGTTTTCTTTGTTCTCCCTTGTCATTTTCGATAAGAGAACGAAGTTTATTTGCTAACATATATTTCATCCTATTTCAAGTTTTAATCAATAATCTATTATAAGATAATACTTATGTTTTATCAAGATATAACCCTAAAAATCCACAGACGGGAACAAGTGGAAAGTATTAACAAACGAAAAACTATCCAAGTTCATGGATAGTCTGATAGATTAAGCCACAATTGCTTTGGCTACTTCTTCTGTTGTCATGCGTGAGAAGTAGTGTGTGGTGTCGATTTCTTGGAGTTTCGCTAGGACATCTGCGTACTCGTAGCGAGTGCCGACCAACAAGTTTTCGATGTCTGACACATCACCAATACCGAAGAAGTCTCCGTAAATCTTGATGGATTCAATGACAGATTTTTCGGCCTTGATGTATGTTGTGATTTTACCAGCTGGGTAACGAACGCTACGCTCAACCGTGTATTCTGGTGTCTGACCGTAGGTCCAATCCCAGGTCGCAAACTGGGTATCACGGATTTCTTGGATACGGGCCAAGTCGTCTTCTGACAATACATACTCGTCCATGTCTGGATATTCTTGCTTCATCTGGTTGAGGATAGCATCTTTGAATTCCAAGACCGTCATCTTCTCTGGTAATTCGTCGTTGATATTGGTCACGCGGGCACGGACTGACTTAACTCCCTTGGACTCAATCTTGTCCTTGCTGACCTTGAGGGCACTTGCCAAGACTGACATATCCACATCAAAGAGCAGGCAACCGTGGTGCATCATACGGCCTTTGGCATAGGCTTGGGCATTACCACAGATTTTCTTGCCGTCGATTTCCAGATCATTACGGCCGGTGAAATTCGCCTCAACACCAAGTGTCGCAAGGGTATCAATCACAGGTTTGGAGAAGGTTTTGAAGTCAAAAGCTCCCTCGTCTGCCTTGTTAGAGATTATAGTGTAGTTGAGGTTGTTGAGGTCGTGATAGACAGCGCCACCACCTGACAGACGGCGAACAACATGGATGCTCTTTTCGTCTGTGAATTCCTTGTTGATTTCTTCAATAGCATTCTGGTGCTTACCGATAATGATGGCAGGCTCATTGATCCAGAGAATAAAAATCTCGTCAATATCTGTTAATTCCTTGAAGGCATAAGCTTCGAGGGCAATGTTATAGGCTGGGTCATTGCTGTTGTTTACGATGTATTTCATGCAAAACTCCTTTATTGTTAACTAATTTTTATTATAGTGGAAACGATAACAAAAGACAAGTCCGAAGACCTGTCTTTCAAACATTATTCCACATCAGCTCCGTTTGTAGCGATGACTTTTTTATACCAATCAAATGATTTTTTCTTAGAGCGTTTGAGGGTGCCATTTCCCTCATTGTCACGGTCAACATAAATGAAGCCGTAGCGTTTTTTCATTTCGCCCGTTCCAGCAGAAACTAGGTCAATACAGCCCCAAGTAGTGTAGCCCAAGAGTTCAACACCATCTTCGACAATGGCGTCGCGCATAGCTAAGACGTGTTGACGGAGGTAGTCGATACGGTAATCGTCTTCCACATAGCCGTTTTCGTCTGGCGTATCAACTGCTCCCAGACCATTTTCCACCACAAAGAGCGGTTTTTGATAGCGATCCCAGATAGAATTGAGGGTAATGCGGAAACCGAGCGGATCAATCTGCCAGCCCCATTCCGATGCGTCTAAGTAAGGATTTTTAATAGAAGCAAAGATATTACCTGCTGTCTTTTCCTTGACTGCTGGATCGCCAGATGCGACACGGCTAGAGTAGTAAGAGAAGGAAATAAAGTCCACCGTATGATCTTTCAGGAGTGCTAGGTCTTCGTCGGTCATTTCAATGTTAATACCTGCACGTTCCCATTTCTTCTTGGCATAGTTTGGATAATAGCCACGCGCCTGAACATCGATGAAGAAATAATTTTCACGGTCTTCTTGCAGACCTTCCCAGACATCACGTGGGTGACAGGTGTGTGGGTAGTATTGACCTGCGGCCAACATACAGCCAACCTTGTTTTCTGGGTCAATTTCATGGGCCAATTTTGTGGCAATGGCAGAGGCAACAAGCTCGTGGTGGGCAGCCTGGTATTTGACCTGCTCCACATTTTCACCTTCTTCAAAGTAGAGACCAGCCCCCATAAATGGTGCATGGAGAATCATGTTGATCTCGTTGAAGGTCAGCCAGTATTTGACCAAGCCTTTGAAACGTGTGAAGAGGGTGCGGCAAAGGCGTTCATAAAATTCAAGCATCTTGCGATTGCGCCAGCCGCCGTAGGTCTCAATCAAGTGCATTGGACAATCAAAGTGGGTAATGGTCACAAGTGGCTCAATACCGTACTTGTGGCACTCCTTGAACAAGTCTTCGTAGAATTGCAGGCCTTTTTCATTAGGCTCTAGCTCGTCTCCCTTAGGGAAAATACGAGACCAGGCGATGGATAGGCGATAGGTTTTAAAGCCCATTTCACCAAAGAGGGCAATATCCTCCTTGAAATGGTGGTACATGTCAATAGACTCTTTGGCTGGGTAGAAATAGCCATCCTCAAAATCAAACATCTTTTTACGTCCAGTGATAATGGCACCACGGTCTTCACCAATTGGCACTACGTCAACATTGGCAAGTCCACGCCCGTCCACATCATAGGCACCTTCGCATTGGTTGGCTGCTGTTGCGCCACCCCATAAAAATCCTTCTGGAAATACTTTTGTTGGCATATTTTCTCCTCCTCTAAAAATCATAGACCTTAAAATCATGTGCTGAATCAATCAGTTTGTCAAAGCGTATCTGATTATTCTCAACAGTCAGTTGGCAAATGGCACAGTTGGGTAGAAAGACACCTGGTGGGAAGGCGACATCCAAAACCTGCACCAAACCCCAAATGGCAGCACCGTGGCTGACCATGAGAATGGGATCCGCTGGATCGCTTTCCGCAACAGAGAGAATTGCCTCTTTGACCCGCTCGCCAACCACTCGAATGTCCTCACCCCCATAGGCAACCAAGAGGTCTTCAAAGGAGCGAGCACCTGGCCGATGCTTGGGAAGCAATTCTTCCTCTCTGGCTTCAAAAATCCCGAAGTTCATCTCCTTGAGCCCCTTGAGCTGTTGGTAGGGAGCATCCGTAACTAATTTTAGTGTATCAGTAGCCCTCTCTTGCGTGGAAGAATAGGCACTGGCAAAGACTATTCCCTGCTCCTTAAAATACTGACCAACGGCTTGAGCCTGAGCGATACCACGTTCTGTCAAGGGAGAATCCGACCAACCCTGCACTCGTTTTTGCGTATTAAAGAGGGTTTCACCATGACGCATGAGATAAATCGTTTTTGTCATAAGACCTCCTATTTTTCTGTCAATACATTAGCTCCATTGCTGGCAATGACATCTTTATACCAGTAGAATGATGCCTTCCGTGATCGGTCAAAACTGCCCTTTCCTTGATCGTCCGCATCCACATAGATAAAGCCGTAGCGTTTGGACATTTCGCTGGTTGAAGCAGAAACTAGATCGATACATCCCCAAGGGGTATAGCCCATGAGCTCCACACCGTCTTCAATGGCTTCATACATTTGCTGGATGTGTTTTTCAAGGTAGGCAATACGATAGCTGTCCTGGATACTGCCGTCTGCCTCCACCTTATCCAAGGCTCCCAGACCATTTTCCACAATGAAGAGGGGAACTTGGTAGCGGTCATAAAGCTTGTTGAGGGTGATACGAAGTCCGACAGGGTCAATCTGCCAGCCCCAGTCCGACGCTTCCAGATAAGGATTGGCCTCTCCTAGTATCAAATTACCTGCCGTTGCCTTGTCCTTGTCTGGAAGAGCACGGGTGATGGATGTCATATAGTAAGAAAAACTCATGAAATCAACAGGATATTGTTTCAAAATCGCTTCGTCTCCCGGCTCGAACACGACCTGGATATTGTTTTCTTTGAAGAAGCGTTTTATATAACTAGGGTAGGCTCCACGCACCTGCACATCTGTATAGAAGAGATTTTCCTGGTCTTTTTTCAAGGCCGCCAAAACATCGTCTGGATTGCAAGTGGCCGCATAGTTCTCCATACGGGCTAGCATACAGCCAACCTTGTTTTCTGGATCAATCTCATGGGCTGCTTTTGTTGCCAAACTAGAGGCGATAAATTGGTGGTGGACAGCTTGGTACATAGCCTCCAGGTCATTCTTGCCATCTTCAAAGAGGAGACCTCCTGACAGATAGCCAACCATACCCAAGATATTGATTTCATTGAAAGTCAGCCAATACTTGACCTTGCCCTTGTAGCGGTTGAAAACGGTCTCGGCATAGCGGACAAAGAAGTCAATAACCTTGCGATTTTTCCAGCCACCGTATTCCAGAGCAAGATGAAGGGGAAATTCGTAATGTGAGAGGGTCACTAGCGGCTCGATGCCGTATTTATTGAGCTCCTCGAAAACCGCATCATAGAAGGCCAGACCTTCTTCATTTGGCTCTACTTCATCTCCTTTGGGGAAAATACGGGACCAGGCAATCGATAGTCGGAAGGTCTTGAAGCCCATTTCTGCAAAGAGGGCGATGTCTTCCTTGTAACGATGATAGAAATCAGAGCCCCAACGTTTTGGATAGAGTCCTTCCTGGTCTGCCAAGGCAAATTCCACATCGGCCCGCGAAACAGGCTTACCAAAGTGGCTCATATCCTTACGCTTGTCGGGATCGACTGCCACATAGGTATCGGAGGTGGCTGGACCACGACCACCCAAGTTCCAACCACCTTCATATTGATTGGCTGCTGTTGCACCACCCCAAAGAAATCCTTTTGGAAATTGTTTTTCTGACATTACTTGGCTCCTTTACACTGTTAACTCAATTTGAACACCTTCAAATCCTAAAACGCACGATTCATAGTAACCATCTCCAGTTACTCTTGGCCCACTGAGAAGTGGGTAATCTGCTGCAACGAGTCGCTCTGTCAACTCATTCACAGCTTCCTCACTTCCTAGACTAAAGGCTAGATGAATGAGACCTAGATGATTGAGCTGGCTTGGTTTGTCTACTACATCGTCTCTGGTCATAATTTCCAGTCGAGCCCCGTCTTCAAAGGTAAGAAAATAGGATTTGAAACTGGTTTTCTGATTATGGTAGAGTTGATTCGATTGAGCATGGAAATAGGTTTCAAAGAAATTACGCATACCTTCCAAATCCTGAGTGTAGATTGCTATATGTTCTATCCTCATGTTGTACTCCTTCCTTAAAGAAAAACGGCAAAGTGCCGTCTTCCTTATTCCACATCTTCACCATTGCTGGCAATGACTTTCTTGTACCAGTAGAATGAGTCTTTTGGTGTTCGGTCCAGTGTTCCATTTCCAGCATCGTCCATATCCACGTAGATAAAGCCGTAGCATTTCCGCATTTCACCTGTTCCTGCTGACACGAGGTCGATACAGCCCCAAGTCGTGTAGGCAATCAAGTCAACACCATTTGCAATAGCATCTGCCATGGCATTAACATGGGCACGGTGGTAGTCGATGCGGTAATCATCGTGGATAACCCCGTCTTCTTCCACCGTATCAAAGGCTCCCAAGCCATTTTCCACAACCATGAGTGGAATTTCATAGCGGTCGTACATTTTTTCAAGATAGTATTGGAGTCCAGACGGATCATGTGCCCAACCCCAGTCTGAGTAAGTCAAGTAAGGGTTTTTGGCACCTGCAGAGAAGTTTCCTGATACTGTATCATCTGACTGGTGAGTCGTTACAACGGTTGACATATAGTAAGAGAAGGTGTACATATCGACTTTCCCTTTGGCCAGGACTTCTAGGTCATCCTCTGCCATTTCAAGCTCCACATTGTGCTCTGCCCAGAGGCGTTTGGCATAGGTGCCGTATTTTCCTTTGGCCTGCACGTCGCCACAATAGTAGATGTTTTGCTCCCAAGCGTGTTGGTTAGCAAGAATATCTGCTGGATCACAAGTCCCAGGGTAGAAGGTGATACCGCAAATCATGTTCCCGATTTTATTTTCTGGGTCAATCTCATGCCCAATTTGAACGGCCTTGGCAGAGGCAACAAATTGGTGGTGGAGACTTTGGTAGGCATCTTGGTAATCCTGGTCCGTCATGTCATCACCAAAGAGATCCAAGAACATGATGCCACCGTTGATTTCATTGAAGGTCAACCAGTATTTAACAAGCCCCTTGTATTCCTTGAAAATAGTTTCCGCATACTTGACATAGAAATCAACAAGCTTGCGGTTTTTCCAGCCACCAAAACGTTGTTCTAGGCTAAGTGGTGTATCAAAGTGCCAAATGGAAACCAGGGGCTCAATACCGTACTTGCGGCATTCTTCAAAAACAGAACGATAGAAATCTAGGCCGGCTTGGTTTGGCTCAGCATCATCACCATTTGGGAAAATCCGTGCCCACGAAATGGACAAACGGAAAACAGAGTAACCCATTTCTGCGAAGAGCTTGATATCTTCTTTATAGCGGTGGTAGAAGTCCACAGCCTTATGGTTTGGATAATAATGATCTTCTAGAACTGCATAGGTTGCCCCTTCTGGCAGATGACCACCAGCATGGCCCATGGAAGCATACTTGCCTGGCTTGCCATCCTTGTCAATGTAGGTTGTATAGCGAGGGCTGTTAACAGAACCTCCTGTTGTAACGTCTGTCTGGACCAAACCGCGTCCGTCTACATTATAGGCACCTTCTGCCTGGTTGGCTGCAATAGCTCCTCCCCAGAGGAAATTTTTTGGAAATCGTGACATAAGTTTCTCCCTTATCTTTTTTCTGATAAATATAGTATAAACAGATTTGAAACCCTTTTCTTCTCAAATAATATGCTATAATGGTACTATCCTACGAATTGGAGAATTGTATGCAACCACCATTGACGGATAAGAACTTCAAACACGCCGTTGACTACGACAGCCGTTTGTTGCCCTATAAGTATTACCATACCAGTGTCATGAACGGGATTCCTGATGTTCTTTTTCATTGGCATAATGAATTTGAAATCAACTATGTTTACGGAGGGACAGCCCGCTACCATATCGACTATGATTATTTCAATAGTCAGGCTGGTGATATAATCCTTATTCGGCCCAATGCTCCGCATTCCATTCACCCGATTGAGCAACGGGGGCACGAGACGGATACTTTACTCTTTCATCTGGATATGCTGGGGGCTTCTCACTTGGACAAAACCAGTATGCTCTATCTCCAACCCCTGCAGACGGATGTCTTCAAGTGTGTTCCACGCATCCAAGCCCGAGACCCAGGCTATGCAGAAATCAGACAGTGCTTACTAACCATTTTCGAATTGGTCAGACACCAGCCACCCTACTTCGAATTGCCACTCAAGAGTCGACTATTTGACCTCTTCTACCTGCTCTACCGCCACCGCTACATTGTCCGAAAAAATACCGATGATATGTATCGGAAGAATGAAAAACTGCGGTTGTTGATCGAGTACATCCAGCAACATTATGCCGATAACTTGACCATTGAAGAGCTGGCAGGCCGAATGGGCTATACCAAAACTCACTTTATGACAGTCTTCAAGCAACAAACAGGGACTTCCTGTATGGAATTTATCATCCAAGTCCGACTGCGAGCCGCAACCGAGCTCTTGACTAACACCCTCAAACCAGTACTGGAAATCGCCACCGAAGTTGGCTTTAATAACCTGTCCAACTTCAACCGCCAGTTCAAGCAATACTACCACACCACCCCTAGCAACTACCGCAAGCAATTGCGGAAGAATAGGACCTATACCAATTTTGATAAATAATAGAAAGGACTAGGGCCTCCGTATTTGGTTGAACTGAATACGGGCTACGGACTGGGCCAAAAAGATAAACGAGAACTAGACGCTTGCGTCGTCGTTCTGTTTCCTACGTCATTTAGTTTTTCTTTTATTACTTCGTTAATTCGCTTTGCCGTACTTCAGTACTGCCTGCAGCTCATTGCCTAGTACTAAAAGTAAACTAAAAGACTATATTTTATCTGTGTCCGCTGAACGCCCTTTATATCTTAGATTATGATCACCATGCACCTCTACTATACTGGATCAGCTGATAATGCACGTGCTTTCGCTCAGGAAATGGAGGCTAGAGGCATTGCAGACCGCATTCGCCAGCAGGCTGGTAACCAGCGTTACCAATACTTTGCACCGCTCGACGATCCCCATTCCATTCTCTTGATTGATAGTTGGACAGACCAAGCTGCTCTAGATATCCACCATGCTTCCCCTATGATGCAGGAAATCCTAGATCTACGGAGCAAGTACCAGCTGACTGTGACAGCAGAACGATATTGCAGTGATGAAGATGGGATTCCGGATAGAGACCGAAATTTTATAGAGAAGTAATATCAATATCATACAAAACAACATCTGCCTCTATTTAATTAGTAGACAGATGTTTTTTTGTTATTCAACTGTAATAACCACTCTTTGGTAAACTTTTAATGGAATCTATCAAAAATAATTCAATTACTATTCGTTGACTTTTAATCCATCCAATGGTTGACTGAACCAGCGACCATTCAACACATTGTCAATTAAAATCTGTTTTTTATCTGCAGTTAAGTTACTATCTTCTCGAAGGTCCATAACAATGTCCTCCGCAGTTTGAGAATCTTCACCCATTTCAATTTCAGCTTTTTCTAAACTAGCATCAAATTTCATTACCTGACTGCCGTCAGCTGTCCACTCTTCCCATTGTGGTAATTTTTCTCCTTCAGGGTTACCACTTGTGATAAATCCTTTCAGATATGCTTTAAACTGTTGGCTTAGTTGTTTAGCACCTTCAGAATTGAAATCTTCACCGATGAAGGTAGCATAATTTGATGGTTGTTGAAGTAAAGGTTCAAATACGCCATGAAAGGCACCTAACAGCTGAGCTGTTTTTGGAGCAGTCTCTGCATTATCTCCATAAGAAATTTCTCCAATGTATATTGGTGAATTATATGTTCCTTGCATTTTTCTAGCACTATCTACAGTGTTAGAGAGACGATACAGAGCACTACCATATGTTTCGGTAAATATAAATTCTTTTAATTTGTCAGCATCTGAAAATAGACTGCCATCTGTCACAGAATTTGCAAAATAGGGATCGAAAGCTGTGAATAAAGAAAATTCGCTAGTTCCTGTTATTAAAAGAAGAGGCACATCATTATAATTTGACGTATCAAATCCTTCCTTCGGAATGACTACCCCATCTTTATACAGGTGCGGAAAGACAGACATACGAATACCAGCATTTCCCATCAAAGAAGCCAGTCGCTCTGCAGGTAGACCATAGAGATAATCAGTTACTTGATCATCATTAGATAGTAACCATTCTTTTGCTTCACTCTCTGTTGACTTTATACCATCTTCAACAACTAATGGCGCTATCGCAGTTGCAAAAATATCTTGGCTCTCTGTTTCATCTGCTAAAGTCATTCCTCCACTAAAGGAGATTGCTTTATCATATTTATCTTTAAATAGTGGAGAAATTAATGTTGCCATTACATCACGACCACCAGCCGAAAAGCCTGCTAAGGTCACATTATCCTTATCTCCACCAAAAACTTCAATATTTTCTTCAACCCAATCCAAAGCAGCAGCAATATCTAGAAGTGTATAGTTTCCAGAATTCTCTTCATCAGTCCCATTTTTGAGAGCATCTAAAGGATTAAAACCAAGAGCTCCTAATCGATAGTTAACTGAAACGTAAACTGCATTGAGATCATTTACAAAGCCGTTTCCTTTGATTTCTTGTGCATGACCAGTTTGGTTATTGCCTCCATGTAGAAAGACGACAACAGGCAAATTGGTATCTGTTGTATCTGGTCTTACAATATCAAGATTCAAAGCTTCTTCCGTTCCAATTACTTCACCTTTGGAAATTTGAATAAAGGGAGAACCTGTTTCAGTTGCATCAAAACTACCTTCCCATTTTTCTACAGGTTGCGGTGCCTTCCAACGCAACTCTCCTACTGGTTCCGCTGCATAAGGGATACCTAGCCATTCAATTGTTGAAGTCGTATCATCTTTTTGACCCGTGACTTCTCCACTAGCGATCACCTTAGTTACTTTATTATCAAAAATAGAAGTCTGTGCATTATCAGTCTGGCCACAAGCAGCTAATGTGCTGAAGGATAGAACGGTAAGTATATAAAATAGTATCTTTTTCATAATAATCACCCATATTTTAATATGTTTTTACCACAAAAAAATCTAAATAAATACTAACTTATTCGCAAAATCCGTGGAAAATACGTTCTGATTAGCATCTATTTAGATTTATTACAATGATCTATACAAAATTATCTGTTTTTCTAGTCTTGTATAGAAATATTAATTTACCCTTTCTCTATTCAATTTAATTATTTCACAGTCGTCAACAGGTAATCACCACTGTTGATCTGGCTTTCTTGGGTTACCAAGATGTCCTCGTAGTCAGCTGTGTTGGTCACGATAATTGGAGTGATGACCGGTAAATCTGCTGCTTTGATTTGATGAAGATCGAATTCTAACAACTTCTGACCTGCTTCTACCATATCCCCTACTTGGACAAAGGACTCAAAACCTTTACCTGCGAGGGAAACGGTGTCCATGCCGATATGGATGAGAAGCTCTGCTCCATTTTCCGTCCGTAGACCGATAGCATGCTTGGTTGGGAAGACAAGTGTAACTTCTGCTTTAGCAGGGGAAACTAGGATACCGTCTAGGGGGTCGATGGCAATCCCTTTCCCCATAGCTCCTGAAGCAAACACCGCATCTGGAACATCTTCTAATTTGACAATTTTACCAATGAGAGGACTAGCAATAATTTCTTGCTTGATTTCTTTTAATGTTGGGATAGACTCCTGTGGAGTCTCAACTACTTTTTTTCAGTAGGCTCTCCGTACAAGTAAGGAACTGGAAGAGCCATTTGGACTGCAAATGATAGAACAACTGCTGCTAGAGAGAAGCCCATCATAATCCACATTGGTGTGACACCAAGTTCAGGACTTACATAGCCTGGATACATAAAGATACCAAGAGCTCCCATAGCGTAGTTTTTCAAATCGAAGAAGGAAAGTCCTGCACCAATTACTGCAGATACAGCACAAGAGATATAGAATGGGGTTTTCATCGGAAGTGTAACACCATAAATCGCAGGCTCAGTAACACCAAAGATAGAAGATATAAATGCTGGCATAGCAACCGACTTAACTTTCGATTCTTTAGTTTTCATCATAATAGCCAACAACACACCAGTTTGAGTAAAGTTTGGAAGTGCAGCTGCTAATAAAATATTAGACCAACCGTTTTGTGAGAACTGCAAAATCGCAAGCGGAACCAATGCCCAGTGAAGACCGAACATAACCATAACCTGCCACAATGCACCTAGAAGGATACCATAAAGTAGTGGACTAAAGCCCATAACTGCAGTAAATCCTGCTGATAGTAAATCTGAAATATAGTTTGCAACTGGTCCAACTACCAAGAAAGTAAGAGGTACTGTAATAAGTAGTGTTGCAAATGGAACGATGAAGACTTTGACCACATCGGGCGTGATTTTCTTCATAAACTTCTCAACATGGGATGCCACCCATACAGCAAGTAAAACTGGCATTACTGTTTGCAAATAGCTACCAGACGCTGGTAATTGAAGAGTAATTCCAAATACTTTATCTAAACCTGCTTCTGCAAGACCTGCAACTGTTGTAGGAAGTGTTGGATAAACTAGGGCCATGGCAATTGCCATACCTGTAAATTCATTCATTCTGAATTTGCGAGCTGCATTATAAGCCAGCACAATTGGTAGGAATTGGAAGAAACCATCACCTGCGGCATTCAAGATTACATATAATGCACTATTGGTACTATTCCAGCCAAGTGTTGCAGCTAAAATGGCAACGATTCCTTTGATAATACCGGCAGCTGCTAAAACACCGAGTGAGGGTTGGAATACACCTGAAACCAAATCAACGAAGCGGTCAAAGAGATTGCCTTTTGGTCCGTCACCTTCGTCAATATCCAAAGCACCGTCCCCTGCGATCCCCGCAACTTTTTGCACCGCTGCATAGACATCGGGTACGTGGTTGCCAATAACTACCTGGTATTGACCTCCAGCTTGTACAACTGTCACAACACCATCACGCGCCTTTAAGTAATCAGTGTCTGCCTTGCTTTCGTCCTTGAGACCAAAACGAAGACGAGTCACACAGTGTTTGAGACTGCTGATGTTTTCTTTTCCTCCGACGTGAGCTACGATATCTGTAGCTAAATCTGTATAATCCTTTGCCATTTTTCGGCTCCTTTCTTTTTTCTGATAAACAGAAAAACCTAAACATATACCAAACACAGTTGATAGCATACGCCAACAATCATGTCTTGTATATATTTAGGTTTTGCCTGCTAACCAGTAACAATCCTTTTGTTAAAATTATAATAACACATTGCCAAAACTTTTGCAAGCGTTTTCTGAAGTTTTTTTGATTTTTTTCTAACTAGTTTTTAAACGTTGGATATGAATGGTCAAATAGACTTGTTCATCCTTGGACATTTCAAATTGATAGACCTGAGCAATATACTGCTGAATCTTTTGTGTACAGGCAAAGGAATCCGGATAGTTAGCTTTGACCTGCTCATAAAGGAAGGCATCGTTCTGTCCTTCTACAATCCCATTTGCCACCCGCTGGGCAAAATACTGCACATGGGTCACAAAACGGTGGTAGCTGGTATCTTCTTCATAAGCTACACAGCCAAAATGCAAGCGGACAATGTCTAAGATCTGTGTGACAATTTTACTTATAATCTGACTATCTTTTCCAAAAGCACCATTTTTCTGAGCATTGATCAAGTGAAGAGCAATAGATGATGCTTCTGATTTTTCCAAGTCCAGTCCCAAGCTTTCCTTGATATAAGCAAGCGCCGCTAGTCCCAACTGATATTCTTGTGGATAAAATTTTCTAATTTCCCAAGCCAAAGGATTTTCAATGCTTAATCCTTCTCGACTTCTTTGGAAAACAAAGTGGAGGTGATCACCTAATGCAAGGTAAAGTGATAGATCAAAGGAAACACCCAAAACTGTTTCTGCCTTAGCAATAATAGTATTGACAACCTCAGTCTCTCCATTCCCCATTTGAAGATAGAGATTGGTTAGATCTGCCTGTTGATTATCGTTTTGAAGAACAAAAGTCTTTTCAATCTTACTGGCATCTACTTGTTCACCAGTTTTCTTCTGAAATCCCAGACCCTTCCCCATTACAATCAATTCACGTCCCTGGTTATCAACTGCTTGAACAACATTATTGTTATAGACTTTTTCTATCTGCATTTGTTCTCACCACCTATTTCACTTGACTGATAAAAAAGAACCCAAGCATATAGCAAATAAGGCTGTTTCCAGACCATTTACTATCTACTTAGGTTTTGCCTGCTTATCAGTAACAATCCTATTCTTATCTTATCAGATTGTAAGCGGTTTGGCAATACTTTAGAACAAATTATTCTAATTCAAAAATCTTATAGCAACCCTAATCTGTCAAAGGCATTGTAAAGGCCGTCTTCTTCAACATCGTCTGTAATCATATCAGCCATAGCCAAGATCTCCGCTCCGCCATTTCCCATAGCGACCCCAACCGCACAGTAATCCAGCATGGGAATATCAATCTTAGCATCTCCAAAAGCGATGGTATCCTTCTGACTGGCTCCTAAATAGTCCAACAAAACATTAATCGCATGCGCCTTGTCGATGTTTTTCACTCCTAGGTCACCAAATAGAGCTGACTCTCCGCGGCCACCCCAAGTATTTGCGACCAAGTTGGGAAAAGCTTCCTTGGAGTCCAAATGATCCTGATAGGAATCGAGCACAAAACTGATTTTATTCAAATCATCTCGGTACAATTCTCCATCAAATACCATTCCATGCATGACATCTTCTACCTCTTGATTAGCGACCTCCTCAGCTGTTTTTCCCTTGTTCATGGCATAAATCTTCAAGGTTTCACGAGCCCGTTCACGGAAATTCTCACTGGCAAAAAGGCCGTTGTTGCTTTCCAGGTAAAATTCCAGACCGCGTTCATGAAGCCAGTCCACAATCGCTCGGCTATCCTCTTCTGATATGAGTTGGTGCATGACGACTTTGCCCTGATGCTCTACATAGGAGCCGTTGCCACCAATCATTCCGTCCAAGCCAATTTCCCATAGTTCTGGCTGCATTTCTGCCCGACTGCGACCAGTACAGACATAGACCAAATGCCCATTTTCTCTAGCCTGCCGGATAGCACGAATAGCTGATTCTGGAATTCGATTGTGATAGTCTACCAAGGTCCCATCCACATCTAAAAAAATAATCTTGCGCATCTTTATTCTCCTTGCCTTTTTCTACTACAAGTATAGTCTGTTTTTCTACCAAATAACAGTCAAAAACTGCGAAAGATTGATACTATTGTATGAACATGCAAAAAAAGAAAGCCACACGGGCTTTCTTTTTACTTATCTGATTATTTACGTTTTGGTGGGTTGTGGATCGCAACACCAAGAACATCAAGGAAGGCTTCGTACATCACTTC
Organism: Streptococcus suis; assembly: GCF_002964575.1. Taxonomy (GTDB): domain Bacteria; phylum Bacillota; class Bacilli; order Lactobacillales; family Streptococcaceae; genus Streptococcus; species Streptococcus suis_R. Next base: position 15,056 of record NZ_POQQ01000057.1, on the reverse strand, counting down.
TGAGAAGGTTGGGTGACCGTGGATTGATGCTGCCACGTCGTCAACTGTCAATTCAGATTCCATGATGGTTGCTGCTTCGTTGATCATTTCAGCTGCAACTGGACCGATGATGTGAACACCAAGGATTTCATGGTATTTCTTCTCAGCGATAACTTTTACAAAACCATGTGCTTCGTTAGAAGCAATCGCACGACCGTTACCAGTGAAGCTGTTGCGACCGATAAGGATGTTTTCTTTACCGTATATCTCAATAGCTTGGTCTTCTGTCAAACCAACCATCGCGATTTCTGGGTGTGTGTAAACCGCTGCTGGTGTGAAGTCCAATTTAGCCTTATGGTGGTTGCCGTTGATGGCATTTTCAGCTGCCACTTCACCCATACGGTAAGCAGCGTGTGCCAACATCTTGGTACCGTTGACATCACCTGGTGCGTAGATACCTGGGATAGATGTTTCTTGGTATTCGTTAACCTTGATACGACCGCGGTCCAATTCAAGGTTAAGATTTTCAAGACCAGCCAATTGTGGTACACGTCCGATTGAAAGAAGGGCTTTTTCAGAAACAATTTCTGAACCGTCGTTCAACTTGATTGTCAATTGGTTGTTAGCTTCAACGATTTCAGATACACCAACGGATGTCAAGAATTTCATACCTTTCTTAGAAAGGACTTTTTGCAATTCAACAGACACTTCGCGGTCCATACCTGGAATGATACGGTCAGCCATTTCAACAACTGTTACTTCTGTGCCGTATGATGCGTAAACCAAACCAAGTTCCACACCGACTACGCCACCACCCATAACAGTGAGTGACTTAGGAATTTCACGCAAATCAAGAATATCATCAGAAGTCAATACCAACTTAGAATCAATACCTGGGATGTTGATGCGTGATACTTTAGAACCTGTTGCAAGGATGATGCTACGACCTTTGATAACCTTGTCGCCAATGACAACAGTCTTGTCAGGGTTTACTTGACCAAGACCATTGAAGATGGTTACCTTGTTAGCTTTCAAGAGACCTTGAACGCCACCAGTCAATGTCTTCACAACCTTGTTCTTGAAGTCAACTGTCTTGTCCATGTCAACGGTGTAGTTTGTTGAAGCAAGGTTGATACCACGCTCAGCTGCAATCTTCAAGCCGTCAAGGATTTCAGCGTTCTTAAGGTAAGTCTTAGTTGGGATACAACCCTTGTTCAAACAAGTACCACCAAATTCTGATTTCTCAACGATAGCGATTTTACCGCCCAATTGAGCACCACGAATAGCTGCGTAGTAACCAGCAGGACCACCACCGACAACAACCATATCATACTCGTCAGCAGCCAATTCAGCCTTAGGGGCTTGTGGAGCTGCTGCAGGAGCTCCAGGCACTTCTAAACCAGCTGCTTTCAAGTCAGCAGTTGCTTGAGCAACTGCTGCTGGAGCAGGTGCAGCACCCACTTCAACAGTTTCACCTTCTGCACCAAGGTAAGCAATGACTTCAGTTACAGGAACTGTTGCACCGTTACCATGAACGATTTTCAAAAGAACACCTGATTCTTCTGCTTCCAATTCCATGCTTGTCTTGTCTGACATCATCTCCAAGATAACATCACCTTCGTTGACAAAATCACCTTCTTGTTTTTTCCACTCGATGATTTCGCCTTCTTGCATATCTACACCAAGTTTAGGCATAATAATTTCAATTGCCATGATTAAGATACCAAGAGCGAAGAGAAAGCGACTGAAAAATTAGGAAATCGTAGAAAATCCTGATTTTCTAAACGATTTATCTATTTTTCCGAGCTTTCCGCTCGGGTTCAATTGCTAAAACTCTCTCGCTCTTATTCCCTTTCTTTATTTTCTATTCAGAAATCTACATTCCTTTATTTTCGACCAATAAAAACCTTATCAGATTAATAATTCTAATGGGTTTTCCAGCAAGTTCTTCAAGTCAACCATGAACTTAGCACCATTCATACCGTCAACGATACGGTGGTCAATGGTCAAGCAGAGTGCCATGATTGGACGGATTTTGATTTCGCCGTCGATGACAACTGGTGTTTGAACAGTTGCCGCAACACCAAGGATTGCTGAGTTTGGTTGGTTGATGATTGGGTTAAAGGTTTTAGTACCAAACATACCCAAGTTGGTGATAGAGAAGGTCGAACCTGACATTTCAGCACCCTTCAACTTACCAGATTGCGCCTTCTTGATGACATCTTTCGAAGCCACTACGAAGTCAGACAAGCTCATCTTATCTGCACCGTGAACAACTGGCACCACCAATCCTTCATCCAAACCTACCGCGATACCAAGGTTGACAAACTTGTGCAACTCGATTTCCTGAGCATCATTAATCAAAGATGCGTTCATGTAACGGTGTTCTTCTTTCATCAAAGTACGAACAACCGCAAGACCAATCAAGTCTGTAAAGGTCACTTTCAGACCAGTCTTGTTCATGATTGGCTCAAGGACTTGCTTACGCAATGCCATGAGGTTGGTCATGTCGATATCGTAGTTAAGCGTAAAGGTTGGAGCTGTTAAGTAAGAGTTGACCATACCTTTTGAAATTGCCTTACGCATTGGGCTCATCTTGATGATTTCAACGCCTTCTGGCAATTCTTTAGCTGGTTTTTCTTCTGCTTTCGGTGCTGGAGCAGCAGTTTCTACAGCTGCAGGAGCAAGTACTGCAAGAACGTCGTCCTTAACAATCTTACCATTGACACCTGAACCAGTAAGAGTTGACAAGTCAACACCTTGGTCGGCTGCAATACGGGCTGCAAGCGGAGTTGCTTTTGGAGCTGCTCCCTTGAAGTCTTCAACGTCAACCTTGTGGACACGACCGTTAGCACCTGTTCCTGGAACAAGACCCAAGTCAATTCCAAGCTCACGCGCCAATTTACGTGCTGCAGGAGTCGCACGAACCTTGCCACCACCTTGTGGCTTGGCAGCAACTGCAGGTGCAACGATGACAGGTGTACGACCTGCAGGCACTTCTTCGATTGCTGCTGCAGGAGCAACTGGAGCAGATGAAGCTCCTGCTTCAACTGTCTCACCTTCAGCACCCAAGTAGGCAATAACTTCTGTTACGGGAACAGTAGCACCGTTTCCATGAACAATTTTCAATAAGACGCCTGACTCTTCTGCTTCCAGCTCCATGCTGGTCTTGTCAGACATCATTTCCAAGATGACATCGCCTTCATTGACGAAATCGCCCTCTTGTTTTTTCCACTCGATGATTTCACCTTCTTGCATGTCCACACCGAGCTTAGGCATAATGATTTCAATAGCCATTTTTTAGATACCAAGTCCGAACAGAAAACGATTGAAAAATAGAAAATCCTCCTTTTCGTAGCGATTTATCTTTTTTCCAAGTCTTCCGGACGGGTTCAATTCCTTTCTTTCAGTTTCTTACGTAACCATTAAACCAGACTGTTTCATCAAGTCAGGTCAAATTCTGGCTACACTCTTTCAAACAGGGCTAGGACGGTTGCCCGTCCTTTCATCTTTCTTAACCCTTGTTTACTTGCTTATAGATTGCCGCCTTGATTTTCTCTACGTTTGGCAATACTGCGTTTTCAAGAATGTTTGCGTAAGGAACTGGTACATCGTCTGAAGCGATACGGATGATTGGTGCATCCAAGTAGTCAAAGGCTTCGCTTTCTGTGATGATTGATGCGATTTCACCAATGAAACCACCTGTTTTGTAAGCATCGTTGACCAAGATAACCTTACCAGTTTTCTTCACAGATTCGATGATCAATTCTTTATCCAATGGGATAAGGGTACGAGGGTCAACCACTTCTACGCTGATGCCTTCAGCAGCTACTTCTTCAGCAGCTTTCAAGGCACGTTCCAACATACGACCGTATGAAATGATAGTTACATCTGTACCTTCACGTTTGATTTCACCTTTACCAAGTGGAATGTAGAAATCAGGATCCAAGTTCACTTCTTCTTTCTTACCGTAAAGAGCTTTTGGCTCCAAGAAGATAACTGGGTTGTTGTCAAGGATAGATGATTTCAAGAGACCTTTTGCATCGTTCGCTGTACCTGGTGCAACAACTTTGATACCTGGGATGTGGGTCAACCAAGCTTCAAGAGATTGTGAGTGCTGTGCCGCTGAACCGATACCTGATCCAGATGCCACACGGAAGGTTACAGGTGTTTTCAAGCCACCACCAAACATATAGTTGGTTTTAGCCGCTTGGTTAACAATCGCATCGAGGGCAATTGTGATGAAGTCCATGAAAGTCAAGTCAACGATTGGACGAAGACCTGTTTGAGCTGCACCAACCGCAGAACCAGCGATTGCTGCCTCAGAGATAGGCGTGTCGCGAACGCGTTTTGGACCAAATTCGTCCAACATACCAACAGATGTACCGAAGTCACCGCCGTAGATACCGACGTCTTCACCCATCAAGAATACTTTTTCATCCTTACGCATTTCTTCGCTTTGAGCCAAGTTAATCGCTTCACGCAAGGCCATTACTTTTGTTTCAGCCATTTTAAAATTTCTCCTACTTATATCAAAAATTTTCTTCAATCTGGACAGTAGACTAATCCACGAAAACGTCTTCGTAAGCTACTGAGATGTCTGGATCTGGGCTTTCTTGTGCGAATTTCACAGATGCTTCTACTTGTTCTGCAACTTGTGCTTCGATGGCATCCAATTCTTCGTCTGTCGCAATCTTGTTTTCTGTCAAGTATTTACGGTATTTCTTAAGTGGGTCTTTTGCTTTCCACTCGTTGACTTCTTCTTTGGTACGGTAAACACCAGCGTCGGCAGTTGAGTGACCAAACCAGCGGTATGATTCAACCTCAACCATTGCTGGTCCGTTTCCTGCACGAACGTATTCGATGACTTCTTGCATTTTCTCATAAACAGCAATGACATCGTTACCATCCTCAACATAGTGACCTGGCATACCGTATGCAGCAGCACGTTGGTAGAGGTGAGGAATCTTAGTTGAATAAGAAATATCTGTTGAGATACCGTAACGGTTGTTGGTGATGAAGAAGATAACTGGCAAGTTCCAAACAGCTGCCAAGTTCATTGACTCATGGAATGAGCCTTCGTTTGTCGCTGAGTCACCTGAGAAAGCAATAACGATATTATCTGTACCAAGGTATTGTTGAGTAAGGGCAGCACCAACTGCAAGAGCATAACCACCACCTACGATACCATTTGAACCAAAGTTTCCTTTTTCAACGTTTGCCAAGTGCATGGAACCACCACGACCTTTAGATGTACCAGTTGCTTTACCAGCAAGCTCAGCCATCATACCGTTAATGTCAATCCCTTTTGCAATAACGTGACCGTGACCACGGTGGTGTGAGAAGATGATGTCTTGGTCTGTCAAACCAGCGATTGGACCAACCGCAGCCGCTTCTTCACCAACTGAGAAGTGAGTCATACCTTGTACAAAGCCACGACGCACCAATTTGTTCAATTTCATATCAACATCACGGATTTGTTGCATTTTTAGGAACATATCCAAGTGTTGTTCTTTTGAGATAGATACCATAATTTCCTCCAAAGGTTTTTCTCGTTCTGTAATATGATAGACCAATATTTCACAAATGGCAAATAATTGAACCGTTTTCTACTTACTGAAATTTTTGTGAAGAAGCCTGATTTAGTGCGTTTTTTCACAATTCAACATTCTTTTGCCTACACCTTTTGAAATAATTTTCACAAACTATAATCTAAACTTGTCAGCCTCCATCCTTTCTGTTAATATAAAGAAGGAGGTGCGTATGGAATTCGATCTATTTCTTATCATTTGCAACTACATTGGTACTATCGCTTTTGCTGTTTCAGGTGCCATAAAAGGTTTTAAGAAAAATCTAGATATTTTTGGGATTAGCCTGCTCAGTATTATTACAGCTGTGGGCGGCGGCATTATCCGCGACACCATGGCCAATCGTATTCCAGCAGCTTTAACAGATCCAAAAGCCATCTACCTTTCTATAGGTGTGGCCATTATCATGTATATCATTGTCATCAATCTAAAGCAGGATCAGCCACTTGATAAAAAGATGGTTCATTTTCTTTCCCAGATTAATCTAGTCTTTGATGCTATCGGACTAGCTATCTTCGCCCTTATCGGTGCCAATACTGGCGTTGACCTTCAACTAAACGCCATGACAACTGGAATACTAGCGGCCCTGACAGGTGTTGGCGGCGGGATTGCCCGTGATTTATTGGTCAATGAAACTCCCATTGTCCTTAAGGAAGATGTTTATGCTGTTCTAGCCTTCTTTTCTGGTGTTCTCTACCACCTTTGCATTGTCGATTGGCAATTACCACAAATTCCGACCTTTATCAGTATTTTTACCATTAGTCTGATTATTCGGCTCTTGGTCATCAAGTATAAAATCAACCTCCCAAATATGGATAGAAAACGAAAGGCCTGAGTTGCTCAACTCAGACCTTTTTGTTTTTAGTCAATCTTACCATCGAGCACCAGGACCTGTTGCTACAATCTGGCTAATTTGTTCACCATTAACCCTTACTGTACCACCTGTCAATTCAGCAGTTCCATCGAAGTCGAAGGCTGATGTTGGAGCTGTCACATCAATGGTACCACCTGAGATGTAGATATCTCCATTAGCATCGAAGGCATCTGTATCACCACTACCTACTGCAACTTTCAAGTCACCACCTGTCACCTTGATAAAGATGTCTGTCGAAGTTGTGCTTGCAGCGTTAATGGCATCATCTGAACCGTAGACATCTAATGTACCGCCATTGATGGTAATATTGGTTCCTTCAAGGGCTTCAAGAGATTCAGGTACTGTAATGGTACCACCATCGATGGTCAATGCAGTTTCTGCTTTGATACCATCATCGCCTGCTTTAACAGTGATTTCACCACCTATAATCGTTGTATATCCTTTAGTTGTATCTGTGTCATTGGTTGATTTGATACCATCACCACCTGCAGTTACATTGATTGTTCCGCCATTGATAGTCAATGAATCTTTACCACGAATACCATCATCAACTGCTGTCACAGTAATGTTGCTAGAATTTACCACAAGGTCATCTGTTGATACGATACCATCTTGGAAATTACCTTCAACTGTCAAGTTACCATTACCAGTAATGGTCAAATCAGCTTCAACATGGATGGCTCCTTCGATGTTTGTATCTGAGTGATTGCTGGTATCTTTTACTGTGTTGCTTGTCCCGTCCTTGATTTCCAACTCAACATTATCCGCCTTAATCACATTGATAGCAGCGGTGTCCGAACTTGAAATATCAGCACCTGCTAAAATGATTCGAACATTAGCATCTGTTTCAACCATCACACCTGCTGTTGTTGAACCAGTCAGGATGTAAGTACCACCTTCTGTAATCTTCAAACCATCATTTGACAAGGTTACTTCTGTTGTTGGAAGAGCTGACCAGTCAATCGATGAAGAACTTGAATTAGATGCTGTCGAGTTGTTTGAACCTGTCGCTGACTGACTCGTAGTTACAGAACTTGATGTTGTTGTCGAACTAGAAGCTGTCGAGCAAGCCGCCAAGACACCAAGACTCATAAGAGTAACACCAGAGTAGAGAAGTTTTTTTAGATTTGTTTTCATAATGTAGATTCCTTTTCTTTCTTTAGGAAGTTTTGGTTGCCTTCCTGATATGCTCTCAGTTTACTCCCCATTCCTAAAAGAAAGATTAAAGATAACAAAAAGAAAACTTAAAGTAAATTTTCAGTAAAGCCAGCAAAAAAGACTGATAGCCAGTCTTTAACATCTCTTATTTTTCTAACTTTGTCCAAGTTAAGCTTGTCAAATCCAGTAAGGCACCCGTTTCTGGTCTACTGTCATACTCCGCAACTTTCTTCAAACCAGGAATCATGGCATTGTATTGGTAAGTACGATACACACCATTCCCTTCAAATAAATAGGTTCCGTCCTGCAAGGGATAGAGCTGCGCATCTGGACCGATCTCCAAGCCGGTATTCCTGAAATTATCTATTAGTCGCAAACTCTCTCCAGAGAGCTGGGTGTAGAGATCAATTAAAACATATTCTCCTGATTTATCTAAAGCTAAAAGCAACTCCTCTGCTCCATCATGATTGATATCATACAAACTATAAAATAGTCCGCTATATTCTTTCCCTTGGCTAGTTAATAAACTCAGGTAGCTACTGACCTCATCTTGATTTATTGCTTCTGCCGCTTGACCTAGGTTTGCTTGATAGCGCTCAATAACGGATTGATAAATCGTCGGTACCGCTTGAGCAACCGTAGATGAAGTGTCAGTTTGTGCTTCGGAACTAGACGAAGTTTCTGTACTGGTTGAAATTTCCTGACTTGAGCTTGTTGAAGTTTGAACTGAACTACTGGTAGACGAACTAGAATTTTCCACTTCCTTTGTCTGATTCGATTGACAAGCAGCCAACAAAACAAGACTTGATACCAGGATGAACTTGGTAAGAACTTTTTTCATATGATACTACTCCACCTTCTCTTTTATCTAAGTATACCATCTTTATTGTTATTTGTACACGTTTACACGATGTAATAAATCATATTTAGAGGTACCCTAAAAAACAGACAGTATCTTACCGAAACAAGAGTCAAATTAGAAAAAGCCGAATGTTTCCACTCGACTTTCCTATCTTATACTCAATGAAAATCTGATGTTGATTTTCGAAGAGTATTAATCTTTTTGTTCTAGGGCTCGCAACATTTGGTCAATCTTGTTGCCGTACTCAATCGATTGGTCTTTTTCAAAAACCAAATCAGGAATTTTATAAAGAGTGAGCTTGCGGCCAAGTTCTCTCTTAATCGTTCCCGTTGCTTTTTCAAGACCTGTTTGGGCTTTTTGGTTGTCAGAAGCCAGGTTACTCATAATAGTATAGTAAACCTTTGCCATAGACAAATCCCCAACCATCTGGACATCGGTGATGGTCACACCTTGCACACGAGGATCGCGGACTTTCTTTTGTAAAATCTCATTGACTTCACGCTTGATTTCCATCCCTACACGGTCTGTTCGAAAATGGTTTGCCATAGTCTTTCCTTTCTAACTGAATGATAGAAAAGCTGAGTTTCCTCAGCTTTTCTTGCTGGTAGAAGGAAAGCAAGTACTTTCTATCCACCTTATTTTATATGTTGGTTGAAATAGCACCTTTTCAGGTTGACTATTTCTTAATTTCTTCCATGATGTAGGCTTCGATGGTATCATCTACACGAATGTCATTGTAGTTTTCAATCATCAAACCACCTTCTTGGGCATTTCCGACTTCTTTCACGTCATCTTTGTAACGCTTCAAGCTTGCCAATTTACCATCGAAGATCACAACGCCGTCACGGATGACACGGACACTTGAATCACGGGTAACCTTACCACGTACGACCATAAATCCACCGATAGTACCAATTTTGGATACCTTGAAGGTTTCACGGATAACTACTTCACCGATGATTTTTTCTTCGTACTCAGGATCCAACATCCCTTTCATGGCATCTTCCATCTCTTCAATCACCTTGTAGATGATGCTGTGAAGACGAACTTCTACATCATCCGCTTCCGCTTGATTGCGGGCTTCGGCAGTTGGACGAACGTTGAAACCGATGACAAGCGCATTTGATGCTTCCGCAAGAGTGATGTCTGATTCGTTAATGGCACCAACTGCTGAGTGAACGATATTAACACGCACACCTTCCACTTCGATTTTCTGAAGAGATGAAGCAAGTGCTTCAACAGAGCCTTGTACGTCAGCTTTGATGATCACATTAACTGACTTAACTTCACCTGCTTTAAGAGTGTCAAAGAGGTTTTCAAGGCTAACACGTTGGGTAGCTTGACGCTGTTTGAGAAGTGCACGTTTGGCACGTTCTTCACCAGCTGCACGCGCAGATTTTTCATCTTCGTAGACTGCAAAATGGTCACCAGCCATTGGTGTTTCGTTCAAACCAGTGATCGAAATTGGCGTTGATGGACCAGCAACCTTGACACGACGACCAAGGTCATTTGTCATAGCACGAACGCGACCGAAGGTATTTCCGACAACGATTGGGTCTTGAACATTCAGTGTTCCTTGTTGAACAAGAAGGGTTGCGACAGCACCTTTACCTTTATCCAAATGCGCTTCGATAACTGTACCGATGGCACGAACTGTAGGGTCTGCCTTGAGTTCTTGGATTTCAGCTACAAGAAGAACCGTTTCCAACAATTCATCGATATTTTGGTTGAATTTGGCAGAAATTTCTACGAACTCAGACTCACCGCCCCAAGCAGTTGAGATAACACCATGTTCAGCCAATTCACCGATGACACGCTCTGGGTTTGCACCTGGTTTGTCAATCTTGTTGATAGCAACAATGATTGGAACGTTGGCCGCTTTTGAGTGGTTGATCGCCTCGATGGTCTGTGGCATAACACCGTCATCTGCTGCAACGACCAAGATGGTCAAGTCGGTAACAGAGGCACCACGAGCACGCATAGATGTAAAGGCAGCGTGTCCAGGCGTATCCAAGAAGGTAATCTTCTTGCCGTTTTCTTCAATTTGGTAGGCACCGATATGCTGGGTGATCCCTCCCGCTTCGCCTGTTGCGACACGAGAATTACGAAGAGTATCCAAAAGCGTTGTCTTACCATGGTCAACGTGACCCATGATCGTCACAACTGGTGGACGCTCCACCATTTCCTCTTCATTGAGGTAGCCTTCTTCGACAAAGAAACGTTCGATATCGGCATTGTCGACCTCTACTTTTTCTTTGGCTTCAATTCCATAATCAACCATTAGGAGTTCAATGGTATCGCCATCAAGAGATTGGTTCTGCGTTGCCATGACACCCATGAGGAAGAGTTTCTTGACGATTTCAGCAGGCTCACGCTTGATCCGTTTTGCAATTTCTGCAACGGTCATACCAGCCGTATATTCAAATTCAGTTGGCAATTCATGGAACTTGCGTTCGGTTGCTGGTTTAGCAGGCTGGTTATTCTTGCCTTTTTTATTTTTCTTGTTGTTATTCCAGTTACTATTTCTTTGATTTCTCACTTGATTTTGACTATTTCGATTTCTTTGTTGTTTCCGTGGACCATCTTCTTCGTCACTGTTAAAGTCACGTTTTTTATCTGGTCGAGCTTGTTTCTTACGACGGGTATCTACAGCGCTTTCTGCAACTTTCTCAGGTACCGCTGCGACTGGTGTTGGTTTAACAAATGGCTTGCTTTCAATCACCGGTTCTTCAAACTTGATTTCTTTCGGTTTTTTCGGTTGCTTCTTCGCTTCTTGAGCTTGGCGGAAACGCTCCTCGCTAGTACGAGCATATTCTGCATTCTGCTCAGCTTTTAGAGCTGCTGCACGCGCTTTGAAGTCAATTTTAGGTGCCGCAGGTTTTGCAGCCTCTCTTTGCTCAAAGCGAGCTGACTGGCCTGAACGGTTATCCTGGTGACGATTGTCGCGACGGTCACCAAAACGATTGTCCTTGCGTTTATCTGAACCTTGCTCACGTCTATTATCGCGTCGGTCATTACGGTCATTATTTGGACGGTTTTGACCTTGTTGACGATTATCACGACGGTCTTGATTCTGTTTGCCTTGACCACCTTTACCTTGTGCTCGTTTAGCAGCTTGCTCCTTGGCACGCGCTTCCCGTTCTGCCTTAAAGTTACGGCTCTGTGGACGGTGAGGTGTTGCTGGTGCAGCCACCTTTGCTTCTTCCTTAGGCGTTGGCGCAGGTGCTTCTTCTTTTACAACTTCAACCTTGTTTTCAACGGGCTTTTCGACCGGCTGCACTTTCATTGCAGGTTTAGGTGCTTCTACTTTTTTGCTAAAGCTATCCGCCAAACGTTTGGCACTTGCTTCATCTACACTTGAAGCATGGCTTTTGACTTCAAAACCCAATTCTTGCGCCTTAGCAACAACTTCCTTGCTACTTACGCCTAATTCTCGGGCAATTTCATTCAATCTCTTCTTAGACAATGCCTTGTCCTCCTGTTCTATTCCATAATAGACCTCATCTTCTTTGTAAATCCAGCGTCTGTCACTGCAAGAACTTTCCTAGCCTTGCCGACAGCTGCACTCAATTCCAGTGTTGAAAACACTGTTACAACTTCTACTTGATAGGTATGACTTTTATCTGTTACTTTTTTACTTAAATTTCCAGCAGCATCGTCAGCTAGAAACACCAGCTTTGCCTGCTTTTTTTGGATGGCTTCAACAACCAGATCTTCACCTGAAACCAAGCGACCTGCCCGTTGAGCCAAGCCCAATAAATTTAAGATTTTCTGTTTCTTATTCCAGTCCAAGTTCTCTCCTCTTGACCTTGTGATCAACATAGGCAATCAATTCATCGTAGAACTCTTCAGGTACTTCCATGCTAAAGGAACGGTCAAAGACACGGCGTTTTTTAGCCTGGGCAGCTTCAGTATTATCTAGTTTGATATAGGCTCCTCGCCCATTGGCCTTGCCTGTTGGATCGATAAATACTTGACCTTCTTTATTTTTTACAATACGGAGCAAATCCCGTTTGTCGATGATTTCACCGGACACCACAGACTTGCGCAAGGGTATTTTTCTAGCTTTTGCCATGGTTGCTCCTTTTGTTCTATTCTTGTTCTTCTGTAAATTCTTCCGCGACTTCTTCTACAAGCTCTTCTGCCGCATATTGAGCAGCCTCAAATGCCTCATATTCGGAAGCAGACTTGATGTCGATACGGAATCCTGTCAAATGAGCTGCCAAACGAACGTTTTGTCCACGGCGACCGATTGCTAATGACAATTTATCATCTGGCACAACGACTGTAGCGTGCTTGCCATCTTCCGTGTCAAACAATACTTGGTCAACTTCTGCAGGTGCAAGAGCATTGTAGATAAATTCCGCTTCATCTGCTACCCACTCGATGACATCAATATTCTCCTCAGTCGGAATCATACGGTCATTCTTAGCATCGTAACGAGCTGGGTGGAATTTGCTCGTGATTTTCTTGATATTTGAACCACCACGACCAACGATCGTACCGATAGCATCCACGTTTGGATTGTGGCTACGAACAGCAACTTTTGTACGGTCACCTGCTTCACGAGCAACACTCATGATCTCAACAGTCCCATCATACACTTCAGGAATTTCCTGCTCCATGAGGCGTTTGATCATTTCTGGATGGCTACGGCTGACAAATACGTTAACCCCACGACCATTGTCTTCTACCTTGTAAACATAGACTTCAATGCGGTCATGTGATTGGAAAACCTCACCAGGAATTTGATCCTGTTTTGACAACTGTGCTTCAATGCTACCAAGGTTGACATAGATAAAACGATTGTCAAAACGCTCTACCGTACCAGACATGATTTCATTTTCATGTTGCTTGTAGGTATTAAAGGTAATGGCACGCTTTTGCTTGCGCATTTTTTCCATGATTGTCTGCTTAGCTGATTGGGCAGCTACGCGACCAAATTCTGCTGGATCTTCTGGGAACTTGATTTTATCACCCATTTCATAGGCAGTTGAGATGGCCAAGGCATCCTTGAGGCTGATTTCCAAACGGCTATCAAAGACCTCATCCACTACTTCACGGACAGTATATACGTGGAAATCAGCCTTCTTCTCATCAAACTCGATAACTGCTGACTCAGCTTGTCCATAGCGGCGCTTATAAGCAGAACGAAGTGATTCTGTCACTGCATCAATAATATCCGCCTTGTTAATACCCATGTCTTCCTCTAAAATGCGGAAGGCTTCTAGCATTTCTCTACTCATCTTAATTTCCTTTTGATAGCAAAAGGTCCTTTCTTATACTTAAATTTTAACGGCTAAACGTGCCTTGGCTACAGTCGAATATGGAATGGTCACTTCTTTTTTACGAGTCTTGTCCATATATTCCATGACCAAATCAGTTCCATCAAAGGACAGAAGGGTTCCCTCGAAGATTTTGACCTTGTCAATAGCCTGATACAGCTTGACATGAATATATTTCCCAACAGCCTGGGCAACTGCTTCTGCTGTCTTCAAGGGACGTTCTAAACCTGGACTGGTCACTTCAAGCATATACTGCTCTGGAAATGGATCTGGCTGAATCGTATCCAAAAGCGGACTAATGATTTCGGATAAATCTGCCGTATCCTGAAGGGAAATCCCTCCTTCCTTATCAATGAAAATCGATAAGACATAGTCACCACCCATTTTGCCATATTCCACATCTACCAGCTCATAAGGAGCTTGGATAGCTGGTTCAATGGTAGCCGTGACTAAATCAATAATTGATGACATAGGCACCTCCTTTTACAATTCTAACCTGCTACAATTTGCATACAGGGAAAGGGTTGACTGACGTCAACCCCCTTTTCTCTTTATTTCTATCATGTATTCTACCACAATTTCTAGCACCTGTAAAGGAAAACGATAAGAATAGACCTTGTAAACGTTCTCCATATCACGCTTGTTTGATCAATTAAATCAATTAAGCAACTGGAAAAATCATTCCGTTTCCTAAACATCTAGACCCAGGATTATTTCATTACTTTTTAATCATTGCTGAATTGTGATAAAATATCACTTAATAATTGATAGTACTCTTGCTCCTGCTCGACTTTAGCCTTATTTAAACCAAAAGTAGCAATAGCATTACCTAACTTGTTTCCAACACTGTATAACATTTTTTGACTAATTGTGTGATCTGAATTATGCCAGCGTTCCTCGCGATGCTTTCTGTTAAATTCATCCGCATGCAGTTTCTTTAGTTGCTTACTAGTACCTAACTGATCCACTTGTAGAATTTGCATACTGCCTTGTGTACGGAGTCTAAATACTAAACTAATATAATCTTTTATATGTTCTGGGTGACGCACAACCAAGCAAGCTTCTTCTTCCTTCTTGAACAAACCACCTACATTGATTTGATCAACAAAAACTTCTACTGGTAAATCTAATTTTGCAGCGCTTTCTTCGATTACTAACTTGCAAAATTCTAATGATAGTTCTGGCATATCCTCACCATTTGGGAAGTAGCTCCATTTATCTAGAAATGGTGTCAACTCTTTAAATTTAATCATATCAATCTCCTTTTAATTTATTCTTTCTATAGTATACCCCCCCCCCCCCCCCCCTCC
>NZ_POQQ01000056.1 GCF_002964575.1 Streptococcus suis | reverse complement strand
ACGATAGCCTAGGAGATACACCTGTACTCATGCCGAACACAGCAGTTAAGCCCTAGAACGCCTGAAGTAGTTGGGGGTTGCCCCCTGTGAGATACGGTAGTCGCTTAGCGCAAGGGAGTTTAGCTCAGCTGGGAGAGCATCTGCCTTACAAGCAGAGGGTCAGCGGTTCGATCCCGTTAACTCCCATGAAAGCGGGTGTAGTTTAGTGGTAAAACTACAGCCTTCCAAGCTGTTGTCGCGAGTTCGATTCTCGTCACCCGCTTTGAACAATTGTTCATACCCAAACAACTCGTTTGGGCGCGTAGCTCAGATGGTTAGAGCGCACGCCTGATAAGCGTGAGGTCGGTGGTTCGATTCCACTCGTGCCCATTATGAATTGTGGTCCGTTGGTCAAGGGGTTAAGACACCGCCTTTTCACGGCGGTAACACGGGTTCGAATCCCGTACGGACTATATGGAAGGGCAGTAGCCCTTTTTTTGTAATCTAATTGAATTTTATTATATAATTAAATTATGAAAAGTTTGTCAGATTATTTATCAGTGTTGCCTGGGATTGGACCAAAATCGGCAGAGAAATTTTTGAAATTAGACCTTGAGACGATTGGTCAGTTATTAACTTATTATCCTTTTCGGTACGAGGACTTTGAAAGTAAGTCACTATTAGATTTGCAGGATGGGGAAAAGGCTGTAGTGGTCGGTCATGTGGTATCTCCAGCAAATGTGCAGTATTATGGTTATAAGAGAAATCGGCTACGGTTTTCGATTAAGCAGGGTGAGGTAGTGGTTTCTGTTTCTTTTTTCAATCAACCTTACTTAGCTGATAAGATTGTAATGGGGCAGGAAGTTGCGATTTGGGGGAAATGGGATAAGGCTAAAGCTAGTTTAACTGGCATGAAGGTGTTAGCTCAGGTGTCTGAAGATTTGCAGCCTGTTTACCATGTGGCTCAAGGAATTTCTCAAACCAACTTGGTCAAGGCTATAAAAGCGGCTGTTGATCAAGGCTATTTGGAGCTCTTGGAAGAGAATTTACCAATCGTTTTGTTGGAGAAATACCGGCTTTTAAATCGTAGACAGGCAGTTTTTGCTATGCATTTTCCGACAAATTTGGAAGAATACAGGCAAGCTCTGCGACGGATTAAATTTGAGGAATTATTTTATTTCCAGTTGCAGTTGCAACTCTTAAAAGCTGGTAATCGAGATGTTTCCAATGGTTTGATGATTGAGTATGATTTGAATACAGTTAATCGACAGATTGAGAAATTGCCTTTTGAATTGACGGCTGCCCAGGCCAATGCCTTGTCGGAAATTTTGGCTGACATGCAGTCACCTAGTCATATGAATCGTTTGTTACAAGGGGATGTTGGTTCTGGTAAGACGGTGGTTGCTGGATTAGCCATGTTTGCGGCTGTTTCGGCTGGTATGCAGGCTGCGATTATGGTGCCAACGGAAATTTTGGCAGAACAACATTATCAGAGTTTGCGCCAGCTTTTTCCAGATTTATCTATTGCACTTTTGACGGGTGGAATGAAGGTGGCAGAACGTAGAACAGCATTGGAAGCTATTTCTGATGGACGGGTAGATGTGATTGTTGGGACGCATGCTCTGATTCAAGAGAGTGTGTCTTATCATCAACTGGGACTAGTTGTGACGGATGAGCAACATCGTTTTGGTGTCAAGCAAAGGCGTTTGTTCCGAGAAAAAGGGGATAATCCTGATGTGCTGATGATGACTGCGACCCCTATTCCAAGGACTCTGGCTATTACTGCCTTTGGCGATATGGATGTGTCGATCATTAACCAACTGCCTGCTGGTCGCAAGCCGATTATTACTCGGTGGGTTAAACATCAGCAGTTACCGACTGTATTAGAATGGCTTGAGAAGGAACTTAGGAGTGGGGCTCAGGTTTATTTCATTTCTCCCCTGATCGAAGAGTCTGAAGCCTTGGATTTGAAGAATGCTATTGACTTGCAGGCTGAGTTACAAGCACATTTTGGAAGTCGTGTTACTGTTGATTTGTTGCATGGTAAGATGAAAAATGAAGAAAAAGATGCGATTATGCAGGCTTTTAAGGACAGGAAGTCAGCTATTTTGGTGTCGACAACTGTTATCGAGGTAGGAGTCAATGTGCCCAATGCAACTGTAATGGTGATTATGGATGCGGATCGTTTTGGTTTAAGTCAGCTACATCAGTTGAGGGGGCGTGTTGGGCGTGGTCACAAACAGTCCTATGCTATCTTGGTTGCCAATCCCAAAACGGAGTCAGGCAAGGAACGGATGAAGATTATGACTGAAACCACAGACGGATTTATACTGGCTGAAGCGGATTTAAAAATGCGTGGGTCTGGTGAAATTTTTGGAACCCGTCAGTCAGGTTTGCCAGAATTTCAAGTGGCTAATATCGTGGAAGATTATCCGATTTTGGAGGAAGCCAGACGAGTTGCAAGTCAGATTGTTAGTGAAGAGAATTGGCAGAAAGATCCCAACTGGTCCGTTTTGTTAAATCATTTGAAGGATAGAGAAGAATTAGATTAGATATGAAAAAGACCGAGCAAATATGCCGGTCTTTTGAAGTATATGTGAGGTTTAGCCTTGGATATAATCAGCTAACGCTTGCCCTTTCAAACCTGCGTTTAGGGCAATTAGTAGTTTCAGTCGTGCTTTTTGTGCATTCAATTCTTTGACAAAGAGGATACCTTCTTGCTCAAGCTGAATGCCTCCACCTTGATAGGCATAAACGGGTTCTGCTATTCCATTGAAGCAACGAGAAACTAGGACGATGGGGATGTTTTGAGTGAGAAGGTTTTGGATGGCAGGAAGGATGGTCGGTGGGAGGTTTCCTGCTCCAAGGGCTTCGATGACCAAGCCTGAAATTGCTGAGCTTGGAAGCGAGTCAAGGAGAACTGAGTCCATATCTGCATAGGCTTTGATAATTGGAACTGTCCCAGAGATATGTGATAAGTCAAATCGGACACGAGGTTCTGCTGTTTTAAAATAGAGAATTTCACGTTTGGTAACCAGTCCAAGAGGTCCATGGGTTGGTGTTTGGAAGGTAGAAACGTTGGTTGTGTGGGTTTTGGTGACATATTTTGCGGCATGAATTTCATCATTCATAACGACTAGAACGCCCTTGTCTGCGGATTTTTCATCTGCTGCGACACGGAGGGCTGTTCGATAGTTGTAAACTCCGTCGCTACCTAACTCATTGGATGAACGCATGGCTCCAGTTAATACGATTGGTTTTTCCGGAATAGCCATGGTATCAAGGAAATAGGCTGTTTCTTCCAGTGTATCGGTGCCATGTGTAATGACAAAACCATCAAAGTTGTCTTGCTCAGTCTTGATTTTTTGATAGAGAGCCATCATGTGTTCCAAACGGATATGAGGGCTTGGGACATTGAGAAAATCGACGGATGTGACTTGAATTTCTTCAATGGGGGTGTCGATTTGTGTCATTGGATTGATTTGACTGCTTGCTACGTGACCGTCTTGGTCGGCTTGCATGGAGATGGTTCCACCTGTGTGTAAGGCGAGAATTTTTTTCATAAATTTTCTGTTTCTTTCAAAATGTGATATACTAATTGTAACACAATTCTAAGAAAGGTGGTGAGATGGTTGACGATTAAGGCTGTATTTTTTGATATTGATGGGACTTTGTTGACAGATAAGCGTACGGTTAGTAAGTCGACTATCTCGGCAATTAATTCCTTAAAAAAGAAGGGGATATTGGTTGGTTTAGCAACGGGTCGGGACCCCCGTTTCGTTTTGCAATATATGGCTAGTCTGGGTTTGGATCTGGCCATTACCTACAATGGTCAGTACATTTTTTCTAGGGAGGAACTGATCTATAGTCGTATTTTAGACACGAGTCAGGTGGAAGCCATGATGGATTATGCCCAGAGGAATCATAAGGACTTGGCAATTGGCACTGCTAAAGGGGTCTTTGGTAGCGGGATTATGTCAACAGGTACAGGGAATTTCGCCTACCGTGTTAGTCGGCTTATTCCTGATAAGTTTGCTGGTTTGGTGAATTTTATTTTTAATCGTTTGGTGCGCTTGGTTCGACCACAGCGACAGACAAACCTGAGGGCTTATTTGGCACAACCGATTTATCAGCTCATGATGTTGACAACAGAGAGAGAAACCAGGGAATTGGAAGCAAGATTTACTGATTTGTCCTTTACTCGTTCAAGCCCTTATGCAACAGATATTATCAGCAAGGGAAGTTCAAAACTGTCTGGGATTTTAAAAGTTGCAGAGAAATATCGTTTTAGCTTAGATGAAGTGGTGGCTTTTGGAGATTCGAATAATGATTTTGAGATGCTAAAAGCCCTTAAATATTCGGTAGCGATGGGAAATGGAACCAAGAGGGTTCGACAGATCGCTTCGTTGGTGACAGATAGCAATAATCGTGATGGTATTTATAAGGCTTTTGTTCGCCTAGGTTTACTTGAGGAAAATGATGTTTCAGAGTAGAGATGAGAATTTTAATCGTGTAAAGGATTTTCATGCCTTGATGGACGGGATTACTCAGGAAAGTCCTAAGGAATTTGATGGGCAGACAGCTCTTTTCCGTGCAGGTTTTAAGCTGGAGGAAGTGGTAGAGTTCCTCTATGCATCTGCCGACTGTGAGGAGGATTTCCAAGAGTATATTCATCGCTTGCATGAAGACTTGGATAGGGCAGTAGAAAAGGTGAGGAGCAAGGGTCAGGCTAGAGTATCTTTACAGGACCAGGTCGATGCACTCTTAGATATCCTTTATTTTACCTATGGTTCTTTTGTCTTAATGGGTGTTGATCCGGCACCGATTTTTGACTTGGTCCATATTGCCAATATGGGAAAGCAATTTCCAGATGGGAAGGCCCATTTTGATCCTATTACTCACAAGATATTAAAACCAGGGGATTGGGAAGAGAAGTTTGCGCCAGAGACAAAGATTATGGAAGAACTTGAAAGACAGAAGAAAAGACTGGACAATGAAGTCTAGTCTTTTCGAGTTTTATAGGCTTTTCTCCCCATCGCGTACGATGAGCAAATCAATATTAGCGTGGCGCATGATGTATTCGGAAGATGAGCCGATTAGGAGGCGTTCAAAGGCATTGAGGCCTGTTGCGCCAAGTAACATGAGGTCGGCACCGGTTTCCTTGGGAATGTCTACTGCTAACAAGGTCTTGGGATTACCAAATTCGATATGAAGCTGCACTTCTTTCAAACCTGCATCCACTGCACTTTGCTTATATTCTTCCAATAGTAGCTCAGCTTCTTTTTCGAGCGTTTCGTAAACAGAAGCGTCAAAGGCAACGACGTTATGTAGGGCTCTTGTATCAATAACATGGGCAATGACCAACCGAGCCTGGTTTCGTTTGGCAACGTGGATTGCTTTGTGTAGAGCTAATTCAGCACCTGTGGATCCATCGACTGCAACGAGGATAGTCTTATAAGATTGTGTCATAGTAGCCACTCCTTTCAGTAAGCGTTTATTCCTGGAATGATAGGTTGTTATTACATTTATATTATAAGTCTTTTTTTAGAAAATGTAAAGGGATTCTTGTGCTTTTTTTGCTTTTAAAGTAAAATAGAAAAATAGAAGAAAGTCGAGGTGACGACATGAAACAGTTTAATAAATCAACGAAATTAGATGATGTAGCTTATGATATTCGTGGGCCTGTTTTGGAAGAGGCGATGCGTATGCGGGCCAACGGTGAGCAGATTTTACGTCTGAATACAGGAAACCCTGCTGAATTTGGTTTTACTGCTCCAGATGAGGTTATTCGTGACCTTATCCACAATGCTCGTAAGTCAGAAGGTTATTCTGATAGTAAGGGAATTTTTTCAGCCCGTAAAGCAGTCATGCAGTATTGTCAGTTGAAGAAGTTTCCAAATGTGGATATTGAAGATATTTATATTGGTAATGGTGTCAGTGAGTTGATTGTCATGTCCATGCAGGGCTTGCTAGACAATGGTGATGAAGTTTTGGTTCCTATGCCAGACTATCCACTTTGGACGGCAGCGGTAAGCTTAGCAGGCGGTAAGGCTGTTCATTATATCTGTGATGAGGCAGCGGATTGGTACCCAGACTTGGCTGATATGGAGGCCAAGGTGACGTCACGGACCAAGGCTATTGTCTTGATCAACCCTAACAACCCAACGGGTGCTCTTTATCCCAAAGAGGTTTTGGAGGGGATTATCGATATCGCTCGCAGACATGAATTGATTATTTTCTCTGACGAGATTTATGATCGGATGGTCTTTGATGGTGCGGTTCATATTCCTATTGCGACCTTGGCACCAGACTTGTTTGTCGTGACCATGAATGGTTTGTCAAAATCTCATCGCATCTGTGGCTTCCGTGTAGGATGGATGGTCTTGTCAGGCCCTAAAAAACACGTGAAGGGCTATATCGAAGGCTTGAATATGTTGTCCAATATGCGTTTGTGTTCAAACGTTTTGGCTCAGCAAGTTGTTCAGACTTCCTTGGGCGGTGTTCAATCTGTTGACAAACTACTCATGCCAGGTGGTCGCCTCTATGAGCAAAGGGAATTCATTACCAAGGCTATTACTGATATTCCAGGTTTGTCAGCAGTCAAGCCAAAAGCTGGCTTGTATATTTTCCCGAAAATTGATCGGGAAATGTATCGTATAGATGACGATGAGCAATTCGTCTTGGATTTCTTAAAACAGGAAAAAGTTTTGCTGGTTCATGGTCGTGGTTTCAACTGGAAAGATCCGGACCATTTCCGAATTGTCTATCTGCCACGTGTGGATGAACTGGCTGAAATTCAGGAAAAAATGACTCGTTTCTTGCGTCAATACCGTAGATAATTAGACAAAATGTGATAGTAATCAGAGGTTGAGTTTTCAGCCTCTTTTTTCTATGCGTTTAATTGTCAGTACTTTTCCAACAATAGTAAATTTTCTGATAATTATTGAAATTTGCCTGATAATTCGGTATAATGAATGTAACTACAGTAAAAAGAGGAACATATGACAACATTATTAGAAAAAACTCGGGATATTACTTCCATTTTGAAGCGTTCCGAAGAGCAACTGGCAGAAGAATTGCCTTATAATGCCATTGCGGAGCATTTGTCGGCTATTATCGATTGTAACTCTTGCATTATCAATAGTGAGGGAGAGGTTTTGGGTTACCACATGAACTACAAGACCAATAATGATCGTGTGGAGGAATTTTTCCAAAATAAACAGTTTCCGGAAGACTATGTAAAAGCTGTTGCCCAAGTTTATGATACTCAGGTTAATTTGCCTGTGGAGAGTGAATTGACTGCTATTCCTGTGGAATCTCGTGCGACCTATCCAAATGGTTTGACCACTATTGCGCCTATTCATGTGACGGGGATTCGTTTTGGTAGCTTGATTATCTGGCGTAACGAGGAACAATTCCATGAAGATGACTTGATTCTGGTTGAAATTGCCTCGACGGTGGTAGGTATCCAGTTGCTCAACTTCCAGCGGGAAGAAGATGAGAAGAATATTCGTCGCCGTGCAGCGGTCAATATGGCAGTTAACACCCTTTCCTACTCTGAAATGAAGGCTGTTGCGGCAATTCTGGGCGAGTTAAATGGCAATGAAGGTCAGTTGACGGCTTCTGTTATTGCTGACCGTATCGGCATTACCCGCTCGGTCATTGTCAATGCCCTTCGTAAGCTGGAAAGTGCAGGGATTATTGAAAGCCGTTCGCTTGGTATGAAAGGAACCTATTTGAAGGTCCTTATTCCAGCTATTTTTGATGAAATTAAGAAGCGTGATTACTAAGATGACCAAAGCATTGATTTCGATTGATTATACGGTGGATTTTGTGGCAGACCATGGCAAATTAACAGCAGGGAAACCTGCCCAGGCTATTGCTGAGCGAATTGCTCAAGTGACCAAAGAAGCCTTTGAAAATGGGGACTATATCGTCTTTGCCATTGATGGCCATGAAGAGGGGGATGACTTGCACCCTGAAAGCAAGCTCTTTCCGCCACATAATATCATAGGTACAAGTGGTCGGGATTTGTATGGTCCCTTGGCGGAGTTTTATCAAGAAAACAAGAACCATGCGCGTGTGCGTTGGATGGACAAACGGCATTATTCGGCCTTTTCTGGAACGGACTTGGATGTTCGCTTGAGAGAACGTCGGGTTGATACGGTCGTCTTGACAGGTGTCCTGTCGGATATTTGTGTTCTTCATACTGCAATCGATGCCTACAACAAAGGCTATCGGATTGAGGTTGTTGCCTCTGCCATTGCCGCATTGACGGAGGAGAGTCACCAGTTTGCACTCAATCATTTGCGACATGTGCTAGGTGCGACGATTGTAGATTAGGGTTTAGGAACCAGTCGTTAGACTGGTTTTTTGCTGGAAAAGCTTCCATCTAAGGTTATTTCTACCTTTGTCTGGGGCTGGAAATATGGTATAATGAGAAAATAGATTTCCATTAGGAGGAAAGTAAGAATGAAGATTTCTGAAGCTGAAGTCCGTCACGTTGCCAAGCTGTCTAAGCTGGAGTTTTCGGACCAAGAAACAGCGGAATTTGCGACAAGTTTGAGCAAGATTGTTGATATGGTTGAATTGCTCAATGAAGTAGATACGACAGGTGTTGCGGTAACGACCACTATGGCTGACCGTAAGAATGTCTTGCGAGCAGATATTGCCCAAAAAGGTGAGAGCCGTGAGGAACTCTTTAAAAATGTGCCTGAATCACAAGATAACTTTATCAAGGTGCCAGCTATTTTAGACGGGGGAGGAGATGCCTAATGACGTTTAACAATAAAACCATTGATGAATTGCATGACCTCCTTGTCAAAAAGGAGATTTCTGCGGTTGAATTGACCAAGGCAACCTTGGAAGACATCAAGAGCCGTGAGGGAGCGGTGGATGCTTTCTTGACTATCACAGAAGATGCGGCCTTGGCACAGGCTGCGGTCCTTGATGAAAAAGGGATTGATGCGGACAATGTTATGGCAGGGATTCCTTTGGCAGTCAAGGACAATATCTCAACCAAGGGAATTTTGACCACAGCAGCCTCAAAAATGCTCTACAATTACGAGCCAATTTTTGATGCGACATCGGTTGCTCAGGCCTATGCAAAGGATATGATTGTTGTTGGTAAGACCAACATGGACGAGTTTGCCATGGGTGGTTCGAATGAGAACTCTGCCTTCAAACCAACGAAAAATGCTTGGGACCAGACAAAAGTCCCTGGTGGTTCTTCAGGTGGTTCGGCAGCTGCGGTTGCTGCGGGTCAGGTCCGTTTGTCACTCGGTTCTGACACAGGTGGTTCCATTCGTCAACCAGCAGCCTTTAATGGTATCGTTGGTATGAAACCGACCTATGGAACGGTATCCCGTTTTGGTTTGATTGCCTTTGGTTCATCTCTTGACCAGATTGGTCCGTTTTCACAGACGGTTAAGGAAAATGCCCAGTTGCTCAATGTCATCTCTGGTCATGATGTCAAGGATGCAACATCAACGCTCAATGAAATTGCTGACTTCACTAGCAAGATTGGTCAGGACATCAAGGGGATGAAGATTGCTCTGCCAAAAGAATACATGGGTGAAGGGATTGATCCACAGGTCAAGGAAACCATTCTCAAGGCGGCTAAGCACTTGGAAAGCCTGGGAGCGATTATCGAGGAAGTTAGCCTGCCACATTCTAAGTATGGGGTTGCCGTTTACTACATCATTGCTTCGTCAGAGGCTTCTTCTAACTTGCAACGTTTTGACGGTATCCGTTATGGTTTCCGTGCAGAAGATGCGACAAACTTGGATGAGATTTACGTGAAAACCCGTAGCCAAGGTTTTGGTGAGGAAGTCAAACGTCGTATTATGTTAGGTACATTTAGCTTGTCATCTGGTTACTACGATGCCTACTTCAAGAAGGCTGGTCAGGTGCGGACCTTGATTATCCAGGATTTTGAAAAAGTCTTTGCCAACTATGATTTGATTTTGGGGCCGACAGCTCCGACGGTTGCTTTTGGTTTGGACACGCTCAACCATGACCCTGTGGCTATGTACTTGGCGGACTTGTTAACCATTCCTGTAAACTTGGCAGGTCTTCCTGGTCTTTCTATTCCTGCAGGTTTTGTGGAAGGCTTGCCAGTTGGTTTGCAGTTGATTGGTCCAAAATACTCAGAAGAGACCATTTACCAAGTGGCTGCTGCCTTTGAAGCGACAACAGACTACCACAAGCAACAACCAGTGATTTTTGGAGGTGCTAACTAATGAACTTTGAAACGATTATTGGTCTAGAAGTCCATGTGGAGTTGAATACCAACTCGAAAATTTTCTCACCTTCATCTGCTCATTTTGGTGAGGATCCAAATGCTAATACCAACGTGATTGACTGGTCTTTCCCTGGTGTCCTTCCTGTTCTTAACAAGGGTGTTGTGGATGCGGGTATCAAGGCTGCCTTGGCTTTGAACATGGACATTCACAAGGAAATGCACTTTGACCGGAAGAACTATTTCTATCCTGATAACCCGAAAGCCTATCAAATTTCCCAGTTTGACGAGCCAATCGGCTACAATGGTTGGATTGAGATTGAGCTAGAAGATGGTTCAACCAAGAAAATCCGTATCGAGCGTGCCCACTTGGAAGAGGATGCTGGTAAGAATACCCACGGGACAGACGGCTATTCTTATGTGGACCTCAATCGTCAGGGCGTGCCATTGATTGAGATTGTATCAGAAGCGGATATGCGCTCGCCTGAGGAAGCCTATGCCTACTTGACAGCCCTTAAAGAAATTATTCAGTACACTGGCATTTCAGATGTCAAGATGGAAGAGGGGTCTATGCGCGTGGATGCCAATATCTCCCTTCGTCCCTATGGTCAGGAGAAATTTGGTACCAAGACTGAGTTGAAAAACCTCAACTCCTTCAACTATGTGCGCAAGGGTTTGCAGCACGAAGTAGAACGTCAGGCGAAAATCTTGCGTTCTGGTGGTCAAATCCAGCAGGAAACTCGCCGTTACGATGAATCTACTGGTGAAACCATTCTCATGCGTGTCAAGGAGGGTTCAGCAGACTATCGTTACTTCCCTGAGCCAGACCTGCCACTCTATGAGATTGATGATAGCTGGATTGAGGAAGTGCGCGCAGAATTGCCAGTCTTTCCAAAGGCTCGCCGTGCTCACTATGTGGAAAACTTGGGCTTGACCGCCTACGATGCTAGTCAGTTGACGTCTACCAAAGCTCTGTCTGACTTCTTTGAAGCAGCAGTGGTAGCAGGTGGCGATGCTAAACAAGTATCTAACTGGTTGCAGGGTGAGGTGGCTCAGTTCCTCAATGCTGAAGGTAAGACTATTGAGCAAATCTCTTTAACACCTGAAAACTTGGTGGAGATGATTGCCTTGATTGCAGATGGTACTATTTCATCTAAGATTGCCAAGAAAGTCTTTGTTCACCTGGCCAAAGAAGGCGGCTCTGCTAAGTCTTACGTTGAGAAAGCTGGCTTGGTACAAATTTCAGACCCTGCTGTTCTCATTCCGATTATCCACCAAGTCTTTGCGGATAATGAAGCAGCCGTAGCCGACTTCAAGTCTGGCAAACGCAATGCTGATAAGGCCTTTACAGGCTTCTTGATGAAAGCAACCAAGGGACAAGCCAACCCACAAGTTGCACAACAACTCTTGGCTCAGGAACTGGCTAAGTTGTTGGATTAATACTCTTCGAAAATCAAACTCAAACGTTGTTGACTTGATTTGATGAACTTCAGTTCTATCTTCATCTTCGTCGCCTAGTTTGATTTTGATTTTCATTGAGTATTGGATAAACATAAGAAAACCGAGAATTCGTTGTGAACTCTCGGTTTTTTGTACTATCTTTAAAAAAGGTCCTTACCTGTTTTGTTTAATTTGTGGCATTGATACAGAAAAGCTTTAATGGAGTTGGAGTAGTAATTTTCGTCAATAAATTTGGCACTTTCCATATACTTTAATAGGTTTCTAGCAAGTTCGATAGCCTCTAACTTATTCCAGCGGAATTGATTGTAGACATGCACGGTTTCTAAAAACATAAGAGGGGTTGATAAATAGCCGCGTTCATAAGTTTGTTGTTTTTTTACTGCTTGGATAATATTGTTGGCCTTTGAGTAGTATCCTAATTTTGAATAGTAGTTTGCTGTATAGGTTAGTCCATTCAGGATACGGATATAGGTGTCTGTATCTGCACTTTGTTTGTACATGAATAATAATTGTTTTGTCATGTGTTCGAGAAATTCAAGAGGACAATGACTGGCAATGATACAATATATTTCTAATTCAGCACTACTATAGGTTTCGAGGTTCATCAAATAATCAATAATATTCTGAATTTTAGAGATTGTTTGGTCTGATTTATCTATTGCAGGATAGTGACGAAGTTTGATGGCCTTTAGTAACATTTCTGCTTGGATAGGGCTATCTTTTAAATAACTTTCGAATAATTTTTCATACTCAGGTAGGTACTGAATCATGTCTTCTTCATTTTTGACATGTTTTGCAAATTCAAAAGCAGGAAACTCGATACAGTCTCCTCCGTTATTGGCGTATGCAGTAGCAAAATCTTTCCATTCTAGCCCAAGCACAATCAACAATCGACTGAAGTTTTCAAGAGAAATACCTTTTTCTCCCTTTTCAAAACGACTTAAAAATTGTGGAGTAACGACATTCGAAGCAACTTCTTTCAGGCTAAGTCCTCTCATTTCCCGGAGTTGCTTGAAAGTTTGACCAAATGGATAAAGATTTGTCATAGTAACCTGACCTTTCTATTTTGGTTAATTATATCGAAAATAATGATAAAAAGCTATAGAATATGACCTATAGTTGCAAAAAAAAAAAAGTAACTTGATTTTTGAGGTGTTTTCAAAACATTGAACCTATGGGTTCGATTTTTAAAAAAGGAAGTCATTTTTTGCTAAACTAATTTTGTTCAGAAAAAATGAAAGGGGTTAAAATGGACAAACTTAAAACATTATGGCAATCAATCAAAAATTGGTTTCTGAGCTTGAATAAGCAACAACAGTTATTAACAGTTGGTATAGTAGTGGTCATTGCCTTATTTTCAGGTAAGACACTTCTTAGAAGCGATCTAGATGGAAATTATTATGGTGAATACGATGGTATTTCCATGACAGTTGTCATTCATGGTGAAACAGCGGATTTAATTATGACTGATGGCGATAAGTCGAAGGAGGCAATCATCAAAAATATCAATCCTTCTAGCAAAACATTAGACCTATACTCTTCTGAAGATGCTGAGCCTGTTGAAATGATATTTGAAAAAGAGGGAAATATCTTGCGGATTGCTGAGAGCGATGGCGATAACGAAATCGTTTTAGTTAAAAAGTAACGGACTTGGAGTTACTGCTTCATATATACTTAGTAATAAAAGCAGAAGCAAATCGATAATTATATAATGTACAGAAAATATGGATATTAAATTTATGAAAAAGAATCATTTTAAATTATCTATTTTGTCACTGGCTGTTCTTGGTTTGGCCACAACTCAACCTGTTCAAGCTGATAGTTTAGTGTATCAATCGACCTTGAGTACAGTTCCTAACGAAAGTTATGCGATTAACTCAGTTGGTTCAAAAGAATTCCATTATGCTCTTTTTGATATAGATAAAAATGGTCAAGAGGAGTTAGTTATTGGTGAAAAAGCAGAAAATGGTTCCATGAACCCAGTCGCACTTTACTATGCCAACCAGCAAACCCCTACACTGTTAATTGGTAAGATTTTTGGACCTGCAGGTGGTGATAATTTTCAGGTATTTGATGACGGGACTATTCAAATAGTTGGTATTTCTCGGGGTTCGGGTGAGATAAATGCTAAGCTATATCAATTATCCGAGACCAATGGAGAAGTGATTTTGCTTCAAGAAGCAAATTATAAAGTTGGTAGTGCAGAAGGTGCGATTGATGTTTCTGGTAAGACAGAAGTTGATTTGTCGCTTTTAGATTATAAACCCTTGGCAACCCCTATTTCTGCAGGTTCTTCCGAACAAGCAGTTCAAGCTCAGCAAGCTTCACTATTGCCAAAGGCTATGAGAGATGCTGCAATTGGTCAAGAAATTTCTTTTCCAAGTGAACTTGTAGGTACTTGGACTACGGTTGAAACACCGAATGGTACTAAACCAGGGCGTCCTTCTTCCCTAATTATTTCTGGCGACGGTTCATATGCTGCTGTTTACTCTGATGGAGATTTGATTGGGAATATGACGACCTTGAGAAAGGTATCAGAAAATGGATTTGTGATTACCAGCGATACTGTGAATCATGGACTTTTTGGTCTAAATGGTATTGGGTGGCTATCTGAATCAAATGTAAAAACTGAATTTGGTATTATAATAGAAGGACAAACATTGAAGAATGTTAGTTGGAAAGTAACAATTGGTGCAGAAGACTATTCTAATCCAAGTGTACTTGCTTCCTTTACCAACCCTAATTTTGTTGTAAAAGAGGAAGAAACAACTGCTTCGTCTTCAACAAGTTCAAGTTCGGAAACTGCAGCTTCATCTACTTCAACGTCCAGTTCCGAAACAAAGACAACTTCTTCCGAAGAAAAATCAACTGCAAAAAAACAAGAACCGAAGAAATTATTTGGCGTTTTGCCAATGACCGGGGAAACCTATTCAGTTTTGGGTGCATTAGGATTTGTAATGTTAGGTTCTCTATTTTTCTTGAAACACAGAAAGAAAAGATAAGAGTTATAAATAATTGAAAGAGCAGTCAAAATATCCGTTTTAATTACAGGAGAGTATAAAAATGAGTGGGGTGCAAAGCGACGATAATTCTCAATTAATAAATAAACTAAAATTAATATTACAAGGTGTATCTTACATCTTTGATAAAAAAATGGAATTGAATAAGATTGAAGATTCTAGAAGAAAAGCAGTGGGCGTTCAGAGAGAATTAGCAAATTTTTTAGGAGATAAAGACGGTACGTTTTCGGAACGACTAATAAAATGGTTTTCATATGCTGCTTTTATTGGTACACTGGCAAATGGCATTATGTTCACATATTTGATTATTTTTGGTGGTGGGGACTTTCTTGAATTTATCTGGTCTTTGGTAGCAAGTGCAATACTTGTTTTCTTACTGCAGAAGAAAATGTATAGGACTAAAGGGATAGGGATAGACTTAGGGATAATTATCTCTCTGTGCATAGTGTTAAATAAACCCTTGTTATTGCTTCAAATAGTCATAATATCTTTACTAAGTTTTAATATGATATCGTTCATTCCAGGTATTGGACTGATATTCTTGATCTGGTATTTAGGGAAACGTTTCTATCCTAAATGGTTGGAAATTATAAACTATCAAATTGACAAAGAAAATTGTAAGCGAATAGAGGCAGCAGGTTTGTCAGTTAAGGAATATCAACGACAAATCTATCATTATAGGGATGTCCAAAAGGAAAAAGAACATATAATAAATGAAATGAATAAAACGGCTGAGGGACTTTATGCCTATGGTAACGGCTGGTTTCCTAAAGATTATTATTTCATCGATGCAGTGGACTTTTTTATCGCTTCTCTAGAAAACTTTAAGGCTAGTAGCATAAAAGAGTTGGTCAACTTATATGATGATACGAAGTATAAGGAATCTCAAATTGCGTATCAACAAGAAATGCTAAGGTTGCAGAAAGAACAAAATCACATTAGTGAGAAAATGGCTGAGTATCTTCGCTACAATAACCATCTTCAAACTATACAAATCTCTAAATTAGAATCCATTCGTATCAATACTGCTGAGGCAGCATCTTACTTAAAAAATTTGAAAGTTAATGTTGTTCACAATCATCATTACCACCACCAACACCAGCATCAACATCACCACCATTATCGTTAAGCAAAAAATCTTCTTACTCAAAGTAGGAAGATTTTCTTATACCTTATTAATAAGAACTCTCCCGTATAACCAGCTGGGTACCTAGTTTAATCTTACGGGGATGGTGGGGGTGCGGACTAGCAATCACACGGTCCAGCAGTTGCATGGCTTCCTGGCCCATTTCTTCAGTGAAGACGCTGATAGAAGATAGGGCAGGATAGACCTGGCGGGTGATGGCTGTATCGTTAAAGGTGATGAGTTGAACTCTTTCTGGCACGGCAATTTGGCGTTCCTGTAGGGCTCGAAGGGCACCGACCGCCAGGGTATCATTGGCCATGAAGAAAGCTGACGGTAGCTTGTCGCCTAGGTCTTCGATAGCCTGGCTCATCAGCTCATAGCCCGACTGGGTGGAGAATTTTCCTTGGTAGATATAGCTTTCTTGGAGAATACCCAAGGTGTTCAGGTAGTCACGAAAGGCAGTCAGGCGGGGGTCTGTTGGCAGTTGGTGGCCGTCTGTGGTTTCTTCCTGTCCAACTAGGAGACCAATGTCTGTCAGACCTTGTGAATGGAAGTGGTTAATAACTGTCTGTACAGAGTGTTCAAAGTCAGTCGTGATGCAGGAAAATCCCTCGGTCAGTGTATCAGAATCCACAAAAATCAGCTTGGGTGATAAGTTGGCTAGCTCTGCTATTTGCCCAGAAGAAAATTTACCAACTGCGATGATGCCATCAACTTCTTGGAGGAGGGGATTGGTCAGGTCGTTGAAGGAGCGGACGATTTGGTAGCCGAGTAAGCTGGCGGTCTGTTCGATGCTGGCACGGATGGAATAATAGTAGAGGTCGGCTAGCTCTTCGCTTTCAGTGTACCATTGGACAATGCCGATGGTGCCTTTTTGTTGAGGTGCTTGTTTTTTGATGTGCTTGGTGTAGCCCAATTCCTGTGCCAAGTTGAAAATGCGGTCGCGGGTTTCTTGGCTGACGGATAGGGTCAGGTCGTTCTTGAGTACGCGGGAAATGGTGGCAGATGATAATTGAGCCTTTTCAGCGATGTCTTTAATGGTAACCATGGTATTCTCCTATCTATTTGTATCTAGTATAGCATAAAAAATAAAATTAGTAAAACTTTAGTAAATTTATTGACTTTTGTTTTTTGGTGTTGTACAATAAAAGAAAACGATTACAAAATCAAGGAGGTTCCTATGAACACAGAACAACTCAAGCAAGCCTTTCTCGATGTGTTTGGTCAAGAGGCGGATGCGACTTTCTTCTCACCAGGTCGGATTAACCTGATTGGTGAGCATACAGACTATAATGGTGGTCATGTCTTTCCAGCAGCCATTACCTTAGGGACTTACGGTGCTGCTCGCAAACGTGATGACCAGCTACTACGTTTCTATTCTGCTAACTTTGAAGAAGTTGGTGTGATTGAGGTAGATTTGAACAACTTAGTCTTCGACAAGGCGGACAACTGGACCAACTATGCCAAGGGTGTTCTTAAATTCTTGCAAGAAGCAGGGCATACCATTGATACAGGGATGGAAGTCTTTGTTTACGGAAATATTCCAAACGGTTCAGGCTTGTCATCATCAGCTTCCTTGGAACTTTTGATTGGCATTATCGCAGAAGAACTGTATGGACTTGAGCTAACTCGACTTGATTTGGTGAAAATTGGTAAACAAACGGAAAATCATTTTATCGGTGTCAATTCTGGAATCATGGACCAGTTTGCGATCGGTATGGGAGCAGACCAGCGTGCCATTTACCTAGATACCAATACACTTGAGTATGAATTGGTGCCGTTGGACTTGGGTGACCATGTGATCGTCATCATGAATACTAATAAACGTCGTGAATTGGCCGATTCTAAGTACAACGAGCGCCGTGCAGAATGTGAAAAAGCTGTAGAAGAATTGAATGCAGTCTTGACTATTCAAACTCTGGGAGAGTTGGATGAGTGGACTTTTGACCAATATAGTTACTTAATCAAAGATGTAAACCGCATCAAGCGTGCCCGCCATGCTGTCTTGGAAAACCAACGGACCTTACAGGCTCGTAAGGCCTTGGAAGAAGGAGATTTGGCAACCTTTGGCCGCTTGGTCAATGCTTCCCATGTTTCTCTGGAGCATGATTATGAAGTGACAGGTTTGGAATTGGATACCTTGGCCCATACCGCATGGGAGCAGGAAGGAGTTCTTGGTGCTCGGATGACAGGAGCTGGTTTCGGCGGCTGTGGTATTGCCATTGTCCACAAGGATAAGGTTGAAGCCTTCACGGAAAATGTCGGCAAGACCTATACTGAAGTGGTTGGCTATGAGCCAAGCTTCTATGTAGCGGAGATTGCTGGAGGCTCTCGCGTTTTATCTCGAAAATAGATTGGAGAAATGATGGCTGGATTGGTGGAGCGTTTTGTTGAGCAGGTTATTGCCAACAGTGATTTTGAAGGAATGGATGCCCTTTACCTGCGCAATCGGGTTTTAGCCTTGGTTGGGGACCAAGTTTTGACTGTCCAAACAGAGCTAACAGACTTGATTGAACTTAAGGAAGAACTATTGGCTCACGGGGTTCGAACTGGTTTTGTGGGTGAATTGCTGGAAGAACAGGACATGGTTGGGGCTTGTTTGATGGATTTAATCACGCCAAGTCCTAGTCAGGTCAATCGTGATTTTTGGCAGACCTATCAGGAAAATCCTGAACAAGCTGTGGCAAATTTTTATGCCTTGAGTAAGCGCAATGACTACATCAAGGTGGCTGCTGTTGCCAAAAATATCTATTATCAAACACCGACAGACTATGGCAACCTAGAAATTACCATCAATCTGTCCAAACCAGAGAAGGATCCAAAGGCTATTGCGGCAGCCCGTTTAGCAGAAGCTTCTAATTACCCTCAGTGCCTGCTTTGTATGGAAAACGAGGGCTATCAAGGTCGGATTAACCATCCAGCACGCGCCAACCACCGCATTATTCGCTTAGATCTTGGCAAGGAAAAGTGGGGCTTCCAGTATTCGCCTTATGCCTACTACAATGAACATGCTATTTTCTTGAACCAAGAGCATGTTCCAATGGTTATCAGTCCCCAAACCTTTGAACAGCTCTTGGACTTGCTGGACATCTTTCCAGATTATTTTGTCGGATCCAACTCAGACCTCCCCATCTCGGGTGGCTCCATCTTGACCCATAATCACTATCAGGGTGGGCGGCACAGTTTTGCCATGGAAAAGGCAGCGATAGAACGCCAACTGGTCTTTGAGGGCTTTGAGTCCGTATCTGCTGGCATTGTCAAGTGGCCCATGTCGGTTATTCGTTTGAGCTCGGCAGATAAGCCAGTGCTATTGAGCCTGGCGGCTAAGATTTTGGAAAAATGGCGGAGCTACTCAGATGATTCCGTTCAGATTAAGTCTGAAACGGATGGAACGCCCCATCATACCATCACTCCGATTGCTCGGAAACGAGGAGATATGTACGAGCTGGATTTGGTTCTCCGCGACAATCAGACTTCAGAAGAGTTTCCGGATGGCATCTATCATCCACATCCAGATGTACAGCACATTAAGAAAGAAAATATCGGCTTGATTGAGGTCATGGGCTTGGCGATTTTGCCTCCACGTTTGAAGGCGGAATTAGCTGAAGTCAAGAAATACTTACTGGGTCAAGCTAGTCAGGTGGCAGCCTATCATCAACCTTGGGCGGATAGGTTAAAAGCGGAACATCCAGATGTGACAGAAGAAAGGGCTGAAGAAATCATTCGAGCATCTGTCGGACAAATTTTCGCCCGTGTCCTAGAGGATGCAGGTGTCTACAAACGCACTTCAGAAGGTCAGGCGGCCTTTATGCGATTCGTAGAGTTTGTGGGCCTCAAAAAATAATGACAGCAAAGAGTGGGACGGTGTCCTACTCTTTTTGGTATAATGGGACTATTGACACGAGATGAAGGAGTTAGGATGACAGAAAAAAGATGGGGAACCTTGATAACCTTAATAGCAGGGATTGCCTGGGGCTTGTCAGGGGTGAGTGGACAGTATTTAATTGGACGAGGCATGTCTGTACAGTTGATTACCTCCATGCGCCTGATGGTTTCAGGTCTTGTTTTGCTCGGTCTGTGTGCTGTGACAGCTAGGAGAAATTTGCTGGCACTCTTGAAAAATGGACGCGCCGTGCTAGCTGTATCTCTTTTTGCCTTGTTTGGCCTAGCCCTCAATCAGCTGGCCTATTTACAAGCCATTGCTTATACAAATGCGGCAACGGCAACAGTTCTTCAATACCTCTGTCCTATCTTAGTGCTAGCCTATACCTGCTTGAAAGATAGGCAAAGACCGACAGGGGTTGAAGTGATTTCGATTGTCTTGGCAATTGTAGGAACCTTTTTTATTGCAACCCATGGACAGTTGACGGAACTAGCGATTACCCCGCTTGGTTTAGCATGGGGACTTTTCTCAGCCCTGACCTATGCTCTCTATATTATCCTACCTGCCCAAGTTATTGACCAGTATGGTAGTTTGTCGGTCATTGGTCTGGGGATGTTGATGGGAGGGCTGATGGTTACTTTTGGTTTACAGACCTGGCAAGAACCCCTTCAATTAGATAGTGGAAGTATGTTTGGCTTAGTGGGGATTGTTGGTGTCGGGACCATCTTTGCCTATACAGTCTTTCTCAAAGGGGTTACCATGGTCGGCCCTGTCAATGCCAGCTTGCTAGCTTCTATTGAACCTGTTGCTTCCATTATTTTTGCAGTGTGGTTGGTTAATGAGGTCTTTACGAGCATGGATTTAGTCGGCATGGTTTGTATTCTACTAGCAGTTCTGCTGATTTCGCTAAAGGATTTTTTGATTACCGAAAAGAGTATTGGTTAATATACTCTTTTTTGGTATACTAAAGTAAAAAATATAAGAGGAAATTGGAATGATAAAAGAATTTTGTTCGGAAAACCATGTAGATCTTGCAAAAGCTATCTCAATGGGTGCCCAACGGATAGAACTTTGTGATAATTTAGCAGTTGGGGGAACGACTCCGAGCTATGGAGTGATTAACTATGTTGTTCGACTAGCTCATGAAAACGATGCGACTGTCATGACCATGATTCGCCCTCGTGGTGGTGATTTTTGCTACGATGAGGCAGAGATTGAGATGATGGTGGAAGATTGTAAGGTTGCCAAAGAACTAGGCTCAGATGGCTTAGTATTTGGTGTTTTAACAGAGGATAATTGGCTGGATCAAGTTGCTTTGGAACGCTTGTTTGCTGTGTCGCAGGGTTGCCAAATTGTTTTTCACATGGCTTTTGATCAAATCCCTCGCCAACGTCAATTTGAGGCTATTGATTGGCTGGCAGCCCATGGAGTGACACGGATTTTGACAAGAGGCAGTTTGACGGGGTCAGCCTTGAATAATGTCGATTGGTTGCAGGAGCTTGTTTCCTATGCCCAAGGTAAGATAGAAATCTTAATTGGTGGTGGCTTGACGGTGGACAATGTGCCTGAATTACTGGAAAAATTACCGGTTGACCAGGTGCATGGGACCCGTTTGTTTTGGTAGCGATGAATTACTTGTATTCATATACATGGTGTAAATATGTAACAAAAGTTGAAAAGGTTTACATTTTTTCCTAATCTTGTTACAATAAGAATATCAAACATACGGGGGAAGAAAAACATGACAATCATTGAAAGAGCTGACAACCTAGAGCGGATCATCTTGCCAGAAGGTTACTATGAAACTCTCGCTCAATATGTTCAAGCTGGGAAAACAGGTTTTGATTCGGAACTGGAAAAACTGGGTGAGCAGGGGCTAGACATCAATGTCTACAAGGGGTCTGAGCAAGATAGGGAAGTTATTCTGGAAGATATTGAGAATTTGCCACAAGAAATCCGTGAAGAGTTAGCTCGCTTTGCTGCGAACTTGCTCAATCCATTGCGGGAACAGTTGGGAACTGTAGCTGTGGAGGTCAGTGATTTAGCCCTGGATTATGCAGACAGTTTGGCTCAATCCTTGAGTAGCTCCCTCCGTTATCACAACTATGATAGTCTTATTGCTATTGCTCAAATCAAGGGTGTCGAGCCAAAAGGCAAGGACTGTCTGGCCTTTTCAGAATATCGAGAGGCTTATACGCTTTATGATGCCAAAAAATTGGTTTACAAGGCTCTAACTTGGCGCCTCTTTGATGATAGTCATGCAGACTATGGCCATGCGACGACGATTTTAGGCATGGATGAGGATGATTCTGGTGTTGAGGAAATTGGATTTGCCTTTTCAAAATACTCGCTGGATATTGATTGGTTGTTGACCCATATGATTTTCATTCCTAAGGATTGGATTTTAGAAAGCAAATAGGTTCGTAGAATAGGCACTCGGTTCCACCGGGTGTTTTCCTTTTGGCTATCTATTCGCCTTTTTCCTAGAAAAATGGTATAATTATCTGATAAAATTCTTTGGAGAAGTCCGTGACGTTAGAAAATTATATGCCAGATTTTGCCTTGGAAAAGGCCTATGATGTGACAGTTGACAGTTTGAAAAAACAGGGTATCAAGGTGGTCTTTGTCGATTTGGACAATACCTTAATTGCTTGGAATAATCCCGATGGTACGCCAGAGATGCGCCAGTGGTTACAGGATTTACAGGCCGCAGGCATTCCCGTTGTGGTGGTTTCCAACAACAAATACGAGCGGGTTAAACGTGCAGTTGCACCTTTTGGGATTGAATTTGAAGCCTTTGCGCTCAAGCCTTTCACCTTTGGGATTAACCGCGCCTTAAAACGCTTTGATGTTCAGCCACATGAGGTGGTTATGATTGGGGATCAGTTGATGACAGACATTCGGGCTGCTAAGCGAGCTGGGCTTAAGTCTGTACTGGTCAAACCCTTGATTCAGACGGACTCTATCAATACGCAGATTAACCGTTGGCGTGAGCGGCGGACCATGAAAAAAATCATCGCCAAATATGGGGCGATAGACTACAAGAGGGAGATGTAAGTGGAAGAATTATTTTGTATCGGCTGTGGTGCCCAGATTCAGACGCAAGACAAGGCTGTCGCTGGATTTACACCTCAATCAGCCCTAGAAAAAGGCCTGGAAACCGGGCAACTCTACTGCCAACGTTGTTTCCGTTTGCGCCATTACAATGAGATTTCAGATGTCAATATCTCAGACGATGATTTCTTGAAACTTCTCCATAGCGTAGGAGAAAGCGATGCCTTGGTGGTCAATGTCATTGATATTTTTGACTTCAATGGTTCGGTCATTCCAGGCTTGCCTCGCTTTATTTCAGGAAATGACGTGCTTTTGGTCGGCAACAAGCAGGATATTTTACCCAAGTCTGTCAAGACAGGCAAGGTCACTCAGTGGTTGACCGAGCGGGCGCATGAAATCGGCATGCGACCAGTTGATGTGGTCTTGACTTCAGCCCAAAACAAGCAGGCCATCAAAGATTTGATTGAGAAGATTGAACAGCACCGCAAGGGACGAGATGTCTACGTGGTCGGCGTGACCAATGTCGGCAAGTCAACCTTGATTAATGCTATTATTCAAGAAATCACAGGGGACAAGGATGTCATTACGACTTCACGTTTCCCTGGAACGACGCTAGATAAGATTGAAATTCCTCTGGATGATGGTTCCTACATCTATGACACGCCAGGAATTATCCATCGTCACCAGATGGCTCATTACTTGACGGCTAAAAACCTCAAGTACATCAGTCCTCGCAAGGAAATCAAGCCAAAGACCTACCAGCTCAATCCAGAACAAACCTTGTTCTTGGCTGGTCTGGGACGATTTGACTTTGTGGCTGGTGAACGCCAAGGCTTTACGGCCTTCTTTGACAATGAATTGCAGCTCCACCGTACCAAACTGCAGGGAGCTAGTGAATTTTACCAGAAACATGCGGGCTCACTTTTAGTGCCGCCAACCAGCAAGGAATTGAAAGAATTTCCTGAATTGGTCCGTCATGAATTTACCATCAACGAGAAGACGGATGTGGTCTTCTCAGGTCTTGGTTGGATTCGGGTCAATGAAAAGGCCAAGATTGCTGCCTGGGCACCTAAGGGTGTGGATGTGGTGATCCGCAAGGCGATTATTTAGATGTGAGTCCTGGTTACATTTGTTAGCCAATATAGTCTTTTAGTTTACTTTTAGTACTAGGCAACGAGCCGCAGGCATAACTCAATGCTTTCTTGTTTCTAGGCATTGACTTGAAACAGTCCCCCAGACTGTTTGAAGTTGGAAATAAGGAAACAAAGTTTCCTCATTCGTCGACGTAATAAAAGATAAACTAAATGACGATAAATATAGAAACATAGGAAAAATAGATGTCATTAACTTCAAAACAACGTGCCTTTTTGAACAGTCAGGCACACAGTCTCAAACCCATCATTCAGATTGGGAAAAATGGTCTCAATGACCAGATTAAAACCAGTGTTCGTCAGGCGTTGGACGCGCGTGAATTGATCAAGGTGACCTTGCTACAAAATACGGATGAAAACATCCACGAAGTAGCTGAAATCTTGGAAGAAGAAATCGGTGTGGATACGGTCCAAAAAATCGGTCGCATCTTGATTTTATTCAAACAATCTAGCAAGAAAGAGAACCGTAAAATTTCCAAACAGGTCAAAGAAATCTAAGAAGGAGAGCCTATGGCTATTGAACTCTTAACACCCTTTACCAAGGTTGAATTAGAGGTTGAAAAGAAAGAAACCAATCGCAAACAAGTGGGGATTCTGGGAGGGAATTTCAATCCTGTCCACAATGCTCATTTGATTGTGGCAGACCAGGTCCGTCAACAGTTGAAGTTGGATGAGGTCTTGCTCATGCCAGAATTCATTCCGCCCCATGTGGATAAAAAAGAAACAATTGATGAATACCATCGCTATTCCATGCTCAAGATGGCTATTGCAGGTATTGAAGGCTTGGGGATTGAAACCATTGAACTGGAACGCCGTGGTGTCAGCTATACCTACGACACCATGAAATTGCTGAAGGAAAAAAATCCTGATACGGATTATTATTTTATCATCGGTGCAGATATGGTAGACTATCTCCCAAAATGGCACAGGATTGATGAATTGGTCCAGATGGTGCAGTTTGTTGGTGTCCAGCGTCCTCGTTACAAGGCAGGGACTTCCTATCCTGTTATCTGGGTAGATGTGCCCTTGATGGACATTTCCTCCAGCATGGTACGAAGCTTTATCAAGCAAGGACGGGTGCCGAATTTTATGGTGCCTCATGAAGTTCTGGACTATATCGAAGAAAAGGGACTCTACCAATGATTGCAGCAGATTTGACATTTGACCGTCAGGCTCTTTTGGAAAAAATCCGTGTAGCCATGAAGCCAGCGCGCTTCCAACATGTCTTGGGTGTGGAGCAGGCGGCGCTTGCCTTGGCAGACCAATACGGCTGTGATCCGAAAAAAGCCAGTCTGGCAGCGCTTTTGCATGATTATGCCAAAGAAGTGGAAGACCAAGTCTTTCTGGATTTGATTGCCAAGTATAATTTGGACAAGGACCTGCTTAACTGGGATAATAACATCTGGCACGGTGTGGTTGGGGCCTATAAAATTGCAGAAGATTTTGGCTTGAAAGATGAGGAGATTTTCCAAGCCATTCAACGACACACCGTTGGTGCTGGGCAGATGACCTTGCTGGACAAGGTGCTCTATGTGGCGGACTACATCGAACCCAATCGGGATTTTCCTGGGGTGGATGAGGCGCGACGGATTGCAAAAGAGTCCTTGGACAAGGCGGTAGCCTATGAAACTGCTCAAACCATTTCTTACTTGGCCAAGAAGGGGATTCCCATTTATCCACAAACTTTGGAAACCTATAATGGATATGTTGCTTTGTTGAAGGAGCAAGAATGATTGCATTAAAACCTGTGGATGAAAGTTCCTATCAAGCTGTCTTGGACTTGACAGTAGCTGAGGCAGATAAGGGCTTCGTGGCTCCCAACGTGCGTTCCTTGGCAGATGCCTGGTTATATAGAAATAACGGCGATGTCTTTCCCTATGCCATCTGGGCAGATGAGCAGGTTGTTGGCTTTGCTTTGATTGACATTGATGAGGACATCCAACAATATATGCTCTGGCGGTTTATGATTGGTCAAGAATTTCAGGGGAAAGGCTATGGACAGGCAGCTTTGGAAGCTGTTATTCAACTGGCTCAGAAGCACCCTGTCTGTAATCATTTGATTGTCTCTTATGTCAAGGGCAACCAAAAGATGGCAAGACTCTTGGAGAAAAATGGTTTTGTCTTAGATCTTGAAGAAGAAAGGGAATTGGTGTTCCGTTTGGAAACGCCTGGGGTCAAGTTTTGAAATCTGCATTGTTAGTCGTTGACATTCAAAACCTCCTAGTGGAGGAAAAACCTTATGCCATTGAAGAGCGATTAGCCCTCTGGCAAGATAGCATCACAAAAGCTCGTCAAGCGGGGATAGAGCTTATCTATGTCCGTCAAAATGACGAGGAATTTGCCACAGGCAGTCATGGTTGGGACATCCATCCAGCAGTGGCTCCTTTGGTTGACGAGAAGATTGTTGACAAGAGGTACAGTTCTGCCTTCAAGGATACGAACTTGCAAGCCTATCTTGAAGAGCAAGGGATTGAGCGATTGATTGTCATGGGGATGTCGACCAATTTCTGTATTGATACAACTATCAAGGTGGCCTTTGAATTGGGCTACACCGTAGCGGTCATCAAAGATGGAACCACTACTCCCTATACAGCAGATCTTCCAGCAAACGACTTGATTGGTCAGTATGAAACTATCTGGTCATGGAATTTTGCCCAGGTGGATACATTAGAAAATATAATTAGAGGATAAGATGAAAGAACTAGATTTAGTAAAAGTTGTGGTCCAGGCTGCTGATGACAAGCGAGCTGAGGACCTTGTTGTAATTGATGTTCAAGGTGTGACCAGCCTGACAGACTACTTTGTGATTGCCAGTTCCATGAACAGTCGTCAGTTGGAGGCTATTGCGGAAAACATCCGTGAAAAGGTAGCGGAAGTTGGGATCAAGGGTAGCCGTGTAGAAGGCGATAGTAACGGTGGCTGGGTCCTTTTGGACCTTGGAGGCGTAGTCGTTCATATCTTCTCAGAAGAAATGCGTGACCTCTACAACCTTGAAAAATTATGGCACGAAGGCAGCTTCCTGGAAGTCGCAGACTTTTTAGAAGAGGAGTAGTGAGAGTTGAGAGAACTCGACTGGCAAAAAGAGTTTGTCAACAACTCAAAACTATGACTTCTTGAACACAGTGTGAGTTAATGAAGCAGTCGATTGGCTGCTTTTTATGAAAGGAAAAATATGGCAACTTATGAAACCTTTGCGGCGGTCTATGATGAAATCATGGATGACAGCTTGTATGATAAATGGACAGATTTTAGCTTGCGGAACTTGCCACAAGACACCAAGACAATTTTGGAATTGGCCTGTGGGACAGGGATTCAGGCTGTACGTTTTGCTCAAAAGGGCTTTGAAGTGACAGGGCTTGACCTGTCCTATGAAATGTTGGAATTGGCCCAGAAAAAAGCAGAAGCTGCTGGTGTCATGATGGAACTGGCCCAAGCAGATATGATGGCTCTGGAAGGTGTTGGAGATTTCGATGCGGTGACCTGTTACTCGGACAGTCTGTGCTATATGGCGGACCAAGAAGCTGTTTTGCGGGTCTTTGAAGGAGTTCACTCAGTTCTCAATCAAGG
Organism: Streptococcus suis; assembly: GCF_002964575.1. Classification (GTDB taxonomy): domain Bacteria; phylum Bacillota; class Bacilli; order Lactobacillales; family Streptococcaceae; genus Streptococcus; species Streptococcus suis_R. Next base: position 24,479 of record NZ_POQQ01000056.1, on the reverse strand, counting down.
TGGTACTTTCCTTTTTGACGTTCACTCCATCTATCAAATGGAGGAAGTGTTTGCAGGCTATAGCTACCATGAAAACTACGAGGATTTTGCCTTTGTCTGGGACACCTATGAAGGGGAGCATGAGCATTCCATTGTTCATGAATTGACCTTCTTTGTCAAAGATGAGGACAGTCAAGAGGAGCGATTTATCCGTCGGGATGAAGTTCATGAAGAGCGGACCTATCCGATTGAAACCTATGTGGAATGTTTGAAACAAGCTGGTTTTACATCTGTAGAAGTCTTTGCAGACTTTGAAGATCAAGCTCCGACAGAAACTAGCCAGCGCTGGTTTTTCAAGGCGGTCAAGGCATGATTTCAGGGATTATTGCAGAATACAATCCCTTTCACACGGGACATAAATACCTGTTGGAACAGGCGGAAGGCTTGAAAATCGTGGTTATGTCTGGCAATTTTATGCAACGGGGTGAGCCAGCCATTGTGGATAAGTGGACACGGGCTCAGATGGCTTTGGAACACGGGGCAGATCTTGTTGTCGAGATGCCCTTTTTAGTGTCGGTCCAGTCGGCTGACCATTTTGCAAAGGGAGCCATCAGCATTTTACACAGGCTAGGTGTGGAAAAACTGGTTTTCGGTACGGAAGAAATGCTGGATTACCAGAAAATTGCGGATATCTATGTGGATAAGTCGGAAGAGATGGAAAATTTTGTGAAAAACTTGCCAGACAATCTCTCTTATCCACAGAAGACCCAGGCCATGTGGCAGGAATTTGCAGGTCTGACCTTCACAGGTGATACACCCAATCATATTCTGGGATTGGCTTACGCTAAGGCGGTGGCTGGAACAGGTATTCAGCTCGGTCCTGTTCAGCGGCAGGGGGCTGGTTTTCACTCGGAAGAAGTGGAAACCACCTACGCCTCGGCGACGGCTATCCGAAAGGGTGCTGACCAGTTGGACTTGGTGCGTGATTTTTTACCGTCTGCCAGTCTTTTTGAAGAGGCGACCAAGGTAAGCTGGAGAAATTATTTTCCCCTGCTCCGCTACCAGATTGCGACCCACCCAGATCTCAGTCAGGTCTTTCAGGTCAACGATGAGCTGGCCAGTCGTATCCGCTCTGCCATTGGGAGCGCAGCGACCGTGGAGGAGTTAGTGGATGCCGTTGCGACCAAACGCTACACCAAGGCGCGCGTGCGGCGGGTACTGACCTACATCCTGGTCAATGCGGTGGAAGCTCCCTTACCAGAAGCGGTCCATGTGCTTGGCTTTTCAGATCGAGGTCAGGCTTATCTCAAGACAGTCAAGGAGCGGGTGGACTTGGTGACGCGGATCGGCAAAGAGCCCTGGGACAGCCTGACCCAGCAGGCGGACGCGGTCTATCAGTTGGGTGCTGACGCAATAGCAGAGCAGACCTACGGGCGCGTGCCGGTGAGGGTGGAGTGAGATGAGGGAAAAATTATTTTGTATTCTAGAAAATGATAACGATAGTTTATTGTCACGTTTCTATAACTTAATAATGTTAGTTGCAATAGTGGTTAGTTTGATTCCTTTGATGTCTAAGCATACGAATTCTTTTCATTTGTTAATGGATTATATTTCGACCGCTATTTTTTGCTTGGATTATCTTTTTAGAATGCTAACAGCTGACTTCAAATTGCAAAAAGGAAAACTATCATTTCTGTTCTACCCATTTAGCCTATTAGCAATAGTGGACTTATTGTCCATTTTACCGACTTTTTTATACTTTAATAACAGTCTTCGATTATTGAAAATTGTACGGATGGGGCGTGTACTTCGAGTTTTCAAAGTTATCCGCTATTCAAAAAACATTCAGATTTTGATGAACGTTTTGCAAAATCAAAAAGAGTCATTATTGCTAGTAGCAAGCCTGGCTGTTGGTTATATTTTCTTTACTGCTTTATTGATTTTTTCGGTTGAGCCTGATACTTTTGAAACATTTTTTGATGCAATTTATTGGGCGACAATTTCATTAACTACTGTTGGTTATGGTGACATATTTGCAACAACAATGCTAGGAAAAATCATTACAATGTTGTCTTCAATAATTGGAATTGCGATTGTTGCTCTACCTGCAGGGATTATTACCGCTGGTTATATGAATGAAATTATAAAGAAGGGATAAAAAATTAAATTTTCCCTTGACTCTCACCTTACGTTATCCCTTATACTGGGTATAGAGAGGAGATTTCTATGAACGAAAATTGGACAGTTAAGCAGGTCAGTCAGTTGACAGGATTGACGGTGAGGACCTTGCACCACTATGACCAGATTGGTTTGCTCAAACCAGCATTTGTGGCTGAAAATGGTTATCGCCACTATAATCAGGAGAATTTGGCTCGTCTGCAAGAAATTTTATTGTTTCGTGGGATGGATTTTCCTCTCAGAGACATTCATACTCTTCGAAAATCAAAGTCAGGCGTTGTTGACTTGATTTGATGAACTTCAGTTCTATCTGCATCTGCGTCGCCTAGCCTGATTTTGATTTTCATTGAGTATCAGCAACTTCTGGATGTGACGGAAGTCAATCGTCAGCAGGTCTTGCGGGACCATATCGCCCTTTTAGAGCTCAAAAGGGAACGTCTGGACCGCATCATCAATCACGCCAGATTGCTCACAGAAAAAGGAGGAGAAGTCATGGACTTTCACGCATTTGACAGCAGTCAACTAGATGTCTACAAGATGGAGGCCAAGGAGCGGTGGAGGAATACCGCGGCCTATGCTGAATTTGAAGAGCGATATGATGCCAGTAAGGACTGGGTGTTTGCCCGAGAGATGCAGAGCATTTTTGAAGCTTTTGGAAAAATGCAGAGCTTGGAAGCTAGTCATCCAGATGTACAGGTTCAGGTAGCTACTTTACAGGCCTATATCACAGAAAACTTCTACACCTGCACCAAGGAAATCTTGCAGGGGCTAGGTCTGATGTATGTTGAAGATGAACGATTTTCAGCCAACATTGACCGAGCAGGTGGACCAGGAACAGCAACCTTTGTCAGTCAGGCTATTGCAATTTATTGCCAAGAATAATCGAAAGAAGTCTAGTGAAAACTAGGCTTTTTTTGGTATACTAAAATGAGGAGGAAGTTGTGAAAGAAAAAATTTGTAAGAAGTTAAAAGAACTCGCCAAAAAGCCTGTACGACGAGTAGATTGGAGCGGAGAGAGATGGTTTGTCCGAAGATACAAGCAAGGTTTAGCTTTGGCGTGGATTGTCTATTTTCTTTTGCGAGAAGAGCTGGTGAAGGAAATTCTCAAACCAGTGGGTGATTATCTGATGGATTTTCTCTGGATACAATGGCCTTATGTGAATAGATTGACTATTTTGTTAGTATCCACCTTTCTGCTGATTCTAGCGAAGATTATTTTTAGCATCTTGCGACGGTGTGAGGTTATCCGCTATTTTCCACTGGATAAGAAAAAATACCCTGAATATGACTTCTCTTTCCAAGAGGAATTGCTTTCTTTTTTGAATCGAGAGAAAGAGCGGGGGAGGAATATCTTTTGGTTGGATGGTTCATGGGGGAGTGGGAAGACTCACTTTATTCGGACATTCTTTGAAAATCAATTCTACAAACCGCATGAAATTTACTATATTTCCTGTTTTGGGATTCGAACCAGGGAGCAGGTGGAGAAAGTATTGGTTGATGAGATAGAGCAACATTCGACCTTTGGGAGTTTGGACCATATTCCTGTCATAAGTAGTCTTGTGAAATGGGCTTATAAAATTTTAGGTCTAGACTTGATGAAAAAACATTCTCTCATCATCTTCGATGATTTGGAACGTGTTACTTATAGTGAAAAACAAAAAGATAATCCTGAGGACTATAATGATCTTTTAGGTTTTATAGATCATCTCGCAAATCACCGTAATCAAAAAATACTTGTTTTAATGAATAGGAAAGATATGGAGAATACTTATCAACAGATTGTTGAAGAGAAGTTTAAGCCGATTGTGACAAATATTCCGAATCAGGAAGACATAATAAAAAAGATGACAGAGGAGTATGATAGTGTTATTCAGGAGCTTGTCAGAAACATCTACCTCTTTCAGCATGAGTTTGGAACTGTTAATTTAAGAGGAATAGCTTACTTGGCCAATCTAGCAGCTAATGCACTGCAAGAAAAGGATGATGAATTAGAACCGTTTGTTGAAGAGTTAAATATTCGAATTAGAAAATCTATGAAAGAAATTATACATTTAGTATGTCCGAATGATAGGGGAGACTATATCGAAATTGTTGATTTTATAAAGGAGATGCAAGAATACGATCAATATTCAGATCAGGATAAACTTGAAAAATTTGAAGCACTTCTCAAAGTACTAGAAAAAGTGTTTAACAGTGATTGGGATAGGGAACGTATTTTTATAGACTATGACAGCAATGGTTATAGATTTAATATTTATGAATACGATTAACAAAGGAGACACCCCATGATTCAACCCATTATGAAAGACATTTTCTTCCTGCAACAGAAATCTGAGCCTGCGACTCAGTTAGATGTACAGGTCGGTCAGGATTTGCAGGACACTTTAGCAGCCAATGCTCACGCCTGCGTGGGCATGGCGGCCAACATGATTGGCGTCAAAAAGCGGATTATCATCGTCAACATGGGCTTCACCAACCTGGTCATGTACAATCCCGTCCTCATCCGCAAGGCCAAGCCCTATCAGACAGAGGAGGGCTGCCTGTCGCTGGAAGGTACTCGCCCGACGACACGCTATCAGGAGATTGAAGTGGAGTTTTTTGATGCTTCATGGAAAAGGCAGAGCCTAAGGCTGACAGACTTCCAAGCTCAAATTGTTCAGCATGAACTAGATCATTTGGAAGGGATTATCATCTAGTAGCTACCGAATCTACCGTCAGGTAGATTTTTTTAGTCATTTGAATTAACTTTGATACATCGTCACTTTCGCCATGCCATACTTTAGTATAGCCCGCGCCTCAGTTCCTTGTCTGAAAGCTCTTCATTCGACTATAAAAAGTCAAAAAAGGTCAAACAAAACTATTGACTTTTACTGACCAATGATGTAAAATAAGATTCGTAAGGTAAAGGACCTTACGAATTCTTTGAACAAAAGGTCAGCATAGGTCAAACGAGAAGGGTTTGACTTACTCTTGGGACTATTGGTCAGTAAAAGACAAACTTCTAAGGAGGTTGTTATGAAAGATAGGATTATTCCATACTAGCTATTATATTTTTAAAACAAAGGTCAGTAAAAGTCAAAAACAATTAAAACTTAAACGAGGTAACTACTATGAACAACAATTTCAATAATTTTAACAATATGGACGATATTTTCAATCAACTCATGGGTAACATGGGTGGCTACAGCACAGAGCGTCGCCGTTATTCTATCAATGGGCGTGAAGTGACACCGGAGGAATTTGCAATTTACCGTCAGACTGGTCGCCTGCCACAGACAGAAGAAGTGGCTCAAACTCAGGCTAAAGGTCAGATAAAGTCAGACGGAATTCTGGCAAAACTTGGTCGCAATTTGACACAAGATGCGCGTGAAGGGAAGTTGGATCCAGTCATTGGACGAAATAAGGAAATCCAAGAAACATCTGAAATTTTGGCACGTCGGACTAAAAACAATCCTGTTCTGGTCGGTGATGCGGGTGTCGGTAAAACTGCGGTAGTAGAAGGCTTGGCTCAAGCCATTGTCAATGGTGATGTGCCAGCAGCCATTAAGAACAAGGAAATCATCTCCATCGACATTTCAGGATTGGAAGCTGGGACTCAGTACCGCGGAGCCTTTGAGGAAAATGTGCAGAATCTTGTGGATGAGGTCAAAAAAGCTGGAAATATCATTCTCTTCTTTGATGAAATCCATCAGATTTTGGGAGCTGGTAGCACTGGTGGAGACTCAGGTTCCAAGGGCTTAGCAGATATTCTCAAACCAGCTCTTTCCCGTGGAGAGTTAACTGTTATCGGTGCGACTACGCAGGACGAATACCGCAATACTATTCATAAGAATGCTGCCTTGGCTCGTCGTTTCAACGAAGTCAAGGTCAATGCTCCGTCCGCAGAAGATACCTACCAGATTTTGAAAGGGATCAAGCCGCTTTATGAAGCCCACCACAATATTGAATTGCCAGATGAGGTCTTGAGAGCTGCGGTTGATTATTCCGTCCAATATATTCCACAACGTAGCTTGCCTGATAAGGCTATTGACCTGGTCGATGTGACCTCTGCTCACTTAGCTGCACAACATCCTGTGACAGATATTCAAGCTTTGGAGGCAGAGATTGAACAGGCTAAAGCTTTGCAAAGTCAAGCAGCTGAAAAAGAAGATTACGAAACAGCACTCAATGAAAAAGTCCGCATCGACAAGCTCCAAGAACAAATTGACAACCACACGGAGCAACAGAAAGTGGTAGCGACTGTTAATGATGTAGCTCAGGCGGTTGAGCGAATGACAGGCATCCCAGTCTCACAAATGGGAGCTTCTGACATTGAACGACTCAAGGAATTGAAAAATCGTCTGGCAGCTAACGTTATCGGTCAAGACGATGCGGTGGAAGCAGTATCTCGGGCTATTCGTCGAAATCGTGCAGGTTTTGATGACGGAAACCGTCCAATTGGTTCCTTCCTCTTTGTCGGTCCGACAGGTGTGGGTAAGACAGAGTTGGCAAAACAGTTAGCGCTTGACTTGTTTGGTAACAAGGATGCCATTATTCGTTTGGATATGTCTGAATACAGCGATCGGACAGCCGTTTCCAAATTAATCGGTACTACAGCTGGTTATGTTGGTTATGATGATAATTCCCATACTCTTACCGAACGTGTCCGCCGCAATCCGTACTCCATTGTCCTCTTGGATGAGATTGAAAAAGCAGATCCACAAGTGATTACCCTCCTTTTGCAAGTGCTAGATGATGGTCATTTGACAGACGGACAGGGCAACCAGGTCAACTTCAAAAATACCCTTGTCATCGCGACTTCAAATGCTGGTTTTGGTTATGGAATGCCAGAAGCTGAAGAAAATCAAGACATCATGGACCGCATCGCACCATTCTTCCGTCCGGAGTTCCTTAACCGTTTCAACGCAGTTATCGAATTCAAACACTTGGGTAAAGAAGACCTCAAGGCAATCGTCGATTTGATGTTAGGCCAGGTCAATAAGACCCTAGCTAAAAAAGGTATTCACTTAGAAGTGACTGAGGCAGCCAAAGAGTTCTTGATGGAAGAAGGCTATGATCAGGCTATGGGAGCTCGTCCATTGCGCCGTGTGATTGAAAATCAGATTCGAGACAAGGTAACGGATTACTATCTGGATCACCTAGATGTGACAAACTTGTTGGCTGATGTAGTGGAAAATGAGATTCAAATCAGCGAGCAAACCTTTTCATAAAATAATCGAATAATAATGAAATTCTGGGTTAAAATACTCAGAATTTCTTCTTTTGTTTAACGGTAACAAGAGCAGTAGAATGCGTATTTATGGGAGATTTTGAGCGGTTTTACGTAAAAGTTTTAAAAAAATTGTATAAATCCTTGACAAATGCAAACGTTTGCGTTAAACTATCATTGTAATCGAAAGAAAGGAAAACGTTTTTATGGCGAATCGTACCAGTGGAATTTTAATGCATATTACCTCACTTCCAGGTAAGTTTGGTATCGGTACTTTTGGAAAGCCTGCCTATGACTTTGTAGATTTCTTGGTCGAAACCAAGCAGACCTACTGGCAGCTCCTTCCTCTCACAACGACAAGTTACGGAGATTCACCTTATCAATCATTTTCTGCCATTGCAGGAAATACCCATTTAATTGATTTTGATTTGTTGGCAGAAGAAGATTTATTGGCCAACTTTGACTACCAAGATGTGAAATTTGGGGACAATCCAGAAAAAGTAGACTACGCCTTGATCTATGAGGCTCGCCGTCCGATTTTGGAAAGAGCCGTTAAAAACTTCTTGAGTGATGACAAGCGTAAAGCAGCCTTTCAAGAGTTTGAAAAAGCCAATTCGTCATGGTTAAATGACTATGCGGAATTCATGGCTATTAAAGAACACTTTGGAAACAAGGCCCTACAAGAGTGGGATGACAAGAAAGTTGTTGCTCGAAATGAAGAAGCCCTTGAAAAATACCGCTTGGAATTGGCAGACCAAATTGACTACTTTAAAGTCACTCAATATTTCTTCTTTAGCCAGTGGAAACAGCTAAAAGAATATGCCAATCAAAACCACATTAAGATTATCGGAGACATGCCAATTTATGTTTCTGCTGATAGTGTGGAAGTTTGGACCAAGCCACAGCTCTTCAAATTAGATAGCGAGCGCAAGCCGCTTTATGTGGCAGGTGTGCCAGCAGATAACTTCTCTGCAGATGGCCAGCTTTGGGGCAACCCACTCTACGATTGGGAGCAACATGAAAAGACTGGCTACAACTGGTGGATCTACCGCATTCACGAGAGTTTCAAACTATACGATGTCTTGAGAATTGACCACTTCAAAGGCTTCTCAGATTACTGGCAGGTAGCAGGAGATGCTAAAGTTGCCAAGATTGGTACTTGGGAGCCAGGTCCAGGCTACAATCTCTTCAAGGCGGTCAAGGAAACCCTCGGCGACTTGCCAATTATTGCAGAGGACCTAGGAAATATTGATGCCAAGGCTCGTAAGTTGCTTGCGGATTGCGGCTATCCAGGAATGAAGATTCTAGAATTTGGCTTCTTCGATGTGACTGGACAGAGCATTGACATCCCACACCGTTGCGTACCAAACTCTATCGCCTACACAGGCACACATGATAATGAGGTGGTCAACGGTTGGTATAACAATCTAGAGCCTGAACAACAGGAGTTTGTAGATGCTTATACTAATAGAAAGCCGATTGAGCCAGTGACTCAAGCCATGCTTCGAACACTCTTTGCCACTGTCAGCGACACAGCTATTGCGACCATGCAAGATGTTCTTGACTTGGGCGAAGAAAGCCGCATGAACATGCCTTCAACTGTCGGAGGCAACTGGGAATGGCGAATGAAAGCTGAAGATTTAACCCAGGAACGCAAAGACTTCTTAGTCAAAATGACAACACTATATCAACGAGGAAATGAAAAACATGATTAACTTTACAACTTTTGTAGAAACAAACACGAACAAAAAACTTGCAGAACTCACAAACGAAGAAATCTATCTTCAATTGTTAAACTACGTAAAAGAAGCTGTAGCTACAAAACCAAAAAACACAGGTAAACGCAAGGTTTACTACATCTCAGCAGAGTTCCTTATCGGTAAACTCTTGTCAAACAACTTGATCAACTTGGGTGTCTACAAGGACATTCAGGCAGAATTGGCAGCAGCTGGCAAGTCTTTGGCACAAGTTGAAGATGTGGAGCCAGAACCATCACTTGGTAACGGTGGTCTTGGTCGTTTGGCATCATGTTTTGTGGATTCTATGTCAACACTTGGTATCAACGGTGAGGGTGTTGGTCTCAACTACCACTGCGGTCTCTTCAAACAAGTCTTCAAGGACAACCAACAAGATGCAGAGCCAAACTTCTGGATTGAAAATGATTCTTGGTTGATTCCAACAACTATTAGCTATGATGTTCCATTCAAAAACTTCACTTTGAAATCAAAATTGGACCGTCTTGACATTCTTGGCTATAAAAAAGAAACAAAGAACTACCTTAACTTGTTTGACATTGAGTCTGTCAACTATGACTTGATTACAGAAGGTATCTCATTTGACAAGACAGACATCAAAGAAAACTTGACCCTCTTCTTGTACCCAGATGATTCAGATAAAAATGGTGAGTTGCTTCGTATCTACCAACAATATTTCATGGTATCAAACGCCGCACAACTCTTGATTGATGAAGCGATTGAGCGTGGGTCAAACTTACATGACTTGGCAGACTATGCTTATGTTCAAATCAATGATACTCACCCATCAATGGTGATTCCTGAGTTGATTCGTCTTTTGACTGAAAAACACGGCTTGGAATTTGCTGAAGCAGTGGCAATCGTTAAGAACATGACTGGTTACACAAACCATACTATCTTGGCAGAAGCTCTTGAAAAATGGCCATTGTCATTCTTGGAAGAAGTGGTGCCTCACTTGGTAGATATCATCAAGGAATTGGATGCCTTGGTAGCTAAGGAAGTAGCTGATGTTGCTCTTCACATCATCGATGAGTCTGGTCGTGTGCACATGGCCCACATGGATATCCACTTCTCAAACTCTGTCAACGGGGTTGCGGCTCTCCACACGGAAATCTTGAAAAACTCTGAGTTGAAAGGTTTCTACGAGCTTTATCCAGAAAAATTCAACAACAAGACAAACGGTATCACTTTCCGTCGTTGGTTGGAATTTGCTAACCAAGACCTTGCTGACTACATCAAGGAATTGATTGGCGATGAGTATTTGACAGATGCGACGAAGCTTGAGAAATTGCTTGCCTTTGCGGATAACAAGGAAGTTCATGCTAAGTTGGCGGAAATTAAGCACAACAACAAGTTGGCTCTTAAACGTTACCTGAAAGATAACAAGGGTATCGAATTGGACGAAAACTCTATCATCGATACACAAATCAAACGTTTCCACGAGTACAAACGCCAACAGATGAATGCCTTGTATGTCATTCACAAGTATCTTGAAATCAAGAACGGTAACCTGCCAAAACGTAAAATCACTGTTATCTTCGGTGGTAAAGCAGCCCCAGCTTATATTATCGCTCAAGACATCATTCATTTGATTCTTTGCTTGTCAGAGTTGATCAATAATGATCCAGAAGTAAATAAATACCTCAATGTTCATTTGGTTGAAAACTACAATGTAACTGTTGCTGAAAAACTCATCCCTGCGACAGATATTTCTGAGCAAATCTCATTGGCTTCTAAAGAAGCATCAGGTACTGGTAACATGAAATTCATGCTCAACGGTGCTTTGACACTTGGTACTATGGACGGTGCCAACGTTGAGATTGCAGAGTTGGTTGGCATGGACAATATTTACATATTTGGTAAGGACTCAGATACTATTATCGACTTGTACGACAAGGCTGGTTACGTATCTGCAGACTACTACAATGGCGATGCCAACATCAAACGTGCGGTAGACTTTATCGTCAGCGATGAAGTGCTTGCACTTGGTAATGAAGAGCGTCTTGGTCGTCTGCACCATGAATTGATTTCTAAAGACTGGTTCATGACCTTGATTGACTTGGCGGAGTACATTGAAGTCAAAGAGCAAGTCTTTGCAGACTACGAAGATCAAGAATCTTGGAACAAGAAAGTTGTTCACAACATCGCCAAAGCAGGATTCTTCTCATCTGACCGTACTATTGAACAGTACAACCAAGATATTTGGCATTCAAACTAATACTTTTGCTCTCCTAAATTGAAAAGAATGTTCCTGAGTGGGAACATTCTTTTTTGTATTTTTCATTTTTTACCGTTTGGCCATTGATACAAAAGTGACCTTATCTGGTCGATAGGTGATGGTTCCGTACTGAAAAGGACGGCCGTCCGCCAGAAAGGTGGTACTGGTGACGGAAACCACCATGTCGTAGCCAGCCAGATCAAGCAAGGATTTTTCTTCCTCCGTTGCAAAGCGGAAGGAAATTTCCCGGCGTGAATGAGAGATTCCTAAGCCCAGGTCCGATTCTAGATACTGATAAATCGATTTTTCAGCGATTTCCTTGCTGAGATAGGGAACAATCCTGCGGTCAAAGTAGGAAATCTCATACTCTAATCGTTCTCCGTCAATAGTCCGAACGCGGCTGACACGGTACAGATCCGTCTTTTCATCCACTTCCAATTCCTTCATGACTTCTGGCTGACCTTGTACGATGTAGAGATTGGTCAGTTGGGTCTGGACTTGATGGTGGGCAGAGCGGTTGAGTTCGCTAACGGTCTTCAATTCAGACACGTACGGTTTTCTGATCAGGTTGTGGTCCAAGATAATGGAGTTTCTCCCCTGACGCTTTTGAATATAGCCATCCATTTCTAATAGCGATAGTGCCTTGCGGATAGTATCCTTGGAATAGGAGTAGATCTCCATTAGCTCATTTTCGGTTGGCATCTCCTGATTGGCCTGCCAGATATTTTGTTCAATTTTTTCCTTGATGTCTGCGTAGACTTTTTTATATTTACTCATGGTGACTCCTCAACTCTTCTGTCACTAGTTTAACATATTTAGGAATAATCGTCAGTTTTATAGCTTTTTTAAAAGAATTCTAAAAGAATTACGTAAAAGTTTCTAAATTGTTCCGTAAAAGAGTTGACAAATGGAAACGTTTACGTTACAATTAGTTTACAAATACGGAAACGTTTTATTTTAGAATACGATGAAGAAAGGAGAGCTATGAAATTACTAACAGTTAATGTCCATGCCTGGTTAGAAGAAAATCAAGACAAAAAGTTGGACATACTTGCTCAGACCATTGCTCAAAAGCAATACGATGTGATTGCCCTGCAAGAAGTCAATCAACTGATGACGAGTCCCTTGGTGACCAGAGAACTGCGCCAGGATAATTATGGTTTGGTTTTGCTTGAAAAGCTGAAAGAGCTGGGAGTAGCAGAATATTCTTATTTCTGGTCCAATTCTCATATCGGATATGATAAGTATGATGAAGGGATTGCCTTTCTCACAAGATTACCGGTCTACGAAGTGGATGCCTTCTACTGTAGTCAGCACCAAGATTTGACATCAATCCTGTCTCGCAAGATTATTGGCTTGACAGTGGCATATGGGAATGAGTTGATAGATTTGTATTCCTGCCATATCAATCTTCCTGATAGTCAAGAAGAAAATCAGTTGGAAAATATTCGCTCGATTATTGAGAGAACGGATTCGAATCGATTGAAAATCCTCATGGGTGATTTCAATACAGATGCTTTATCAAATCCCCAAGCCTATCAAGCTATCAAGGACCTGGGCCTTTATGATAGTTATGATTTGGCAGCGGACAAGGATAGCGGTATCACTGTTGAAAAAGCTATTGACGGATGGGAAGGTCATAGCCAGGAAAAACGTCTGGACTATGTGTTCTTAAATCAGGAAAGACAGGTTCAATCCAGTCGAGTGATGTTCAACGGGGACAATCTTCCTGTAATATCGGACCACTTTGGTGTGGAAGTAAGATTAAGTATTTAATGGTCAAGAGACCAAGAAAAATTTAAGGAGAAAAACATGAAAAAATTTCTTAGTTTCGAATTTTGGCAAAAATTCGGTAAGTGTTTGATGGTCGTGATTGCCGTTATGCCAGCGGCAGGTCTCATGGTTTCTATCGGAAACTCGATTCCACTAATCAGCCCGGAATCAGAACTCTTGATTCGTATCGGGAACATCATTGCCCAAATCGGTTGGGGGATTATCGGAAACCTTCACTTGCTCTTTGCCTTGGCTATCGGTGGTAGCTGGGCTAAGGAAAAGGCTGGTGGTGCCTTCTCAGCAGGTCTTGCCTTCATCCTTATTAACTTGATTACAGGTCACTTCTTTGGTGTGACAACTGACATGTTGGCAGATGCAGAAGCGACAGTCAGCACAGTCTTCGGGACACAAATCCCAGTTTCAGGTTATTTCGTCAATATCTTGGGCCAACCTGCGCTTAACATGGGTGTCTTCGTTGGTATCATTGCTGGTTTTGTAGGGGCAACAACCTATAACAAATACTACAATTACCGCAAATTACCAGATGTATTGACTTTCTTTAACGGCAAACGCTTCGTACCATTTGTGGTCATCTATCGTTCTGTGCTTGTGGCACTTGGTTTGGCAATTTTCTGGCCAATCGTTCAAACAGGTATCAACAGCTTTGGTAAATGGATTGCGACTTCACAAGAAACAGCTCCAATCTTGGCACCATTTGTTTACGGTACCTTGGAACGTTTGCTTCTTCCATTCGGTCTTCACCACATGTTGACCATTCCAATGAACTATACATCACTTGGCGGTACCTATGACATCTTGACAGGTGCTCAAGCAGGTACACAGGTATTTGGACAAGATCCGCTTTGGTTGGCTTGGATCACAGACTTGATTTACCTGAAAGATGCAGGCGACATGGCTCAGTACAATGATCTCCTTGCTAATGTAACACCAGCTCGTTTCAAAGTTGGTCAAATGATTGGTTCATCAGGTATCCTTATGGGCTTGACCTATGCTATGTATCGCAACGTTGATCCAGATAAGAAGAAAAAATACAAAGGTATGTTCCTATCTTCTGCACTTGCTGTCTTCTTGACAGGTGTAACAGAACCAATCGAGTTCATGTTCATGTTTGCGGCAATGCCACTTTATGTCGTTTATGCTTTTGTGCAAGGTGCGGCTTTTGCCATGGCTGATGTTGTCAACTTGCGTATGCACTCATTTGGTAATATCGAATTCCTTACACGTACACCGATGGCGATTAAAGCCGGTATCGGTATGGATGTAGTTAACTTCATTTGGGTAACAGCCCTCTTTGCAGTTGCAATGTACTTCATTGCCAACTTCATGATTCAAAAATTCAACCTAGCAACAGCTGGACGCAATGGCAACTATGATACAGAAACAACGGATGTGGTTTCAAATTCAAACGTAGATACTGCAGATGCTAATTCACAAGTGGTACAAATCATCAACTTGCTTGGTGGTCGAGATAATATCGCAGATGTGGATGCTTGTATGACTCGTCTTCGTGTAAGTGTCAAAGATGTGGCACAGGTTGGAGATGAAAATGCTTGGAAACAGGCTGGTGCTATGGGCTTGATTATCAAGGACTCAGGTGTTCAAGCAGTCTATGGACCAAAAGCAGATGTTCTCAAATCAGACATTCAAGACTTGCTAGAATCTGGCGTAGCCATCCCTCGTACGGAAATTGTTGCGACTGAAACAGTAGTTGAGAAAGCACAATTCAAGGGTGTGACCGAGGCAGTTTATGCTGTTGCTGAAGGTCAAGCCATTGCCATCACAGAAGTGAAAGATCCGGTCTTCTCACAAAAAATGATGGGTGACGGTTATGCAGTTGAGCCTAGCTCCGGCAATGTTTATGCACCAGTTTCAGGTATTGTAACCAGTGTCTTCCCAACCAAACACGCTGTCGGTATTTTGTCTGACAAGGGTGTAGAAGTCTTGGTGCACGTCGGCCTAGATACGGTTGCGCTAAACGGTGCTCCATTCTCAGCTAAGGTTACAGATGGTCAACGCGTTGAAGCAGGCGACTTGCTCCTTGTTGCAGATCTGGATGCCATTCGCTCAGCAGGACGTGAAACAACCATCGTCGTTGCCTTCACAAACACAGCAGAAATCAAATCTGTCAGCCTTGAAAATCTTGGACAGGTCGGTCAAGATAGCCAAGTTGCGACAGTTGAGTTGTAAGATAAAAAGACAAGTTCATGTGAGCTTGTCTTTTGTTTTAAAAATCTTCTCAATCCTTGCCATTTATGGTATAATAAAGCGATTTTATAAAATGTAGGAGGTTCCCCATGGGACGTAAATGGGCCAATATTGTAGCCAAGAAAACCGCAAAAGACGGTGCTAACTCAAAAGTTTACGCCAAATTTGGTGTTGAAATCTATGTAGCAGCGAAAAAGGGTGACCCAGATCCAGAAACAAACTCAGCGCTGAAATTTGTTATCGACCGTGCTAAGCAAGCGCAGGTTCCAAAACACATCATTGACAAGGCCATTGACAAGGCAAAAGGAAACACAGACGAAACCTTCGTGGAAGGTCGTTACGAAGGCTTTGGACCAAATGGTTCTATGATTATCGTTGATACTTTGACATCAAACGTAAACCGTACCGCAGCCAATGTTCGCTCTGCCTTTGGTAAAAACGGCGGTAACATGGGTGCGTCTGGTTCCGTATCATTCATGTTTGATAAAAAAGGCGTGGTTGTCTTTGCTGGTGATGATGCAGACGCCATCTTCGAATTGCTCCTTGAAGCAGATGTTGAAGTCGATGATGTAGAAGCAGAAGACGGAACAATCACTGTTTATACAGCACCAACTGATTTGCACAAGGCAATTGTGGCTTTGAAAGAATCAGGCATTGAAGAGTTTAACGTTACTGAACTTGAAATGATTCCACAATCAGAAGTATCACTTGACGGCGATGACCTCGCAACATTTGAAAAACTCTACGACGCCCTCGAAGACGACGAAGATGTCCAAAAAATCTACACAAATGTAGATGGCTTTTAATAAAAATGACTGTCCGGGGGACAGTCATTTTTATTAAAAGGTTGGAGATTGGAACTGCCGGCAGGCAGTTTTCTTTATACTCAAAAGTCCGGGTGACAGTTATTTTTATTAAAAGGTTGGAGATAGGAACTGCCGGCAGGCAGTTTTCTTTGTACTCAAAAGTCCGGGGGACAGTCATTTTTATTAAAAGGTTGGAAATAGAAATCGTCGGTAGACGATTCTCATTGTAAGTGGGACGTCCTAGAAGGTTGGAAATGAGAACCAGCGGTAGCTGGTTTTCTTTGCAGCCTTAAATCTAGGAGAACCCTATCACTCTTCATCATCCACATATTCTAAAATATCTCCTGGCTGGCAGTCTAGAATTCGGCAGATGCTCATCAAGGTATTGAAACGAATACCTTTTGCCTTGCCTGTCTTGAGAATGGACAGATTGGCTTCGGTGATGCCGACTTGCTCTGCTAGGTCCTTGGAAGTCATTTGTCGGTCTTTGAGGACCTTGTCTAGGTTTACGCGAATCATTTCCATATCAGATAAACTCACTGTTCTCAGTTGCTAATTGTTGCCCTTTTTGAACCAATCTCCAGACAAAATAAGTTGCGAGGAGGAAGAGGGCGTTGAGGATAAAGTCTGACCAGCGAAGATTGAGGAAGTTGGTTGGTCCAGTAGCATTTGTCAAAGCAATCAAGCTGGTTAGGCAAAATTGCCCAGCAGTCAAGACGAGCAAACTGATGAAGAGTTTCTGATAAAGTTCCAGACTAGCTGAAGCGAAATAATCTTCTTCCAGAAGCAATTTACATAACTTTTGAAGCAAGTGAGCAATGTGACTGAGTACCGCCAAGATGATTAAGATTAATCCACTTGTTAAAAGGATGAGCCAAACACTAATCTGGTCAATGGGTTTGTTAAAGGTGTATTCCCAAGAGCCTATCACAAATGAGTCGCCTCTGAAACCAGCCAGGCTAAAGAAAATATTGCCTGCAATTAATAAATAGAAGAAGAAACGAACACAAGCAGCCACAATGCCAGCTGTTTTGAGTAGATTGGTTTTCATAGCAAACCTCCGATTATTATTGTTTTATGATAATATTATCTGTAAAATTATTATAAAACAATAATTTTTGAAATGCAAGTGTTTTATTAAAAAATTTATTTTTTGTGTGACTGAGAAAGTTTGTAGTATTATCTAGTTATAATAGATAACTATAACCGTCCCTAGAAAATAGCTATTTGAAAGCTTGTAGCTTTTCTGTTATGATAGAACAGTATCATTTTTAGGAGGAGCTATGTCAAATAATTTACTTGTTTTACAATCTGACTTTGGTCTAGTAGATGGTGCTGTGTCAGCTATGATTGGTGTGGCTCTTCAGGAGTCGCGTGACCTAGTAGTTCACAACCTCACCCACGATATTACACCCTACAACATTTTTGAAGGCTCTTACCGTCTTTTTCAGACAGTTGAATATTGGCCGGAAGGTACAACTTTTGTCTCGGTTGTTGACCCAGGAGTAGGCTCTAAGCGTAAAAGTGTGGTGGCTTTGACGGAACAAAACCACTATATCGTTACCCCGGATAACGGAACGCTTTCTTTCATCAAGAAACATGTGGGCATTAAGGCTGTTCGTGAAATTTCAGAAGTAGCCAACCGTAGAGCCAACACGGAGCATTCCTACACCTTTCACGGTCGCGATGTGTATGCTTACACAGGTGCCAAATTAGCATCTGGTCATATCAGCTTTGAAGAAGTGGGTCCAGAGTTGGATGTAGCTTCCATCGTTGAAATTCCAACTGTACCGACTGAAATCGGTCAGGACTTTGTAAAAGGAGCAATCGATATTTTGGATGTTCGTTTTGGTTCACTTTGGACCTCCATCACGCGTGAGGAATTTTATACTTTGAATCCTCAGTTTGAGGACCGCTTTGAAGTGACCATCTACAACAACGATATGTTGGTCTATCAAAACCAAGTGACCTATGGTAAGTCCTTTGCGGATGTGAGAATTGGTCAACCCTTGCTCTATATCAACTCGCTCTACCGAGTGGGATTGGCTATTAACCAAGGTTCCTTTGCCAAGGCCTATAATGTTGGTGTCGGTCAAAACTGGCACATTGAAATCAAACGCATTAGTAATTAAAGAATTGTAAGGAGATACTTATGAAAAATCATTCAATCAGAACTGTCGTTGCGACCGGTATCGGCGCTGCCCTCTTTGTTGTCATTGGCTTGCTAATCAATATTCCTACCTTTGTTCCCAATACTTCTATTCAGCTCCAATATGCTGTTCAGGCACTTTTGTCAGTCGTGTTTGGTCCGGTAGTTGGCTTCTTTGTTGGTTTTATTGGGCATACGCTTAAGGATTCCTTGACATACGGTCCATGGTGGTCATGGATTTTAGCCTCAGGAGTAGTTGGTTTGGTCATTGGTTTTGCCAAAAATCGTCTTCGTGTCCAAGAAGGGATTTTTGAAGGAAAAGATATTTTGGTTTTCAATATTTTCCAAGTTGTAGCCAATGTCATCGCATGGGGGATTATCGCTCCAGTTTTGGATATCGTCATTTATAGTGAAGCTGCCAATAAGGTTTTCACTCAAGGCTTGGTAGCAGGAGTTGTCAATAGCATTACAATAGCCATTGCTGGTACAATCCTTCTTGGCGTATATGCTCGTTCGCAAACCAAAACAGGCAGCTTGTCAAAAGATTAATGTTTTTCCAATCCTGTAGATGTAAAAATAGAATAAGTTCAAATGATGTGTTCAACCTAGAAAATTTCTAGGTTGATTTTTTTGAGAAAACAATTGATAGTATGATATAATAATATAAAAGAAGGGAGGGATTATGTATGGCTTGGACAGAAGAAAATCTAGCTCCTCTCATTCACTCTATTCTCAATCCAGGTGAGGAGATACTAACGATTTATCAGTCAGAAAGGACGGATTCTCTCTATGTCTGTGTCCTGTGGAATACCTGTTATTATAAGGTCTTTCGTATCAGCAATCATTCTTCCACCTCAAGCTATAAGCAACCGACCTTCTATGACTTTCACGGAGAATTTTATATGAAGGGGGCTATCCGAAACTACCTTTATCAAGAGGGAAGCTGGTACGCCTTAACCAAACAAGGTTACTACTTGCTTCAATTTTTCCAGAAGGCTTGGGATGTCAAGCAGGATATTTTTGCAAGTTGGTATAAAGGAAGGTTGCAGGTTCGGTTGCTCATAGAGGAAGAAGAAGGAAACTGTATGGTTCACTACCGGTTTCCTGATCATCAGGCTAGGGAGGTTGAGCGCCTTTTGGCATCAGGCTTACTAACAGCCACCTATCTTTCTCGTTCCTCTCTCAAGTTACGGATTAGCCGGTTTGTAGCACCCTATATAGAGGTTATCCGACAAAGCCACCTCTACCGTAAAAAACCGAGTAAATCCATGCTTCAATGGGAAAAATACCAGTCCCAATTGATTGAGCTTCAAAGGACTTACCGTTTGGTAGAAGAACCACCACCATCTACACTTATTGGAAAATGCCTGCGCAGGCTACAATTTTATCTTTGCTCTGCTATTGTCAGCTACTGGGAAGAAGTGATAAGAGATGTGGAATGGCAGGAGAGCGAGGAAGTGGAGGAACCTAAAAAAACGGATAAACAGAGCAATCCTATCGAGGATAAGTGGCAGAAAAATATTTCTAAGCGACACAAGCGAAAAGTGGGGCAACTTATTGGAGATGACACCTTGGAAAAATTAGAGAAACTCAAATCTGAATTGGAAGAATAAGTTTCAGTTCAGATTTTTGTTTTTTAGTCTTGTAAGCGGTATAATAGTCCTTGACTTTTATGAGAAATGTCAGAAATCTATCATCTATTGCAAAGATTGAGAAGGAGAAATCATGTCAAAAGACATTCGCGTATTGTTATATTACAAGTATGTTCCAATTGAAAATGCCAAAGAATATGCTGCAGAGCACTTGGCTTTCTGTCAGTCTATCGGACTCAAAGGCCGTATCTTGATTGCCGACGAAGGTATCAACGGTACCGTTTCTGGTGACTATGAAACAACTCAAAAATACATGGGCTATGTTCATGCCAACCCATTGTTCAGCGATTTGTGGTTTAAGATTGACGAAGAAAATGAGCAAGCTTTCAAGAAAATGTTTGTTCGTTATAAAAAAGAAATCGTTCACCTTGGTCTAGAAGACAACGACTTCGACAGTGACATTGACCCACTTGTAACAACAGGTGCTTATTTGTCACCAAAAGAATTCAAGGAAGCTCTTTTGGACGAAGACACAGTTGTTCTAGATACCCGTAATGACTACGAGTACGACCTTGGGCATTTCCGTGGTGCCATCCGCCCAGACATCCGCAACTTCCGTGAATTGCCACAATGGGTCCGTGATAACAAAGAGAAATTCATGGACAAGCGCGTAGTTGTTTACTGTACTGGTGGTGTTCGCTGTGAGAAATTCTCAGGCTGGATGGTTCGTGAAGGTTACAAGGATGTCGGTCAGTTGCACGGTGGTATCGCAACCTATGGTAAAGACCCAGAAGTTCGTGGTGAATTGTGGGATGGTAAGATGTACGTCTTTGACGAGCGTATCGCTGTCGATGTTAACCATGTTAACCCAGTTGTCGTTGGTAAGGACTGGTTTGATGGTACACCATGTGAGCGCTATGTCAACTGTGGCAACCCATTCTGTAACCGCCGTATCTTGACATCAGAAGAAAACGAGCACAAGTATGTTCGTGGCTGTTCAGCTGAATGCCGTGCTCATGAGCGCAACCGTTACATCACTGAAAACGGCTTGACCCGTCAAGAATGGGCAGAGCGCTTGGAAGCGATTGGGGAAACCTTGGCTCCAGCAAATGCCTAATAACATCAAGATTGCATTGAGAAATCAGTGCAATTTTTCTTTTCCTGTCTTGTGCTGTCTGTTACTTGGTGAGTGCTAGGAACGAAAGAGTTAACCAGTATTTTCCAAGCTAGGCCGAATGAATAGAAATAAGTAGTTCACGAAGAAGCGTCCCCTTTAATCGTTCGTCATAGCTTATGGATTGGGAGAAAGGGAGAATTCTTCCTTTTTTTCATGCTGGATTCTGATATAATAGGAATATGAAAAAAGTCATCGAATTTAAGAATTTTTCCTTTAAATACAATGCGCAGACGGATGCGACCTTACATGGTATTGATTTGACCATTTATGAAGGAGAGAAGGTGCTGATTATTGGGCCATCTGGTTCAGGTAAGTCCACTCTCGGTCAGGTCTTGAATGGGATTATCCCTGCCATCCATAAGGGAACCCATACAGGGGATTTTGAACTGATGGGGGTCTCTGCCTTTGACCAGTCTATTTACCAAAAATCTCTTCTGGTCAGCACCGTTTTGCAGGATACGGATGGTCAGTTTATTGGGCTTTCTGTAGCGGAAGATTTGGCTTTTGCGCTGGAAAATGACATGGAAACCTTGGCGACCATGAAGGAACGAGTTCATGACTGGGCTGTACGCTTGGACTTAAAAGAACTGTTGAACCTTCGTCCCCAGGATCTTTCGGGAGGTCAGAAGCAACGGGTCAGTCTTGCGGGGGTCCTAATCGATGAAAGTCCGATTTTGCTATTCGATGAACCCTTGGCTAATTTGGATCCAAAATCTGGACAGGATACCATTGACTTGATTGATCGTTTGCATGCACAAGAGGGAACGACGACCATTATTATTGAGCACCGCTTAGAAGATGTCCTCTATCGTCAGGTAGATAGGATTGTACTGATAAACGAAGGGCGGATGTTGTTTAATGGTCATCCAGATCAGCTCCTGCAGACCAGTCTTCTCAAAGAAAATGGCATCCGTGAGCCGCTTTATATTTCCACCTTACGAGCCTTGGGTTATCCCATCCAAACAGCGGGTCAGCTCTCTTCAGTTTGGGATATTGATTTGGGTCAATTAGAAATGGGCAAACTCCCTGAAATCAGCTTGGAAGAAGTGGCAAAGGAAGTTTTGCTTGAAGTACGTGATTTACAATTTGCCTACTCGGATAGGCTCATTCTTTCAGATATCCATTTGAAGATACATAAAGGTGAGCGTTTGGCCATTGTCGGGAAAAATGGAGCTGGAAAATCAACCTTGGCCAAGGCCTTGTGTGCCTTTATCCAACCCGATGGGGAAATGCTGTGGCAGGGGCAATCAATCAAGGATGATTCTGTCAAAGAGAGGGCGGAGCGGATTGGCTATGTCCTTCAGAATCCAAATCAGATGATCAGTCAGACCATGATTTTTGATGAAGTGGCCCTTGGCTTGCGAATGAGGGGAGTGACTGAGAAGGAAATTGAAGCCAGGGTCTTTAAGATTTTAGAGGTCTGTGGTTTGTACCAGTACCGCAAGTGGCCGATTTCAGCCCTGTCCTACGGTCAGAAGAAGCGGGTGACCATTGCTTCTATCTTGGTGCTCAATCCTGAGATTATTCTATTGGATGAGCCGACGGCTGGTCAGGATCAACGTCACTATCAGGAAATGAGGGACTTCTTGGACCAACTAAATGCCCAGGGGCACACCATTGTGATGATTACCCATGACATGCAGTTGATGTTGGATTACTCGGATAGGGCTATTGTTGTGGTGGATGGACAGATTATTGCGGATGCTAGTCCTGCTGAAATCTTGTCAGATGCACAAGTCATAGAAGAGGCTAATTTGAAAGAAACATCCATATTCCACTTGGCGGAACGTTTAGGCGTTAATCCACTGGAATTGACTATGTTTTACATGCAAGCAGAAAGGAGGGGGCAATGAGTCAACAACATTTAATTGGTTATCATAAGGGAACAGGCTTTATTTATGATTTGTCTGCTGTGAGTAAGCTCTTATTTTTCTTGATTGTGACCATTCTTGCAATGGTGACCTACGATACGCGTTTGATTGCCTTTATTGCTCTATTTTCGCTTTCCTTGTTTAAATTATCAGGTATTCGCTATAAGGATGTTTCCTTTGTCTTGCTGTTGACCATTGTCTTTGCCCTGCTTAACGCTCTGATGGTGCATCTTTTTGCTCCAAGATACGGAGTGGAGCTATATGGTGCGGAGACGGTTTTGATCTCTGGTTTGGGTCCCTATTCTCTAACCAGTCAACAACTCTTTTATCTTGTCAATCTACTCTTGAAGTATTTTTGTACAGTACCCCTGGCCCTTGTCTTTTTGATGACCACTCACCCAAGCCAATTTGCCTCAAGTTTAAATCAGATTGGGGTATCCTACAAAGTTGCTTATGCGGTTAGTTTGACCATGCGGTACATTCCGGATATTCAGGAGGAGTTTTATACCATTCGGATGTCCCAGGAAGCGCGTGGTTTGGAGTTGTCCAATAAGGGCAAGTTAATGGACCGTATCAAGGGGAATCTTGCTCTGGTCATTCCTTTGATTTTTAGTTCTTTAGAGCGGATTGATACCATTTCAATGGCTATGGAGCTGCGTCGTTTTGGGAAAAACAAAATGCGGACCTGGTACACCTACCAAGCCCTGCAAAGAGTGGATTATCTCGTTCTAGCCCTTATTGTAATTCTAGTTCTAATTACAATCGGTCTGTTAGTTGTAAACGGTGGTCGTTTTTACAACCCGTGGAGATAGAAAAGAGGCTGGGCAAAAACTAGCCGCTCACATATAAAAAAACGAGCAATTCCAATTAGGATTTGCTCGTTTTCCATTTCATGCTTTATAATTATAATAACGACAAAACAACTAGAAAGGCATGAAAATGTATAAACAGTATAACACAAATCAGTTAAGTTTGGAATTAAATCTTGCTTGGGATTTACCTGCTACTCACGAGGCTCGTCTGATTAGTCAGTTTGTGGATACCATTCCTTTATCCGTTCTATTAGAAGAAACTTCCCATACTGGTCGTTCAGCCTTTCATCCAGCCATGTTGCTCAAAATGACCCTGTTTGCCTATGCTCGTCAGGTATTCTCTGGTCGGAAAATCGTTCAAATGAATGAAGAAGTCATTCCTATGAAATGGCTGAGTCAGGATACCTATGTCTGTTATCGGACCATAAACAGTTTTCGGGCTAGCACACACGCCAACCAGCTCATCAAAACTGCCTTCATCTACTTCACTCTCCTCCTCAGAGAGAATGGCTTGATTGAAGATGAGGCTCTCTTCATTGACGGGACTAAGGTAGAAGCTGATGCCAACAAGTATTCTTTCACGTGGAAAAAGGCCGTTGAACGCTATGAAGATGCCTTGAATGGAAACATTTCTGCCCTTTATGACAAGCTAGTTCAAGAAGGGGTGAATACTGCCTTGTCCAAGGAAGAATGCCTCACTAGCGAGGGACTCAAACAACTCCTACATGAGACAGA
>NZ_POQQ01000055.1 GCF_002964575.1 Streptococcus suis | reverse complement strand
ATGTTTATACATTTTCATGCCTTTCTAGTTGTTTTGTCGTTATTATAATTATAAAGCATGAAATGGAAAACGAGCAAATCCTAATTGGAATTGCTCGTTTTTTTATATGTGAGAAGCTAGTTTTTGCCCAGCCTCATTTTAGTGATGACCTTAGTTAGAAAAGGTTCCATTTTTTGCGTATACTCTGTAAATTCCATCTTTTTGTCGAACAAATCGAAAATCTACGAATGTTTGCTTTGAACCTGAGCCATTTTTGTAAAAAATTTGCAGTTCTTTTTTTTCTTCAAAAAAACCTCCCCCATAAGCAAATACAGAAGCTTCATAGGGAAGACCTCCCAAAGCAATCACCTCTTCATAGCTCATCCCGCCTTGTCCTGTATTGCTATCTCCCACGATGACTTGCTGAAACACATCTTTGGTCCACAAATTCGTATGTTTATCTGCTTCCTTCGTTGGAAATTGCTCGTCTGGCAAGTTGTAGACTTCCTTACTTGATAAATAGTATTCTGAACCATTTTTATAGAAGACCAATTTAAGGTATCGCTGATCTGCATATATGTCATAGTCCAAAGGAGCATAAGTTAAGAATAAGTATTCTTCTGAATATTCGTCGAATCTAGCTGATGAAGGTTTCCCATATTTCTCAATGATATCCGACAAACTGTCCCCAGTGGCATCTTCTTTCATCCCAATTACCAAGCTATCATAGTCTTTCAGTGTCCAATTAAAACTAAACTCTTCTTTTGTGGCAGTCAATCCGCGTGTAAAGTCTGTCACTCCTTTGTCACTAGCTTCTGTAGAAGTGTGACTGATAGTTGATGATAACTGTTGTTCCGTACTCGCAGAACTTGGAGAATAGGTGGCAACTTCTTCTTTTGCAGGTTGTTGAGCAGTCCACACTAACCCTGCTAATACCAACAATATGAACGCTATCAAAAGATAATAAGTAGCCTTCTGCTTTTTCTTGAGCGAGTCCTGGTACTCTCTTTCAAACTCTGCTTTAACTGCTTCTGATAGTTTAGTATAGGTGTCCAGTTTAACATTATTTTTCGGTTTTCTCTTCAATCCCTAAAAACTCCTTCCTTGGATTTTAATCGATACTCTCCTTGTTCATTTTGCATAAAAACTAAATGGACGGAATTTATAGTAGATTCTGGATCATTATCTTCCTGATACATCATCCCTAATTGACGGTAGTCTTGCATCCCATTTTGTCGAGCATAGGTCGGCAATCCGTATTGTTCCATGATTTCTTCAGGACTTTGATCCAAGGCTAGTGCATCAATTGCGGCTTGATCCCACTTAAATACAAAATTTTCATCCGTGGCTTCTGGATAATTCTCATCTGATAAATTATAGAAACTTTTTTGATAAATTCGATAAGCTCCATTTGACATGTTAAACCAGAACGTAACCTCTTGCCCAAAATCTTCACTGTGGTAGTTAGCTGTGACAACTGAACTACCATCACTGATCATGGTAGACTCCTCATAACTATCCGCCAGTCCATACTCTTGTGTGAATTCTGCCAAGGTCATAGAGTTCTCTATTTCTGCATCCATTTTCACAGCATCGTATTTCCCAACGGTCCAATCAAATGCCTTCGCTGGCTTTGCTCCTTCAATCTCATCTAGGTAAGAATGCGTTCGTGACACAGATTCCATAACCTGATCCTCAACCTGATTATTTTGGTTCCTTGTTGCAGTCGATTTCCCAATCAATAGATAGAGAATGGCTACACTAATCAATACAAGCGGTAGCCCAATTTCAACCCATTTCATCCATTGATTACTGGTTGACTGATCCACCGTATTCTTACTTGCCCGTTCTAATTCTTCTTCTATTTTCTTTAATCTCGTATTCTTTGTCATTCTTCTCCCTAATCCCTAATATCTCCAGATTTTTGAGACAAGTGGTATCCACCTTCCCCATCTTTTATAAATAATAAAGAAAGGTCATCACCTGTTCTATTATTTAGATACCGAACCCCGATGGTCCAATAATCAACTGTACCGAAACTTTCCGCTGCGTAAACAAGGCCGTATGTAGAAAGTACTTCATCCAGTGAGACACCGCCCTCACCATTGCTTGCACCGACTCGCAAGTCATTAAACTCTTGACTCGTCCAATCATGACGATTCTCTCCAACAATATCTTCGTAGGGTTCAGGAAAAAGATTACTACTCATTTTTGCAGCTAGAGTCAGTTGCCCTTCAAAATCAACAAAAAGCAATTCTACCTTTCGAAAAGGCTGTTCCGTTTCGTATAGTAAAGTCAATGATTCATATTCACCGGAGTAGATACCAGTTTCAAGCGACGTTGGAGCCCCATATTTTTTGATAACGTCCTCCACTTTTGTTTTTGATACTGCAAAATGTTGGGCGTCAAGTGCTTCAAATTCCTCATAGGTCCAAGAAAAAGGTTTAGCTTCTACCTGTCTGATATGTCCAACATAGCTTGCTAAATCCTTATAGGTCACAACAGGTGTATCAAAACTCGTCTTATAGAGAAATCCACTAATCACTAGGACCAGAAAACCAATCATTAAAAATATATAGCTGGACTTACGTTTCTTATCATCCAGCTCTTTTCTTTCTAGATATTTCCCAAGTTCACCTTCTAAATGCTGAAAATTACTTTCATTCTTTCTATCTTTAGACATTCCAATCTCCTTCATTTATCATTATTATAGCATATTTTCAATTGTTTGACTATGGTCCTAAAGAAATCAAGTCTTGTATCATTTCTTATATTCGATAAAAAATACTTGTCATAAGGATAGTTTATAGGATACAATAGAATATATTTACACCCTCAAGAAAGGAAATTCCATGGCTAAGAAGCTCCAGAACCTTCGTCAACACGAAACCAATCAGATACAGGCTAGGACAAAGAAAAATTTATTTGTTAGCCTTGGTCTACTCGGAGGCATATCCATCCTTAGCGGCTATTCTCACTTCTTGTTTCCTATACTAGTACTTTCAGCCCTGGCTTATGGTACGTTTTTTCTTATCCATCGCAATACTGCCAAGTCTTCAAAGAATACAGCTCTTCGATTGCAAAATCTTAAGGAAAGTATTTCACAAAGTGAGAAGGAATTGAAACTACTCAATAACTATTTAAGCTCGAAAGAGTATAGCCAGTATGCGCTTCTTGCTCAAGAGTTGCTCCCTCAGTTAAAGATGATTAAAGAGGAAACATCGGAACTTAAGTATCATTTGGATACGGATATCTCTTCTGCGATTATCCAACAAACCATTCAAGAAGAGGAAAAAATTTCAAAACAGTTAAAACTTCTCAATCTGATTGCCCCTTCCTCCTTCGTTTCAGAAGAAACGAAAAAAATCCTAAGAATTGCACCTGAAATAGCTAATACCTATCAAAATGTCCAAAACGACCATATTGAAATTCTTGAACAATTGAAGAATCTTGAAAATACGGAAGAGTTGAGAGTCATCCATGAGATTAACATGAAACACTATAAAGATATTCTGGATGGCTATCTCAAAATCAAGGAAAATCCAAAAAATTTCTACTCAGCAGATGAACGCTTGGCTCAATCAAAGCTTGCACTTGAAAAATTTGATACTGATTTAGACGAAACCTTACGAAAACTCAATGAACGGCAGTTAAATGACTTTGAGATTAGTCTAAGAATGATGGGACAAGAAGCGAACGTTCTGCATCTCCAAACAGAAGAAAAATAATAAATAGGCAAGACCCTAATGAAGGTCACGCCTATTTTTTATCACACGATTATTTTATAAAGCTCTCTAGTACGACTTTACAAACATTATTGACTAATAGACCTATACATGTGCGGTCGACGATCTCTAAAGAGTCCCCAATCTAAACGCTCACGCGCTCCCTTGTCCAAATCATAAGTAGCAAGCAAGACAGCTTCCTCCTCACGACCTGCTTTCTCAATCAATTCACCTGTTTCATCTGTCAAGAAAGAGGAGCCATAGAAACGCAAGCTAGACGATTGTCCACCATTTTCTGCAGAAGGTTGTACTTCTTCCAAGCCAATCCGATTAGCCGCAATGACTGGTGTGATGTTGGCAGCCGCATGGCCCTGCATAGTTCGTTTCCAATGTCCTTGGCTATCTGTATCCAAAATCGGCTCCGAACCAATAGCTGTTGGATAAAAGAGCAATTCCGCCCCATTCAAAGCTAGGCAGCGGGCGGTTTCTGGAAACCATTGATCCCAGCATATTCCGATACCAATCTTGGCATAACGAGTTTCCCAGACTTTAAATCCAGTATTTCCAGGTGTGAAGTAAAACTTCTCCTGGTAATAATGGTCGTCAGGAATATGGGTCTTGTGGTAAACTCCCAAAACTGTCCCATCCGCATCAATAACCGCAATGGAATTGTAAAGACTATTGCCGTCTTTTTCATAAAAGGAAATAGGCAAGACCACCTGTAATTCCTTGGCAATAGGAATAAAGTGCTGAACAGCATCATTTTCCTCTACAGACTTGGCGTAGTTGTAATAATCATACTGGCGTTCCTGACAAAAATAAGGACGCTCAAAGAGTTCGGGTAGGAGAATAATCTGCGCTCCCTGATCAGCAGCCTGTCTGACCAAACGCTCTGCGGTCGCTAGATTTTCCCAAAGGTCCTGACTACACTGCATCTGAACAGCTGCTACAGTAACATTTCTCATTTGTTTTCCTTTCTAAATCGGGGGATTTGCTGGGTGATACAGTGAATATTCCCACCCCCAAGCAGGATGTCGCGAGCTGGAATGCCGACGACTTTTCTGGTGGGAAAAAGCTGCGCTAGAAGCTCAAGTGCCTGCGCATCATGCTCGTCATCAAACTGGGGCACCAAGACCGCACCGTTGCTGACGTAGAAATTCACATAGGAAGCCGCCAGACGTTCTCCAGCAGTCCTCTCTTCCTCCCCCGCTTCATAAACATAGCCTGGCAAGTCCTCTTCTGTTACTAGAATTAGATGCTTGGGGATAGGCAGTTTATGGACGATCAACTTTCTGCCCTTGGCATCCACTTGCTTTTCCAAGTAGTCCAAATCAGCTTTGGACATGGCATATTGGGGGTCTGACTCATCATCTGTCCAGGCTAAAACTATCTCGGCTGGACCAACAAAGGCTGCAACATTGTCCACGTGTTCATTGGTTTCATCATTGAAGATACCATAAGGCAACCAGAGGACCTTTTCAGCACCTAGACTATCTAGAAGCACTTGCTCAATCTGGTCCTTGGTCAAATGGGGATTGCGGCCTGGACTGAGTAGGCAAGATTCAGTCACCAAGATGGTTCCTTCACCGTCGCTATGAATTGCCCCACCTTCTAGAACAAAGGGATGGGCATCATGGACTGGTAGACCGATGGCCTGACTAAAGCGACTAGCCACCTGATCATCTGCCTCATAGTCCTGATAAAGACCATCATAGCTTCCGCCCCAAGCGTTAAAGGCCCAATCAACAGACAAAGCTCTGCCATTTTCATGGACCAAAACCGTCGGACCTGTATCACGCGCCCAAGCGTCGTTGGTGGGGATGTCCAGATAGGTAACACCATCACCCAGCATGGATTGGGCCTCCTCACGATGTACCTCGTCCACCAAAAGATAGACCTGCTCACTTTCAGCAATGGTTTTAATGACCTGGCTGAAGGCCTTTTTCGCCCCCTGACCATCAAAGGGCCAGGATCCTGGGCGAGTCGGCCACACCATGAGGGTACCATGATGGGGCTCATACTCAGCTGGCATGCGGTAGCCAGCAGCTTTTGGACTTTCTATCATGATAACCTCCCCTTGAAATCTTCATAGCCAAATTCTTTGATAATACGGCAGTCGCCAGCCTTGTCCATGATGGCTAGGCTAGGTAACCCAATGCCGTTAAAGGTATTGTTTTTAACAAAAGAATAGATTGCCATGTCTTCAAAATAGAGCTTGTCACCAATCTCCACAGGTTTTTCAAAGGAATAATCGCCGATGATGTCCCCCGTCAGACAGGTATTGGAAGACAGTCTGTATGTATAGACTTTTTCACCTGCCTCAAAGCCATGGCGAAGCGGTGGGCGATAGGGCATTCCCAAGACATCCGGCATATGGCAGGTAGCCGAAGCGTCTAACACTAGCGTTTCAATACCATTTTCGACAATGTCTAACACTTCTGTCACCAAATAGCCTGCATTGAGAGCAATGGCTTCACCAGGCTCAATGTAGACTTCTAATCCATAGGTTTCCTGCATGTGCTGGATAGAGGAAATCAGCAAATCCAGATCATAATCCTCTCTGGTCACATGGTGACCACCTCCCATATTGAGCCACTTGATGCGGTGGAGATAGGGACCGAATTTGGCCTCGACAGCATCCAAGGTCGTTTTCAAATCATCGGAATTTTGCTCACAGAGGGTGTGAAAATGCAGGCCATCCACCAAGTCCAGCAGGTCTTCTGAAAACTGGTCAATGCGAACACCGAAGCGAGAACCTGCTGCGCAGGGATCATAGAGGGCATGGTCACTTTGGGTCGAACATTCTGGATTGATCCGCAGGCCAACACTGACTCCAGCTACTCGGCATTTGTCCACGTGCTTGCGGAGTTGGCGCTCTGAGTTAAAGACGATATGGTCTGCAATTTCCAAAATCTCCTCCAAATCCGCATCCTTGAAGGCCGGGGCAAAGACATGGACTTCGCCCTCAAACTCCTCACGACCCAGCTTGGCTTCGTAGAGTCCTGATGCAGTTGTTCCAGCTAGGTATTGGCTGATGAGGGGGTAAGTGGCATACATGGAAAAGGCTTTTTGAGCCAAGAGGACCTTGCAACCTGTACGGTCTTGAACAGACTTGAGAATTTCTAAATTATTGACCAGCTTAGCTTCGTCAATGACATAGGCTGGGGTTGGGACTTGATCGATTCTCATCTAGTCCACCAAAACAGGATTTTCTACTATTTGCCAAGGCAATCCATATTGGTTGAGCAAGTCCATAAATGGATCTGGATCCAATTCTTCCAAGTTGTAGACACCTGGTTTTTTCCAAGTTCCGTCCATGACAAGCTTGGTTCCAATCATAGCTGGCACGCCAGTTGTGTATGAAATAGCCTGGGAACCGACCTCTTTGTAGCACTCTTGATGGTCACAAACGTTGTAGATATAGATGGTCTTTTCCACACCGTCTTTGACACCTGTGAAAATACAACCAATATTGGTTTTCCCAACAGTACGTGGACCAAGGCTGGCTGGGTCTGGCAGGAGGGCTTTGAAGAATTGGATTGGCACTACTTCTTGTCCATTAAAGTTGATTGGGTCAGTCCGCAAGAGACCAACATTTTCCAAGCATTTCATGTGGGTCAGATAAGATTGACCAAAGGTCATGAAGAAGCGAATGCGTTTGACACCTGGAATATTTTTAGCCAGCGATTCGATTTCTTCATGGTGGAGAAGATACATGTCTTTCTGACCCACTTCTGGGAAGTCATATTCTCGCTTGATAGACATGGCTTCAACTTCCACCCATTTGCCATTTTCCCAGTAGGAACCTGGGGCAGAAACCTCACGCAGGTTGATTTCAGGGTTAAAGTTGGTCGCAAATGGATAGCCGTGGTCTCCACCGTTACAGTCTAGGATGTCGATATAGTGGATTTCATCGAAATAGTGTTTCAATGCGTAGGCTGAGAAAACGCTGGTCACACCTGGATCAAATCCGGATCCCAAAAGTGCTGTCAGCCCTGCTTTTTCAAAACGCTCCTTATAAGCCCACTGCCATGAGTAGTCAAAGTAAGCCGTAAAGCCCTCTTCAGCACAGCGTTTTTCGTAGATGGCCCGCCATTCAGGGTCTTCTGTATCCTCGCACTCGTAGTTGGCCGTGTCAATATAGTCCACGCCAGTCGCCAAGCAAGCGTCCATAATGGTCAAATCTTGGTAAGGCAGGGCAACGTTCAATACAGCTTTTGGCTGGTAGCTTTCAATCAAGGCAATCACTTCTTCTACCTTGTCCGCATCCACTTGGGCAGTTTCAATTTTTACGGAAGTTTTTCCTTCTAAGGCAGCCTTCACATCATCACATTTGGACTTGGTACGGCTGGCAATCATAACTTCCTTGAAGCTATCTTCTGCCTGGCAAACCTTGCTGATGGCAACTTGGGCAACTCCGCCACAACCAATAACTAACAAACGACTCATTATTTTTTCTCCTCTTCTTCTAAAATATCTTCCACGTATCGAGGCAAGAGAAATGCTCCGATGTGGAGGTTAGCGGTATAGTATTCTGTAAAAAGCTGGCGCGCCTTCCATTTTTCCTTGTCAAAATCTTCAATGGGATGGTATTTTTTAGAGGCAAACCCAAATAACCAATAACCCGCAGCAGATGTCGGAATATGGGCCTGATAAACACGGCTGATAGGGAAGGATTGGGTCGCCTTCCGATGCATGGAACGAAAAGCCGACTCATCTTCATCATAGAATGGCGAACCATGTTGATAGACCATAATGCCATCTTCCTTCAAAGCTCGGTAGGCGTTGCCGTAAAATTCCTTGGTAAACAATTCTTCCGTATGTCCAAATGGATCTGTCGCATCATTGATGATGATGTCATACTCATTTTCACAGTTGCGCAAGAAACGCAGACCATCTTGTAAATAAACCTCGACCCGCCCATCTTCCAAGCCAGAGGCATAGTCTGGAAAATACTGACAACACACTTCAACAAGTAGTTCATCTGGCTCTACAACGTCAATACGTTCGATTTCAGGATACATACTGAGAACTTGGGCAACGCCACCATCTCCTCCACCCAAAATCAATATTTTCTTGGGATTGGGATGGACGGCCATGGGCACATGGACGGCCATTTCGTTGTAAACAAAATCATCTGCATCTGAAAAGAGAACCCGACCGTTAAGGGTCAAAATCTTTCCAAAGGCTGGCGAGTCCAGCACAGCAATGTCCTGAAACTCACTCTTGCCAGCATAGAGCTGCTGGCTGGTTCGAATGGATAACTTGACATCTGGCGTTTGGACTTCTGAAAACCACATTTCCATCTTTAGCCCTCCTTTATAACGTTTATGTAGTTGACATCTGGATCTTCCGTACCTTGGACGGAGCAACCGCGCTCCTTGGCAAAGATGATGTAATCAACAATTTCCTGGGTCACTCGTTCTCCAGGTGCCAAAAGAGGAATACCTGGCGGATAGCACATGACAAATTCCCCGCAGACCTGACCAACTGCTTCTTGCAGGGAACGGCTTTCCCGCTCTGCATAAAAAGCTTCCTGCGGTGACAAGACCAGTTGCGGCTGGATGTATTCACCTGAAATCAGGTCCGAACCATCTCGTGAGTAGAGTCGCTTGATGTCTGCCAGAGCTCCCACCAGCCGCTCAATGTCCTGCAAGCGGTCACCGATTGAAATATAGGCCAAGATATTGCCAATATCACCAAATTCAATCTGGATGTCGTACTCATCCCGCAGCAAATCATAGACTTCAATCCCTGTCAGACCAATGCCCTGCGTATAGATGGATAGCTTGGTTACATCAAAATCATGCACCGTTTTGCCATCAATCAATTCTTTAGAATAGGCATAGTAGCCACCGATAGCATTGATTTCACGACGAGCGTATTCAGACATTTCAATGACTTTTTCGAAGGATTCCTTGCCACGAAGGGCTAGATTTCTGCGGGAAATATCCAGACTAGCCAGCAAGAGATAGGAAGCGGATGTCGACTGGGTCAGGTTGATAATCTGACGGACATATTCCACATTCATATCTGGACCGACCAATAGGAGCGAGCTCTGGGTCAGACTACCACCTGACTTATGCATGGAAACAGCAGCCATATCAGCCCCCACATCCATAGCCGCCTCTGGCAATTGGTCCGAAAAATGCAAATGAGCTCCGTGGGCCTCATCTACCAAGACTTTCATGCCCGCTGCGTGAGCTTTCTCAGTCAAGGTTCGCAAGTCCGAGCAGATGCCATAATAGGTCGGATTGTTGATGAGAACCGCCACCGCATCAGGATGCTCTGCAATAGCCCGTTCAAAGGCTTCGTTTTCCAAGGCAAGAGCAATGCCAATCCGTGGCTCCACGCTCATATCCACATAGACAGGGATGGCGCCACAAAGGACCAGGGCATTGAGGGCTGACTTGTGGACATTTCGGGGAAGGATAATCTTATCGCCCGCCTTACAGGTCGCCAGAATCATGGTCTGGACAGAAGAGGTGGTTCCTCCAATCATGAGAAAGGCATGGCTAGCACCAAAGGCTTCTGCCGCCAATTCCTCCGCCTCTCGGATAATAGAGACGGGATGCCCTAGATTATCCAAGGGCTTCATGGAATTGACATCAATCCCCACACATTTTTCTCCTAACAGTTCGACCAACTCTGGATTTCCGCGCCCTCGTTTGTGTCCAGGCACATCAAAGGGAACAATCCGTTTTCGGCGTAACTGTACCAATCCCTGATAAATAGGGGCTTGGTGTTGATTTTTCATATTGAAAAACTCCTTTGCTTGATGGACTCCTACCCTTTTTTAAACAAGTAAAAAGAGCAGGGTTCATCCTGCTCTACAATCCAAATTGACGTTTTTTATTCTTCTCTTGAGTTTATGTGCCTACCGTTTCCTACTCTCCAGTGCAAATATATACGTACTTTATTGACCGTTTCACAAGATGACGTGTGCTTTCACCACACTGACAAAACTAGAAATTAGGAAATCTTTCCTAACATCAACTTATAAAATGTAGGCTTTTAACCCTATCAATAATGTGGCTTACGCCACGCTTCGGCATTCGACCCGCCTGTCCGTAGGCTTTGGTTATGATCAATAGCAGAGCTACTCATCCCATATAGGTCTGATATTTGCTAGAATAGGTATAGTAACTTTTCCTAGGCATGTTTATTGTAACACGAATGTTCTTATCTGACAAGAGAAAAATAGGTATTTTTTAACAAAATCATGAACAATATAAAAAAAATGACTTCGAACATTCGAAATCATTTGTAACACATTTATTTAATCCCCAAAGCAATTCGAGCATAACGACTCATTTTTTGCACAGTCCAGGCCGGTGACCAGACTAAACGGACATCTACTTCTGTCACCTCTGGTACATCTTTCAGGACATCGTGAATCTGATCGGTAATCAAATCAGCTAAGGGACAGCCCATGGTGGTCAGGGTCATATCAATTTCAGCTTTTCCTTCGATAAAGCGAATTTCATAGATCAGACCTAAATTGATAATATCAATCCCTAGCTCTGGGTCAATCACATCTTCAAGAGCATGAAAAATACGCTCTTGAATTTCTTTTACCTGTTCTTCTGTATACGTCATTTTTCTCTCTTTCTTTTCACTATTGCATTGTCATCTAAAAGAACAAAATTACATCCAAATAAGCCATGAACTATTGAAGGTTGGAAATGAAGCAAACGAAGTTTGTGTCAAAATGTCCACTGGACCTTACGCTCCCTTTCTCATTTCAAGGGGAGCGGTTAAAAAGGTTCCCCGAACCTTGTCCGCTTTCGTGTTTCTAGGCGGACGTTGTGAACTCACATTAGACTAGTTGCCTACTTTCATATTTCTGGGCTCGGGTTAAAACACCACTGGCTTAGCCTGCTTTCATATTTCTAGGCAGGCTTCAACAGTCTGGGAGACTGTTGAAGGTTGGAGATAAAACAAACCAAGTTTGTGTCAAAACCTCCCCCGGACTTTCGCTTGTTTCAAATTTTTAGCAAGCGACCTGATAAGTGCCACTGGACGTTACGCTCCCTTTCTAATTTCAAGGGGAGCGGTTAAAAAGGTTCCCCGAACCTTGTCCGCTTTCGTGTTTCTAGGCGGACGTTGAGAAAGCCTATCCGTAGGCTTTCTCAATCCTCCATAAAGTCTCTGAGTGGTTTGCTGCGGGATGGGTGGCGGAGCTTGCGGAGGGCTTTGGCTTCGATTTGGCGGATACGTTCGCGGGTGACATTAAAGACTTTACCAACATCTTCAAGCGTGCGCATTTTACCATCATCAAGACCGAAGCGGAGACGGAGGACATTTTCCTCACGGTCAGTAAGAGTGTCCAAGACTTCATCTAATTGTTCACGGAGAACGACACGAGTTGTGTAATCAACTGGATTTTCAATCACTTCATCTTCGATGAAATCTCCAAGATGACTATCATCTTCTTCGCCGATAGGGGTTTCCAAGGAAACAGGCTCCTGAGCAATCTTGAGGATTTCACGGACTTTCTCTGGTGTCATATCCATACGCTCAGCGATTTGTTCTGGGGTTGGATCCTGCCCCAATTCCTGCAAGAGATTGCGTTGCTCACGGACCAATTTGTTAATGGTTTCTACCATGTGAACAGGGATACGGATGGTCCGAGCCTGGTCTGCAATGGCACGAGTGATAGCTTGACGAATCCACCAAGTTGCATAGGTTGAAAACTTGAAACCTTTTGAGTAGTCAAACTTATCAACGGCCTTCATCAAGCCCATGTTTCCTTCTTGGATCAAGTCAAGGAACTGCATACCACGACCAACGTAACGTTTTGCAATGGAAACAACCAAACGCAAGTTGGCTTCTGCCAAGCGTTGTTTCGCTTCTGGGTCACCAGCTTCCACTGCCAGCGCCAACTCCTGCTCTTCTTCGTTGGTCAAGAGTGGCACGACACCAATCTCTTTCAAATACATACGGACTGGATCGTTCACTTTTGCAGAAGTGCTACCCAGCAATTCTTCGTCAGATAATTCTGGCTCTTCTTCCACCTGCATAGCACGCGCTGAAGGATTTCCTTCCTTATCCACAATCGAAATCCCAGCATCTTGAATCCGTTGGAGCAAATCATCAATTCCATCTGCATCAAGAGTAAACGGAATGACCAGTTGATCATTGATTTCATCGTCTGTTGCAGAACCTTGTTTTTTGTGATTACGAATGAATTCCGCAACTTGAACATCAAAGGTTGTTACTTCTGTTTTTTTGTCTTTTTTACTTGTCATATTTACTCCATTTGTCTTCTTCTCTCAATGAGCTCTTGTAACTCATCGAGGGCAATATCAGTATTTCCCACATGGGAATGTTCACGAATTTTCCGTGTTCGGTGTTGATTTTCCTTGCGCAAGAGTTCTTTGTCTCGCCTCAATTCCAATTCTTCTATCTCATGCTGGCCTACTTCGTCTGGTAAACGTTCTTCCAAGACACGATACCAGGCCTGTTGGACACTATTTTCCAAGTGAGATAAGTCAAAACTACTAATCTCACCTTGATTTTTCAGCAATTCATACAATACCTGCAATTCAGGTGTCGAAAAGTAAAAGTCTTCCCTCAAACGAAATTCATTCAAGATATACGGGTGCTCAACCATGCGATAGAGCAGGTGATTTTCAGTCCGAATTAGGCTAGTCAGTCGAACAAGAGTTTGAACAGGTGGGATATAAGCCTGTTCCTTCTGCTGATGATAGGCTTGCTGACTACGCTCCTGTCGCTGATTTAAGCGAACAGCATTGACAGCCTGCTCCACCTGACTATAGTCAAAATCAGACAGGACATCCGCAACTTTATAAATATAGGAATTTTGCGCCGTAATAGACGAAACCCTTGCAATAATGGGAGCAATCCTATCTACAAAGTCAATCTGCATTTGTAGATTATCTGGATTTTCTGGCTTCAGATAATGAATGAGAAATTCCACATCACTAATGCGGGATTTGGTCAAAACCTCTCGCAAGGTTTCTTCAGAATTTCTTTGTAGAAATTCATCAGGGTCCATATTGTCAGGCAGGCTAACAATCTCAACCTGAAAATCTCGCAATTCATCTAAGGCTTTCATGGTGGCAGCTTGACCAGCTTTATCACCATCATAGGTCAAAACAATCTTCTTACAAAACTTAGCCAGATGACTGACGTGCTCGCGAGTCAGAGCTGTTCCCATAGAAGCTACTGCATTCTCAATACCCGCCCGATGGGCCGCGATAACATCCAGAAAGCCCTCCATCAGATAGACTTCCCGCTGTTTCTTGATGACAGCCTTGGCCTTATCCAAATGATATAATTCGTAACTCTTATTGAAAATAGCTGTGCTACGAGAATTTTTATACTTGGCTAACTGCTTGTTTTGTAAATCTTTTTCCGTCCAAATCCGTCCTGAAAAAGCGATAACTCTCCCATACTCATCCGTTAGGGGAAACATAATCCGTCCCTGAAAAGCATCGAATATCATATTCTGCTCACTGGGATTGAAAAGACCCGAATGCAATAAACTATCCTCATCATACTGCTGTGAAAGTTTTTGATAGAGAATATTTTGCTCATCTGGAGCCAACCCCAACTGGAAGTTTTTGATAACCTCATCGGTCAAACCCCGTTGGTGCAAGTAGTTCCTAGCAGCCTCACCCATCTTGGTCGTCATCAACAAAGCATGGTAAAACTTGGTCGCATCCTGATGAATGTCATAGAGAGCTTGATGTGGTTTTTCCTTCTTCGGCTGAAAATGCTGTGTAGACTGGAGTTCTATCTGAAATCCCGCTTTCTCCGCCAAAATGGTCGCTGCATCTGCAAAGGAAATCCCTCTCGTTTCCTCTACAAACTTAAAGACATCCCCTGATTTTCCACAGCCAAAACAATGATAGAATTGCTTGTCTTCAATGACGTTAAAGGACGGAGTTTTTTCTCCATGAAAGGGACACAGACCAATAAAATTGCGCCCTGCCTTCGTTAAAGCAACTGTTTCACCAATCACATCCACGATATTGAGGGCTTGTTTAATTTCTGTTATTTTATCTTTTGACAGCATATTTCCTCCTCAATATCTTTTTCCTAAATTGAAAAGTGGACACTCTTCCCTTAGTTTAACATATTCTATTTTATACCAAAAGTTAAAAAATGTAAAATTTCTGAAACAAATTGCTTGTAAAATATTTTTTTATGTTTATAATAGATAGAGTAAAAAATTATGAAAGGACATATTTAGGATATGTTGAAAGATTTAAAAGCGTTTTTGTTCCAAGGTAATGTAATTGACCTTGCTGTTGCAGTAATTTTTGGTGCGGCTTTCAAAGCCATCATCGATTCATTTGTTGCTGACTTGATCACTCCATTGTTGCTTACACCAGCTTTGAAAGCTGCTGGTGCAGACAAAATTGCTGATTTGAGCTGGAATGGTGTTACTTACGGTAACTTCTTGAGCGCTGTTATCAACTTCTTGATCATCGGTACTGTTCTTTTCTTCATCGTTAAAGCTGCTGAAAAAGCACTTCCTAAAAAAGAAGCTGCTCCTGCAGGTCCAACTCAAGAAGAATTGCTTGCAGAAATCCGCGACTTGTTGAAAAAATAATCAATAAGATAGTGAAACAGGCCCTGTGCCTGTTTTCTTCTTGTCAAAAAAAGGGGAGCCAATCGGCTTCCCTTATTGTTTTATCCTTCATATCCATTTGGATTTTTAGACTGCCAGTTCCATGTGTCACGGCACATATCTTCAATGGTTTTCTCTGTTTTCCAATTGAGTTCTGCTAATGCCTTGTCTGCGTTGGCATAGCAAGTTGCCACATCGCCAGGGCGACGGTCAACAATCTTATACGGTACAGGCACGCCATTAACTTTTTCAAAGGCTTGGACCAATTCTAGTACACTGGTTCCTTGACCTGAACCGAGGTTGTAAGTATGAACACCTGCTGTGGTTGAGATTTTTTCCAGCGCCTTGATATGACCAAGTGCCAAGTCAATCACGTGGATGTAATCACGAACACCCGTTCCATCAACTGTGTCGTAGTCTGAACCAAAGACACTGAGTTCTGGACGCTTACCTACGGCTACCTGTGCCACAAATGGCATGAGGTTGTTTGGAATACCTGCTGGATCTTCACCTATTAAGCCTGATTCATGGGCACCGATTGGGTTGAAATAACGGAGAAGGGCAACACTCCATTCCTTGTCTGCTACTTCCACATCACGCAAGATTTGTTCCAACATGACTTTTGTATAGCCATAAGGGTTGGTTGCGCTGGTTGGCATGGTTTCCACCAAAGGAGATGGGTTGTTAAGACCGTAGACCGTTGCGCTGGACGAGAAGACAATCTTCTTGACACCAAACTCTGCCATAACTTCCACCAAAGCCAAAGTAGACATGATATTATTTTCATAATACATGACTGGCTTTTCAACAGATTCACCAACCGCCTTATAGCCAGCAAAGTGAATAGCTGATTCAATACTTTCTTTTTCAAAAACCTCACGCAAGGCAACCTTATTTGCTACATCCAATTCATAGAAAGTTGGACGTTTGCCAGTGATGGTTTCGATGCGATCCAAAACCAAAATACTTGAGTTGGAGAGATTATCTACGATGACAACGTCTTTTCCCAACTTCAACAACTCCACAACGGTGTGACTACCAATATAGCCAGCTCCACCTGTAACCAAGATACTCATATATACTCCTTTTCACTTGGACAATATTTTATATACCTATTATAAGTTAGACAGGCTGAAAAGTAAACAAAAAACAGCCCTCAGGCTGTTCAAATTCAATTAGAATTTTTTACGCTTGCGAGCTGCTTCTGATTTACGTTTACGTTTTACAGATGGTTTCTCGTAGAATTCGCGTTTGCGTGTTTCTTGAAGAGTACCAGCTTTAGTAACCGCACGTTTGAAACGACGAAGAGCATCATCAAGTGATTCGTTCTTGCGTACTACTGTTTTTGACATTATTTTCACTCCCCTCAATTTCAAAGTCTTACTTATTTTACTGTAAATTCACCACATTGTCAAGAGGTTTTTCTTGGCTACTTTCAATTTTTATCAGAACCAAATGACACGCTCTATGTCTCACAGCAGCAAATGTACTGATAATGCACCGCTTGAGAGTCTTGCTCAGCTTCTTTTCATTATTCATACCCACCACCAGGCACATCGAAATATTCTTCCAAAGTCAATCCTGAATGATATATATCCGCAGCTTCTGCACCGATATAACGAACATGCCAGGATTCTGCCATGTAGCCTGTTATGGCTTCCTTACCAGGCAAATAACGCACAATAAAACCATAATGATGGGCATTGTCTGCCAACCACTGAGAAGCAACTGGTTCTTCCAAGAGATTACCATAACTGTCTAATAGGTCAAAGGCAAGACCTGTCTGATGTTCACTATAGCCAGCACGCGCCGAATAGGTATCTGCTGCTGCTTGACCATCTTGATTGACATAGGATTGGTACAAACCAGCCTGGGTTTCATATGAGCGGAAACCACTATAATTGTTGGAAATGGCAAAACCTTGCGCCTGCATATCTGCAATCAACTGCCGGAAAGCTGCCAAGGCTTGTGGATCTTCACCAGGAGCATAAGTAGAGGCCAAAGGGTGTTTTTTATTGGCGATAATGACCTGACCATATTTCCCCTGAACACTGTAATAAGCTCCATTGTAAGCCGCGCTTGTCGCCACCTCCGTCTGACTGCTTGTGGCTTCCTCGCCAGTCGTCGAACTGGTTTCTGTTGAACTAGAAGAACTTTCCTGAGTTTCTTGACTAGAGCTAGCCTGCACCGGCGAACTACTACTGGTAGACTGGCTTGATGTTGCACTACTGCTACTTGATGGACTGGTATCCGTTGACTTCTGACCACAGGCTACTAATAAGAGCACCATCGGAAGTAGTAAGCTTAATTTCTTATACATGTTTCTCCATCCTTTCCTTGTCCGTCGTACACCTTTATTCTAACATAAAATCAACTAAAAGATTGGCTAAAACCAGATCCAGTTCTAACTTTCCCATTCGTTATCTTACATAGAGGACCATCTATTCTTTCAGAATGTCCAGTAATTGTTGGTAATTGGAAACGGTATAGGTTGGTTGTGCCGGACCTGTAAGACTGACTTGTTCAGGATTGTACCAGACCGAATCCATACCTACATTATTTGCACCCTGAATGTCAGCAGTCAAGCTGTCGCCTATCATCAGAAAACTGGCCATGTCCAAACACCCAATCTGCTCTGCTATTTTTTCATAAAAATCTGCCGCAGGCTTTTGAGTACCCATTTGTTCGGAAATAAAGACCTGTGTGAAATAGGACTGAATAGGGGAGTTTAGAAGGCGATTTTCCTGAATATAGGTCACGCCGTTGGTAGCCGCATAGAGTTGGTAGCCTCGGTCAACCAATTCTTTCAGCAGTTGGTCCGCACCTTCAAAAATTTGCCCCTGTTTTCCAATAAATTCTTGATAACGGTCAGCCATCTCCCGACCGTCCACTTCCCGACCAAAGTGAGCAAATGTTTTGGAGAAGCGCGTGTTAATCAATTCTTTCTTGGTAATTAGACCTTTTTCTAAGTCCTTCCACATGCCTTGATTTAGAGGGCGATAGACTTCTTTAAAAGCCGCAATATCCTCTACTTGCATAGATTCCAAAAATTGTGTCAAGGCCACTTCTTCTCCACGATTGAAATCCAGTAGTGTGTGGTCAAGGTCGAATAATAAATGTTTGTATGGCAATTTCATTTCCTTTCTTTATAGTTGTTTAGTTTGCTTTTAGTACAAGGCAACGAGCGACAGGTTGCTTATACAGTCTAATGGCTGTATAAGGTTGGAAATAGCACTTGTGGAGCAAGTCAACCCTACAGAGTACAGCAAAACGAGTACAAACAATCCAGTGGAGTGTTTGAAGTTGGAAATAAGGAAACAGAGTTTCCTCTTACATATAAGTAATAAAAGATAAACTAAATGAATATATATCCTTCGCGAACATCTTTTCTGTCTCATATTCTATCACAAATTGCTTTGTCATAACAGAAAGCAGTCTAATCCTGTGAAAAGACTGCTTTGTACTACTCTTCCTTGCTAATCGGTGCCAGGCTTGCCAAGACTTTTTTGAGGCCCATTTCTGGGAAATTGATCTTGAGTTCTTGATTGCTGCCTGAGCCAGATACTTCAAGGACAGTCCCGCGTCCCCATTTCTTGTGGACAGCGATGTCACCAACTGACCAGTTGGTGCCTGAGCCAGACGATTTGTTATTTGATGCGAAGGGCATACTGCCTCCGAGCTTGGCCGATGGTTGTACGGATGCTTTTCGACTTTGCATGGCTTGTTGCAAACTCATGCCTTGTCCAAACTGTGTCGCTCTGCCATTGACATAAGAAGCCTTAAAGCTAGTATTGACCGGACGAGCAAGACCCTGGTAGTCAAGGAGGTCACTGGAAATTTCACGGATAAAGCGACTTGGCTGATTGTAGTTGCTGCGACCAAAGAGCAAGCGGGAGTTGGCATTGGTCAGGTAGAGGGTCTGCTCTGCCCGTGTGATACCAACATAGGCCAGACGTCGTTCTTCTTCCAATTCGTCCTCTTCTTCTGTTGCACGGCTGAGTGGGAAGACATTTTCCTCCATACCAATCAAGAAAACAACTGGAAATTCCAGCCCCTTGGCCGCGTGGAGGGTCATAAGGGTGACCTCGGATGCCTCGCGGCTATCGTCGTCCGTATCAGCAATCAGCGCCAAATCCAGTAGGAAACGTGTCAGCCTATCCAGACCTGTTTCTTCTTCCTCAGCATCCTTTTCATCAAAGTTTTTGGTAACAGATAGGAATTCCTGGATGTTTTCAATGCGGGCATTGGCTTCCAGCGTATTTTGTGCCGCAAGAGCATCCATGTAGCCTGTTTCGCTTAAGACAGCCTCAACCACCTGGGTCACTGTCAAGCTGTCCAGTTGGTCGCGGAGCTTATAGAGGAGATTGGCTAGGTCAAAGACAGCTTGCGCAGCCTTTCCTTTGACTGGTGACAGCATGATATCCTGCGAAGCTTCCAGCAGGGACATACCATGTGTGCTGGCAAAATCGCGTATCTTATCAACCGTACCAGGTCCTACTCCACGCTTGGGCTCATTGACAATGCGCTCATAAGAGATATTGTCTGACGGATTTGCAATAATATTCAAATAAGAAATCACATCCCGAATTTCCTTACGGCTGTAGAACTTGGTGCCACCGACCATGGTATAAGGAATGTTGGATTTGAGCAGGGCTTCCTCAATGGTACGGGACTGGGCATTGGTCCGATAGAGAACTGCAAAATCCTTATAGGCCTTGCCTTCTCGGTTCAACTGGTCAATCTGCCCTGCAACATAGATTGCCTCGTCATTTTCATCTCTGGCACGATAGTAGGTAATCAAATCCCCTTGAGCATTCTGGGTCCAGAGTTTCTTAGGACGTCGATTGCGGTTGTTTTCGATGACTTCATTGGCAGCCTG
Source organism: Streptococcus suis (assembly GCF_002964575.1). Classification (GTDB taxonomy): domain Bacteria; phylum Bacillota; class Bacilli; order Lactobacillales; family Streptococcaceae; genus Streptococcus; species Streptococcus suis_R. Next base: position 6,736 of record NZ_POQQ01000055.1, on the reverse strand, counting down.
CAAGACATTCTTGGTCGAACGATAGTTTTCCTCCAAAAGGACAACCTTGCTCTCTGGATAGTCTTTTTCAAAATCAAGGATATTCTGCATATCTGCACCACGCCAGCCATAGATAGACTGGTCCGCATCCCCGACCACACAGATGTTTTTGAAACGCGAAGCCAGAAGCTTGACTAATTGGTACTGGGCATGGTTGGTATCCTGATACTCATCGACATGGATGTACTGGAATTTCTGCTGGTAATAGGTCAGGACCTCTGGATTTTGGTCAAAAAGGCGAAGCGTTAACATGATCAAATCATCAAAGTCAACGGCCTCTGACTGTCTGAGTTCCTTTTGATAAGCCGTGTAGCATTTAGCAACAATCTGCGTGTATAGGTCGCCTGCCTGAGCTTCAAATGCCTTGTCATCAATCAAGTCGTTTTTGGCATTAGAAATGGTTCCCAGAATGGAACGTTCACTCCACTTCTTCGGGTCCAGATTGAGATTTTTCAAAATCCGTTTCATGAGACTGCGTTGCTCACCTGGATCGACAATCGTAAAATTGCGATTATAGCCGATATGGTCGGCATCACGGCGCAAAATCCTTACACACATGGAGTGGAAGGTCGCTATCAAACAATCTTGCGTAGCAGGATTGAGGGCATAGGCCCGCTCCTTCATCTCACGCGCTGCTTTGTTGGTGAAGGTAATGGCTAAGATATTCCAAGGATTGACCATTTTTTCATCAATCAAATAGGCGATACGGTGGGTCAGGACTCGCGTCTTACCCGAACCAGCCCCTGCCATAATCAAAAGCGGTCCTTCTGTTGTCTGTACCGCCTCTGCTTGCCTGTCATTCATTCCGTTTAATAATGGGTTCATTTTCTCATACTCTCTCTAAATTTCATTCTCTCCATTATACCAAAAAAACTCTCGATAGGCAGTTGCAATGTGATAGATGGCAAGCAAAAAAGCCCAGAGTTATCTCTGAGCTTTTGTATTCAATAGATTATTCAGCACCCAAGGCAGCTACTGTGATGTAGTTGTATGGTTTGTTGAAGTGTGGCAAGAAGAACAAGTCTGTCAATGCCAATTTTTCGATTGTTACGCCTTCTTGGATTGCCAATGAGAAGAGGTGGATGCCCATTGAGATATCTTCACGAGCAGCCATTTGTGCACCAAGGATACGACGTGAATCTTTATCGTAAACAATCTTGATTGTAACAGGGAAGTTACCATGTTCCATGAATTCTGGTTTTTGGTTGTCGGTTACTTCAGTAACAGCAGCATTCAAACCAAGACGAGTAGCTTTTTCAAGTGTCAAACCAGTTGATACAAGGTTAAGACCGTAGATTGAGATACCGTTAGAACCTTGTACACCGATACCTTCAAGGTCAGTACCACAGATGTTGTGAGCAGCTACGATACCAGTACGTACTGCGTTTGAAGCCAAAGCGATGTAGCTTGTGTCGCCAGTAGCGTTATCGTAGATTGTTGCACAGTCACCGATAGCGTAAACGCCTGGGATTGAAGTTTCTTGGCGTTTGTTTACAAGGAAGGCACCGTTGCGGAAGCGCTCAATTCCTTCACCTGCAAATGCAGTGTTTGGACGGAAACCAACAGCCAAGATAACCATGTCAACATCGTATTCGTTCTTGTCAGTGATGATTTTCTCAACTTTACCATCACCAGCAACTTCTTGAACAGTTTCACCGAAGGCAAGTTTGATACCATGCTCTTCCATGTTTATAGCCATAAGGTCTGACAAGTCGCGGTCATAATAACCAGCTAAACATGTATCTACAACGTCGATAAGGATAACTTCTTTACCTTTACGTTGGAATGCTTCTGCAAGCTCAACACCGATGTAACCAGCACCAACTACTGCTACGCGGTTGATGTCTTTGTTTTTCAATTTTTCAATAACATCAGCTGAGTTTTGGTACAATTTAACGAATTGCAAGTTTTCAAGAGTTGCTTCAAATTCAAGAGAACCTTCTTTGATTGCAGCACCTTTGATTGGTGGCAAGATTGGTTGTGAACCTGTAGCGAAAAGAAGTTTGTCATAAGCTTCAACGTGCTCTTGGCCGTTTACAAGTGCAGTAACTGTTTTTGCTTCGTAATCGATAGCTGTAACAGGTGACTCCATGTAGACTTTAGCACCAAGGCTTTCCAATTGTTCTTTATCTGAGTAGAAAAGTCCTTCTGGACCAGCAATTTGCTCACCAATCCACAAAGCCATACCACAACCCAAGAATGAGATGTTTGAGTTTTGGTCAAATACAACGATTTCGTTTTCTTGACCGTAGTTTGTCAACATAGTTTTGATTGCGGCAGTACCTGCGTGGTTAGCACCGACAACAACGATTTTAGACATAGTAAAATCTCACTTTCAAAATAAATATTTTTTTACATCATCTATTATACACTAAAAATGTTACCGATTTCAAAAATTTTGCTCAGAAAATCACATTTTTTACTAGAAATTTCACTATCCATCAGAAAAAGCGTGAAAATAAGGTCAAAATTACCTCTGTCTATTATTAGCAACATCATATCCCAAGTAGACCTAGCATACAAGCTTAGCAGCTATATCCTTTTTCTATTAGAAATAGGGTGCACAAAAAAATCCCATAGGCACGAACTATGGGATTTAACTAGTTACATAGGGGTGAACTAGTTTTATTATACGCTAAGAATGGTTATCAAACAAATTCTTTTTAAATATAGATTCTTATAGTTTTTGACTATAACTATAAAAAGAAGAGGGAAGAAACTTAACTCCCCCACTCTCTCTATCTTTATCGGATTTGTTCAAAACGGAGATGGACGACAATCTTGTCCGCATAGCCATTCCGTTCCAAATCACGCTGTAAGCGATAAGAAATATAATGCTCTGCAATCGTGATGTAACCAGCATCCAAGAGACGATGCTCCACCTGTGATTGTACCATACTGATGGTTGGACGTTCAGTATGGGCTTCTTCCAAATCAAGTACGACTTTCTTAGTCACTTGAGCAAGGTTCTTCCGCCAAGTATCATCAATCACATATACAGTTTGAGCCGCCTTAATGATGGCTTGATAAATCTTATCTGGGTCAAATTCTACAACTTCACCACTTCGTTTAATAACCTGCATATCAAACTCCTTTCTGGTTTTCAGTAAACCCTTTCATACTTCTATTATCTAGGTTTTTCCGCATTTTGTCAAGTTTTCTTTTCATAAATTGGTCTAACATTATTTCTCCTCAAACCATTTCTTATGTTATAATGTAGCTATCACTATCAAACAAAAGGAGAATTGTATGACATCTGCAATGCCAAAACGTCAAGACATTGATGTTCAACTAACTTGGAACACAGATTTGCTCTTTCCAAGCCCTAAAAATTACCAAGAACACCTATCTGCCTATGCCAAACAGGTCGAAGCTTTCGAAGTCAACTATAAAGGAAAGTTGTCTGATAAAGAAACCATCGTGGCTGCTCTTACTGAGTTCGAAAAAATCGTCATTCTTGATAGCCGACTTTCCCACTATGCCTTTCTTCCGCTTGAAGTTGATAAAATGAACACAGAATTGGCAAGCCTGGCCAACGAATATGAATTGGTATCAGCAAAAGCTCGTCCAAAACGTGACTTTCTTTATTCAGAACTGGGGCAATTAGATGAGGCTGTTCTACTTGAATTAAAAGAGGAACAACCTCAATGGGCTGCCTTCTTTGATGCAATCCTACGTGATAAACCTCATCAACTTCACCCACTTCAAGAAGAACTTCTCTCAAACTTCGCCCCAACTTTTAGTCAGCCATATAATAACTACGGTGTGACCAAGTTTGAAGATATGACCTTTGATAACTTCGAGGCAAATGGCGAAACGCTCGGTAATAGCTATGTGCTCTTTGAAAATGATTATGAACTCAGCCATGATACCGAAATCCGTCGCAATTCTGCCGCTGGTTTCTATTCTACCTTGAAAAAATACAAGAACACTACTGCCGCAACTTATTTGTCTCATATCAAAAATGAACAAATCGAAGCTCGCTTGCGTGGTTTTGACAGCACTATCGACTTCCTCTTGCATCGTCAAAACGTATCCCGTGATCTCTTCGACCGTCAAATTGATGTCATCATGAAGGAATTAGCTCCTCACATGCGCCGTTATGTGAAATTGGTTGCCAAGGCTCATAGATTGGACAAGATCACACATGCTGACTTGAAAATCAGTTTGCCATCTGAATACAACCAACGCATTACTCCAGAAGAGTCCAAACAATTCTTGATTGACTGCTTAGGTATTCTTGGAGAAGATTATGTGAAAATGATTGAACAATCCTTCGACGAGCGCTGGATTGACTTTGCTCAAAACGAAGGTAAGGCTACTGGTGGCTTCTGTGCTACTCTTTATGATGGACCATCCTATATCCTACTTTCATGGACAGGTTTGATGAATGAGGTCTTGGTATTGGCTCACGAATTGGGTCATGCCGGTCATTTCCAATTAGCTAAGAAACAAAGCGTGCTCAGCTACGAACCATCCCTCTACTTCATCGAAGCACCATCAACTGCCAACGAAGTCTTGACCTGTAACACCCTTTTGAAAAACAACCAAGACCCTGACTTCCAGGCTTACTTGATTAGCGAGTTAATTAGCCGTACTTACTTCCACAACATGGTCACTCACTTGCTTGAAGCAGCCTTCCAACGTGAAGTTTATACTCGTTTGGACAATGAAGAATACCTCAATGGTGATATTCTCTGCCAAATCAAGTTGGATGTCATCAAGGAATTCTGGGGTGAAGACTTTGAAATCGGTGACGATGCAGGTCTTATCTGGATGCGTCAACCACACTACTACATTGGTCTGTATCCATATACCTACTCAGCTGGTTTGACCATCGGTACTGCTATGGCGAAACAACTAGAAGAAAATCCTGAAGAAGTTGTTGAAAAATGGTTGGAAACCCTCTCACTCGGTGCAAGTCTTTCTGCCCAAGACCTTGCGAAACACGCAGGCGTTGACGTTTCGACTGACCAACCACTGAAAGAAACCATCGCCTATGTTGGTTCCTTAGTTGACAAATTAGAATCCTTAATCTAATAACTCTTAAAGGCTTGAACATATTGGTTCAGGTCTTTTTGTCTGTTCTTTCTTGGTACCAATTGCTCACATAGGTCAATTCGTCATGACTTAGATAATGTCCTTTGTCAAAACAAGCTAGGTTGGCTTTGGGAAAAGCTGACTCTTGCCAGTCATCTACAAGATTTTCAAGAGCGACTAGGTCGACATATGGGTCATTCTGCCCCAGTGTAAACAAAATCTCTGCTCTGCTATTTTGCATAGGAAACGCATAATCTAAAGCCGAAGGATGGAGCAAGATATAATTGTCCGCCAGATTTGACTGTTTGGTCAACAAACCCATGATAAAATTGGCACCATTTGAAAAGCCAACGAAGGTAATCTCTTGGTAGAGCTGGATGTCTAAGACCTTCCAAAAATCCAGAAAAGCCGGCAAGCGCTTTTCAAAGTCGACAAGTTCCAGCTGACCATCAATCAGCGGGGCAAAGAATCGCCTTTCCCTGCCTTGACCCCAACTTCCATTGAAAGAAAGAACAGAGGCTTTAGGGTCCAGCTGTTGGCGGAGAAACAGCATAGATTCCTTATTGCCGCTTGTACCGTGGAAAAAGACCAAGAGACGGGGACTGGCCCCTTTGATAAAGCGATAATCCATATCTCTTTTCTCCTAATAACGTTGGGAGAGATTTTTTTCGATTTCCTGTCTGTCCTCTTCAAAAAAACTTGGCAAAAACAGTTCAACATTATCTAGCTGCTTATCTTGTCTTGGCATAGCAGCCTCTCTTTCGCCAGCCATGGTCGCAACTTCAAACATGAGATAATTTGGCGCTCGGAAGTACAAGGAATGCATGAAATCTCGATTGATAATCCCAGAATGTGGACGATTGATGAGATTTAAGCGACTAATCAAGTCTTCCAAGTCAGACTCATCTAAGACACCAAATGCAATATGATGAATAGCCCCAACTCCCATCACGCTGATTGGCGACTCTTGGTCAAGGATCAAATAAAGTCGATGTTGGAAGGTGTTGTCAAAGAGTAGAGAAATCACCATCTTATCTTCAAAGACAAATCGGCTTTCCTCGACAAATCCAAAGGTTTCGGTCAGCAAACTTAGTAATGCCTTTTCTTCACGAATTCGCATGTGATGATCTTCTTTCATCCGCATAAATGTTGCATCGTGATCCGTTTTAGAATAGGAATTTCGCTCTTGTAGAATCTGCTTATCTCGTTCGTACTTCTGTTTCCGAACAAGAAAATCCTCTTTCAACTTTCTCTTGAGTTTCTTAATTCTTCTTCGTTTCTGTCTGTTGGCCGAGCCACCTTTAATGACTTTCGGCTCTTGTGAGATAGCCTTTTCCACCTCATCTAGTACTTGTTCGGTTTCTTGTAGGAGTTGGTTTAGTCCCTCGCTAGTGAGACATTCTTCCTTGGACAAGGCAGTATTCACCCCTTCTTGAATTAGCTTGTCATAGAGTGCTGAAATGTTTCCGTTCAAGGCATCTTCATAGCGTTCAACGGCCTTTCTCCACGTGAAAGAATATTTGTTGGCATCAGCTTCTACCTTAGTCCCGTCAATGAAGAGAGCCTCATCTTCAATCAATCCATTCTCTCTGAGGAGGAGAGTGAAGTAGATGAAGGCAGATTTGATGAGCTGATTGGCGTGTGTGCTAGCCCGAAA
>NZ_POQQ01000054.1 GCF_002964575.1 Streptococcus suis | reverse complement strand
GTCTTATTCTCAGGCGATAAAGTTTCCCCTCTAAGACAATACCTGTGACTTCATACCACTTATCCTGTCGATATTCCAGAGCAGCAACCACCACTCCCATATTGTCTGAAGTCGTCAGAGTATTGGATATTCCCTTTCCCACTCGTCCCCTACGTTTTGTTGAGTCTGGATAAGCCAGATTGACAGAGTCTCCAAGAGTCGCCTTTGCATACCCTGTTTTTGTGGCTTCCTTGATTTTCAGAAATGGCAGCTCCTCCCTCAGCAAAATCTTTGGCACCTTGTCTCCACCTTGCATGGTGGTCAAGGTCGGTGATAAGCCAGAAATGTCAAATACTCTACCGGTCTGGTCAAAGCTAGTCGGCAGATTTCCTGCGACAACAACCCCGTGTTTGTCTTGACTGGTCAAAGTAAACATAGGGTCTTGATTGTCCTTAAATCGACGACCATGTTGGCGTTTTTCTAGTCTATCTGGTGTTAAGACTGGAATGGCGATTTTAGCTCCCTCTCCTTTACCTCTTGTTAGTGTAGGAGCAAGTCCATTCGTCAGATAGACTTCACCATTCAAACCACGTTTAGAGGGATTGATATTTCCTAGCCTTTCAAGATGAGCTGGGCTGTTTTCTCTTCTGAGAGGAAATATGAATCTGGAACGGTATCTTCTAGAATGTCCGATAATAAAGACCCGCTCTCTGTTTTGCGGGACTTGGAAGTTCTTACTGTTAAGCACCTGCCATTCGACATCATACCCCAATTCATCCATCGTGGAGAGGATTGTGGCAAACGTCCGTCCCTCGTCGTGATTGAGTAGGCCTTTGACGTTTTCCAAAAATAGAAAACGTGGTTGGATTTGTTTGGCCGCTCGAGCAATCTCAAAAAAGAGGGTTCTGTTGCAAAGTTTTAAATCTACTATCAAATAAGGTAGAATAATAGAAAAAGATAGCAGGAGGAATGACGATGAATCATTTTAAAGGAAAGCAATTTCAGCAGGATGTGATTATTGTAGCCGTGGGCTACTATCTTCGTTATAACCTTAGCTATCGTGAAGTTCAAGAAATCTTATATGATCGTGGCATTAACGTTTCTCATACCACGATTTATCGTTGGGTGCAAGAATATGGCAAACGACTCTATCAAATTTGGAAAAAGAAAAATAAAAAATCCTTTTATTCATGGAAAATGGATGAAACGTACATCAAAATTAAAGGAAAATGGCATTATTTGTATCGAGCCATCGATGCAGATGGTTTAACCTTGGATATTTGGTTACGTAAAAAACGGGACACACAAGCAGCCTATGCTTTTCTTAAGCGGTTAGTGAAGCAGTTTGATGAACCGAAGGTTGTAGTCACAGATAAAGCCCCCTCTATTACAAGTGCCTTTAAGAAACTAAAAGAATACGGCTTTTATCAAGGGACAGAACATCGTACCATTAAATACCTGAATAATTTGATTGAACAAGACCATCGTCCAGTAAAGAGACGCAATAAATTCTATCGAAGTTTACGCACTGCCTCTACAACGATTAAAGGCATGGAAGCCATCCGAGGATTATATAAGAAAACCCGAAAAGAAGGCACTCTCTTCGGGTTTTCGGTCTGTACTGAAATCAAGGTATTATTGGGAATCCCAGCTTAAATCATAGATACCGTAAGGGATTTTATTCTTTATTTAAAACTTTGCAACAGAACCCAAAATTACATATAGAGCTTTATTCTAAAAAGTAAACAGAAATGATATAATCAGTTACGTAAGGAGGTTTCAAGTATGTGCACTAGTATCGCAGTAGTAGATATTACTTTATCTCATTCATAATGAAAAAAATGGCAAGGAGAAGGTTATAATGAACCAGAAAAACCCAAAGGACACTCAAAATTTTATTACTTCTAAAAAGCATGTAAAAGAGATATTGAATCATACGAATATAAATAAACAAGATAATGTAATAGAAATTGGATCAGGAAAAGGTCATTTTACCAAAGAACTTGTCAAAATGAGTCGGTGGGTGGATTCTATAGAAATTGATGAGGACTTGTGTCAAGTCACCCAAAAAGTCGTGAAGCCTTTTCAGAATATAAAAGTTATCCATACGGATATTCTGAAATTTAACTTCCCCAAAAACAAAGACTATAAAATATTTGGTAATATCCCCTTTAACATCAGTACTGATATTGTCAAAAAAATTGCTTTTGAAAGCAATTCGAAATATAGTTACCTTATTGTGGAGAATGGTTTTGCAAAAAGATTACAAAATACGAAACGAGCTTTAGGTTTGCTATTGATGGTGGAATTGGACATAAGAGTTCTCAAAAAAGTGCCACGAGCATATTTTCACCCTAAACCGAATGTAGACTCTGTATTGATTGTTCTTGAACGACATCAACCATTGATTTTAAAGAAGGACTACAAAGAGTATCAATCTTTTGTTTATAAGTGGGTAAACCGTGAATATCGCGTTCTTTTTACTAAAAACCAATTCCGACAGGCTTTGAAGCATGCAAATGTCACTAATATTAATAAACTATCGAAGGAACAATTTCTTTCTATTTTCAATAGTTACAAATTGTTTCAGTAAATTAAAGTAATAAAGCGTTCTCTAATTTCACAAGAGAACGCTTTATTCTTCCTAAAAATTTTCAATATTTATTAATAAATCGGTTGTTTTAAAAGTAGGCACCTGTTATTGCAATAAAATTAGCCTAATTGAGAGAAGTTTCTATAGAATTTTTCATATACTTAACGATTTGTATATTATTTATATAATTGGCTGGTATTGAACGTTTGTCTAAAATCTTTTTCACTTCATCTGCAGTTGAACCTGCATATTCTCCATATGTTGCAATAACAAATAGATATTTGCAATTAAAAATAGAGCGTTCTAAAAAATCTCTAATATATGGCGGGATATTAACGTGAAAAACCGGGAATACAATACCTATCCTCTCGTCTGAGAACTCATATTTATTCTCTTTTATCATTTGTGGGATGGATATTAGTTTTCCACCAAGTCTTTTCGCAACATAAAGACTGTTTCCTGTTGCGGTAAAATACAAAATTGTCATTTCTGCTACCTCTCTTTAACTAATTAGGATTCAAAATTGATTTTTGATGCAGTTACACTTGCATCGGGTTTGAATTGTTATCTAGGTGTCATCATAATGAGTATTATACTTAAGAAAATTCAAAATGTAAGTACGCACATTTGTGACGTATACTATCCCAACGGATAGTGTAAAGGATGAACTAGATTTTGTTTAAACGTTAAATTTCTCAATTCCCTGTACAAATCTATCTTTATCCTCATCTCTCATTAATGGAATAACTGTAACACAGGATACATTCCTCATTTTTTACAGTGGCAATAATCAGTCTACTATGTTCAACTTCTATGAGAAAATATACTTCGTTTGGCTCTTTTTAACGAACAATACAAGAAAAATATCCTAATTATCTGTTGCTTTTTTACTACAAAACAATCGATTAGTACATTATTACCATACCTATTTAGCACCAAGGCAAGCAATTCTACAAATCACAATATAATCTGATTTATCACCCTATATCTAAATACTATTGTTGAACTTCAGTTTCTCTTATCTTAACCTTCCTTTCTGCTGTATTTGAGACGTCATAACCTCTTGAACATTTTCAAATTCTTTACTTATGACATATTCATCAAATACTTCAGTCCCATATTTAGAATCTGGTTCTGCAACGACAGAAACCACCTGCTCAATCCTCCTGTTATATACAGAGGGCTACTGGAAGAACAACTTCTGGCAGCATAACAATCAAAGGAAATTTAGTGAGTTTATACGACTACACTTTTCTTGACAATTCCAAAGTATAGATAATAAAAACCGCTATGCGGCAAACTCAAAAGGTCTTCACATAGCGATTATATCTAATAAAAATTCATTAATTTTTTTACATTTTCAACAACCAGAATGTATCATTAACACTTTTACATCCTTATTGCATAACTCAAAAATTACATAACTTCCAATTCTCTCATCAACTGTTCCCATTCATTAAAATAATTACCCTGACACCTTTTAACATCATCAATTGATTTTTGTATTTCCGTCAGTACTATATAATCAGAAGAATTGTTTGGTTCAGAAATGATTTTATTCAATCTTTCTAATTCTTCATCATATTGATTTATTAACACTTCAAGCTTTTCAATTCGTTTCTCCTTCTTAACCTTCTCCTTCTCAATGGAGTTACGATCGCCTTTTACTGTGTTATTTTTCTCTACTTTCTGCTCAACTTTAATGTTATTAAATGGCTTTTCAGAATTCATCCTTTTTTTCTCGTACTCACCATAAGTAGATTGTACAAACTCTACACCATCCTTATCAAAAACAAGTAATCTGTCAGCAATCTTATTAGTAAAATATCTATCATGTGACACAAAAATAATTGTACCTTGATAACTGCATAAGATATTCTCTAAATTCTCTTTTCCAATAATATCCATGTGGTTTGTCGGTTCATCTAAGATTAAAACATTAGTACGTTTATATAATAATTTACATAATGTCAATCTAACCTTTTCTCCACCTGACAAAGAGGACACCGGTCTAAAAACATCATCTCCACTAAACTGAAATGAGCCAAGAGCAGTTCTGACCTCTGTGTCATTTAGCTCAGGGTATTCGCTTTGAAAAATTTCGAATAGTGTATCATCTCCACTGATTTGAGCAAGCTGTTGGTCAAAATAGCTAATTTCAACATTGTATCCGAATTTAAAATCTCCAGACAATGCTGCCACATCACCCATAAGTGTTTTAAGCAACGTGGATTTACCAATACCATTACTCCCAACAATTCCAAGCTTCTGTCCCCTTTCAAGGTTGAAATTAACCTTTGCAAGAGGAGTATCATAGCCTATCACAAGTTCTGAAGCACTTAATACTTGCCTTGAACTACTGATTCTCGGTTGAAATTTAGACATATAAGTTTTTGTATCGTATTGGTCTGGTGCATTTAATATTTGCATACGCTGTAATAATTTAATTTTAGATTGCACCATTTTAGCTTTCGTAGGTTTATAACGAAAACGTTCAATCAAGCGTGTAATCCTTTCAATTTCTATCTGTTGCAAGTCGTAATCTTTTTGCTGTTTGATATGATTTTCTCGTTTTTGCTCCTCAAAGGCTGAATAATTACCTTTATAACATTTGGTCTCTCCCCATTCGATTTCATAAACCTTATCCACAATTCGATTAAGAAACATTCTATCATGGGAAATAATAACCAATGTAGATTTATAACTTCTCAAATAACTCTCCAACCATTGTATTGTTTCTATATCAAGGTGGTTAGTAGGTTCATCAAGTAATAGAATGTCTGGCTTTGTTAAAAGTATTTTTATAAAAGCTATCTTAGTTCGCTGACCACCTGAAAATTCAGAAATGGGTTTTTTATCATCTGCTTCAGTAAAACCCATACTACGAATCATCGTTTCATATTCTTTTTGGTAGGTTAGACCTCCAAGAGCCATATACCTTTCACTGATATCAGAGTATTCATTGATGATTTTATCATCATATTGATTCTCCATTTTATCTATCAGCTGTTTCATCTTGTTTTCCATATCAATAAGCGTCTTAAATACCGTACGGACTTCATCCACCATTGATATACTTTCATCTTCAAAAGGCATCTGTCTTAAATAGCTAATATAAGGGTTACCGGTCTTTATTACTTGAAACTCACTTTCACCAGTTCCTTCTTCTAATTCAATTTCGCCTATAATAGCTTTTAGCAAGGTTGTTTTTCCACATCCATTTCTACCAACAATAGCAATCTTTTCATTATCATTGATTTCAATACCGATGTTTTCCAACACCATATTACCATCATAGTAAACGGCACCATTAATTATTTTGTATTGCATTTTCATATCCTCCTTTGCGTTAGTACTAGCAATTGCAAAGGTGGCTTTGGACAATAATTATTCTACTCCATGTAAAGCTTGTCACAGCCACCTATACATGGAGTTCTTTAAATGTTACTATAGTTGTAGATTTCATTTGCTTCTACCTCCTATCGATTATTAATATAATTCAATTGCCACCTTATTGTACCAAGTCGCTAGCGCAATGGCTAGCCTAAGTTTTAGCTTACACCCTTTCTGGTAAAAGTAAAGTAACTGATCTGTTATCTCATCTGCCTTCCTTTCCTTTCTATTATTTTTTTTATAACAACGCCATTATATCATAAAGTGCTAATTTTATTAATTGCAACTTTTAAGGCTTCTATTTCGGTTTTAAGAGCTTTTTATAGCTTGTATAGTATTTAGTGTGTCAGTAGTGCTAATACCCCTTAAAAAGCTTTCTAGTAGATTTAAAACTTTGCAACAGAACCTTTTCATTTTTTTAAACTATTTAATACTAATGTCTTTATAATAGCTTTTCATATATTATATAATCAATCTTTATAAGTCCTTTTATAAATTTCTTTTCTACCATTTTCGATAAATTCCTGTTTAATATTTTTAATTCCATAAACAATAGTTTCAATAGGATAATATTCTTCAACTATATCTTGATATTCTTTTGCTTTCTCAATATCTATATTTCCATACATTCTTAATATATCTTCTCCAAAATTTGTTCCTATTTCTTCTTCACTATCTTCAAGTAAGTATATAAAATCACAATATTCATCTATAATTCCAGAATCTCCAAAATCAATTATTCCAGTTAATCTATTATTGCCATCTAACAATAGATGATTACAACTAAAATCATTATGGCATAAACACTTTTTACCCTCAAAAACTGTTGTTGCATTTAGTCTTTCCATAAAACTTTCTATATAATCTTTTTCTATATCAGTTAAATCATTATAAATAGTTTCACGCAACAATATATACTCTTCTAATACATTTTGTTTATTATCAATAGTACATTCACTAATATCTGTATAATCTAAACCGTGCATTTGTCTTAAAAAACTGGCAATATCTCGTTTTAACAAATTTTGTTCTTCTTCTGACATAGTAGAATAAATTTCTGGTGTTAAAAAAGTTCCTTTAATTTCTTTATAACCTAGTATAGATAATTCATCACTAATATACGAATATTCAATATTAGGAATTTTTACATTAGTTTCTAAATTTGTATTTAAAAAATTATATATTGCTTTTTCTTTTGCATAACCTTTTTTCTTATTAGTACTAAATTTTGTTTTAAAAATGTATTCATTATTAACTAAATATGCCACACTATCATAACCACTACCGATTATTTCAATACTATCTACTTTGAAATTATCAAAGTAATGCTCAATTAAATATTTCATTGCCTTAACATTTGTGGCATTATCATCATATCTATATTTTCCAATTGAGTTACGAGGTAATATACCTCTAATTTCATTTATAACATCAGTACTTTCCATACATTTACACCCCTTGCTTATGGTTAATAATCTTTGCTAATCTTTAAAAATAGTCATTTTCAACATATTTTTTATACATGTCCTCGGTATATCTTGTTATGTTCTTACCATACTCTGGATAATCAAACCCCAGTAGTTCTGCTACCTCTTTGGACACTTCCCTGAACAATTGGTGGCATATAAATAATGACTTCCAAATATTTTCATAGGAATCCATGCGATATGTAGATAATAATCTATTCCATAGATCTTCATCAATGTATTTGTTAATATACTTATAATTTTTCCCAACACTTAATGAAAATTCTGTCTTTATCCCAACCTTCCACGACATCATCCTAAGTAGTTCAAACCGTAGAATCTGGTTCAGATGATCGATTGCAAACAGTATCTCTTTGCGGCACAATCCTTTAATAACATAAGGTGTTACATTCCAAAATTCATTGCAGCAATCATCATACTCCCTTGCGCTTGGCTTTCTTACATGATAATCTATATCAGTCGGAACTATGTCCCTTTTAATTCTACAATCTTTATCAATTAGAACCTTTATTAATTTATCGCCCTTTAGGTAATTATCTAACTCTTCCAAGGGCAATAAGGTAAGATCAATTTTATTGTAATCATCAAATAGCATAAGATAGGAAAATCCCTTTTCTTCAGGTGGGAATAATTCCATATCCTCCGGCTTTTGCATCATTATTATATTCCCAAATTGATTAAGCCAGTCATCATTAGATATAAACGGTTCTATATCACTTACAAAATATGTAATATCATAATCCTGAAATTCATCTTTAGGTATATTAATATTTGCGCGTGACCCCTCAAGGGTCACAATTCGAATACGTTCATCCTGTTCTGCTAAAGAAAGTACTAAATCCATCATTTCTTTTTCTGATCTCATTTACATACTCCTCGTTTATTTTTTCTATATTATTACATCTTCTTTTTTGCCGATACAATCAGCATCATTGGGCGTCGCATTTCATCCGCCATCCCCGGAATATCCATCATGTTCTCTGGCGGCTGTGGCTCCACAATCTGATTTATTATAAAACTATTTGAAAGCAGTGTATTTAGATATGTGGTCAGTGTTCTATGATATTTTGTAACCTTCAATAAGGCTTACCCAGACAAGTTTGCGCCAGTAGAAGACTAACCAAGGATTGTGGGAAAGATTACTGGAAATTTTATGCCTATTGAACAGTAAAAACCTCTGAAGTTACTCTTGACTTCAAAGGATTATTTTTATGAAATTTTTATATATTGAATAACAGATTCAAACCCTTGTCGAATAGTTTCAATATCTGTTTCTGGAGCTTGTAAATCAATTATTTTTGTCATATTCCATCTCATCTTCAGTTACCCACATATGATTCTTAACTTCTTTTTGACCATTGGTTGGAGTGTAATTAACAACGTAAACAGTTCTTGTAATAGATTTATCTACTTTTGCTTCAGCTCCCATCATCCCATCCATGTGATCGGCATTCAAGATAACAGTATCGCCCTCATTTGCTACAGTCTTAGTATCTTTTAACTCTTCTTGTACTACCCATCGATGATTCTTAACCATTGGTCCCCCAGTTTTTGGCTTATAGCTTACTTCATAAATTGTAGTATCAAAGGCTCCTACAACTTGAGCTTTTGCACCTTTCATCCCTTTCATATGATCGCCTAGCAGTATAACATTACTTCCCACCGGGAATTTAGGGTGCGCAGCATCTTTCATTGAAGAAGGAACCATACCTTCATGATTCATTCCCTCATGATTCATTCCCTCCATACTATTCATTTTACTAGACGCTATAGAAGTCGATTCCTCGTTTGTACTTTTAGAATTATTCGATTCACTTTGATTGCTACACGCTCCTAAAAATACAATAATTCCAAGACTTACAAATACTAATTTTATCATCTTTTTCACTGTGTTCATCCTCCTTTAATTAATCACATTTAAGTCATCTCATAAATTTGTAATCCAAAAACTTCTTTTTTAATTGTAGCTATTGATAAGTCCTTCTTAGAAAAGATTACTACAGAATTTGATAAGATATCTAAATGAACTTTTTCGATACTATCTATTGAAATCAGTTGAAAAAATATTTTTTGACCAACATTCACATATTAGTTTAGCATTTTTTATCTATTTTTGAAATAAATAACTCTCCTCCTTTATTGAAATGGTAACTTTATAACAAATTTAGTTCTTAGACCTAATTTACTTTTTACAGTTATACTACCTTTATGCGCTTCAACAAAGCTCTTTTCAATACCTTTCCTCCTTTCGACAGACTACAATTGTAGTCGATTGATTACATTTGTAATTATATCATCAAAAAAAATGAGCTGTCAAGAAAAATATTCTCGACAGTTTTTTAATGTTTAAAAAATTCAAGAAGTAGGTGCAAAGTTCCTCTGTTGAAGCAATACGGTTTCTGATACCCCAGCGAACCGTCTCGATAAAACAGACACCGATAAGCTCCTGATAATATTCAATAGGTACATTACCCTTCTGGTATCCACTCTTTTGCATCAAGGTTGGATACAGTTGCTCTTTTAGATACGTTCGTAGTACTCTATGAAAGTAGGGAATTTCAGCTATTCTATAAGTCTACCTCAGTTCCTTCCAGGAAGCGAACGGTTATCTCTCCTTCAAGCCCTATCCTGATATGGTCTAGCACTCGGCACATATCTGAGTGATTGAAGTCTGTCTGCTCCTGCCTAATCAGGTCACTCAATGCTATGCTGTAGTGCTTATCAAGCAGGCGATTCTCTTCTAAGATTTTCTCCCACTTGCCCTCAAGCAAATCAATGTTCTCGCTCAGTATCTCTAACGCCTTTAGGAAAATCTGCTCAAGTGTCGCTTCATCCAAATGGCTACTGTAACACCCTTCAACTCCCTTGATGCGATAGCGGTTGTTACATTGCCAAACTTTACGTTTCCCTCGGCTGGTTGCCCAATTCTTTCGACCAAAGGCAGACCCACAGGCTTGGCAGAAAACCTTGGTGGTAAATGGGTTGTCCTCACTCTGCATGATATAAGACTTGAGCTGATGTTCCTCTCGATAAGTTTTGCGTCTAGCTATTTCCAGTTGAACAGTCTCCCAAATCTCCTCATCAATAATACCTTCGTGGCTATCTTCCACATAGTATTGATTGACTTGTCCATCATTTTGAATAGTTGTTATCCTAGTTGATTAAAAAAATCTCTGATTTCCTCATCTTTTATAAAATAATATATAATTTTCCCCTCTCTTCTAGTGTCCAAGATGTTTTGATTGGCTAGTTTACGAAGATGGTGGGAGGCAGATGCCATACTGAGATTTAATAAACAGGCTATATCGCAGACACAGAGTTCTTCGACGGCAAGGAGATAAAAGATGATATTTATCTGTTTATTATCGGTAAATTTTGATAAAATACGAAGTGATTTTTGGACTTTTTCCTTTTCAAGGTAGTTCGTTGCGGTTGTAACATTTTGTTGATTAATAACATCCACTTGACAGATACTATCTTTTTTCATAATTTTTTCTCCTAGCCTAACACAGCCCATAGCATGTCAAAGCTGTTGTTTTCAATCAGGATATACATCCCCAATCCTAAATAGACGACGGCAATAAACCATCTGCTATATTTTTCCAAAGTTTCTCCAACAGAAGGGACTTGTGCCAATTTTTGGGCAGAAAAAACCAAGAGATAAATCATGACTAGAAAAGTAAGTAA
>NZ_POQQ01000053.1 GCF_002964575.1 Streptococcus suis | reverse complement strand
ATTATTGCTGAACAAGTTTTCGGATAGTCATAATGTAAAAGAAATATTATTTTGGAAAAAAATATTATGTTCAGAAATTCCTTTCTTAGCTACTCTAGATGATGAAAAGTTTTTTGAAATGATTAATATGTTTTGGGAAGAATATGTTAGTTATTAAGTCAGCACTCTAAATAATAGGGTGCTTTTTTATACACTGATTCGTATAAATTGCTCTCTGCAAGAGTCCCTCGGGAGAGCGTTTTCGTTTTGATACGAAGTGTCAAAACAGCATAAACGTTACTTTTTTGGAAAAAGTAACAAAAATTTGGTATAATTTCTAGACAGCAACTGTATCAAAAGTCGGACAACGTCGGACAGAATTTCGGGCAAGTAATAGACGTAGTCGACTTGCCCAGCTCCCGCATTCGGGAGCTGGCCCTGGGAGGAAAAATGGTTGAGTTAAGTATATCGTTTAAGACGAGTA
>NZ_POQQ01000052.1 GCF_002964575.1 Streptococcus suis | reverse complement strand
AAACGATTTTAGAGGGGTCTAAAGTTTAATCGTGGCAAGCAACGGGTTTGTCAGGACAAACCCCAAAATCGGAGATTTTGACTTGTTAGGGAAACCCTAAAACCCTCTCAAAGTTTTTCTTTGAGTTTGTCGCTCCGCTCGATTATTTTTCTTTTCCTCCAAGAGAATTTTTATTTTTGACGAAATTTATTTTCGGCGAAAATAAAAATCCCACGAGCAAAGCGAGTGCAAAATCGAACGCAGTGACAAAAAAGTGATCTGCAAGTCTCTGACTTCGCAGACACTTTTTGAAAAGGTCTTAGGATTTTGTCCTAACAAGTTTTGGCGTTTGTCCTGACAAACCCGTTGCTTGCCTGAAATAAAAAACAAGTATTTCTAGCCTAGGATTTTTCAAAAAAATAAAGAAGAACCACCCTAACAGGTGGTGTTTTTTATTTTTTATCAGACCTCACGAAAAATTTTTTGCAACTTTGCTAAAGATTCAATTTCTCTATTCGTCTTTGCTACACCCTCAAAAACCAAAGACTGTAACAAAGCAATATCATCTTCCGTTAAATAAAATTCATCTCCCTGAAGATACAAACGAAAAGTTTTATCGTTATATTTCCTAAGCTCCTCAGTCATTTTTCTGCCCCTCGATATTCATTTTAACCCCTTGCTTATTCCGTTGATAAGCCCCATCAAACAGCAACTTCATGAATCCAGTTTTTCCTGCGATAACCTCATTGACCAAATTGATTGTCAATCCATAAGCCTCTCCGTTCTCATCGATAAAGTCATATAAATCAAAAATATTTTGAAGTGTATATGCTCGAATCAATGAAACAACCACGTTGAAAAGTTCTCCTTTTTCCTCGACATCCAACGTCACATAGCG
>NZ_POQQ01000051.1 GCF_002964575.1 Streptococcus suis | reverse complement strand
GTCAAAAAATCTAAGACCCTGGACTTGCAACGTGAGTTCATTGTAGGCATTGGAAATAAACAAGATTGGGATAGATTGAAACCAGGAGGGAAGAAGATTGTGGGGAAACTTTTGGCTGCCTACATCGAGGAGTTTCAGAATAGGCACCCTCACTTGTATATCTATAACGCTGCTGTTCACTTGGACGAGAAAGGACATCCTCATGCCCACTTCAATATCGTTCCTCTGGCAACTGGCTACAAGAACGGACTATCAATACAACCCAGCTTTAAGAAAGCCTTGCAAAACGAGGGGTACAGGGAGCAGGGACGACACCAATTAAAAGCATTCAAGGACGGAGAGATTAAAGTCCTGGAGGGAATGCTTAAACAATTAGGTGTAGAACGCAAACTAGTAGGCACAAATGACATCAAGGATATGCACGAATACAAGGCTATGATTCAAGAGGTCAACCGAGAGAAAGAACGTCTATTATCTCAAATTGATGTAGAACGCTCTCAGAAGCTCTTAGAGAGTCGAAAACTTCAGGAACGATTAAATACCCTCCAAAACAAACAAAATGTCTTAGAGAGTAAAATAAAGGCTTTAGATAACGAAATATTGACTAAGGAGGAATATAGTCATAAACTGGAGATGGAAGCTCT
>NZ_POQQ01000050.1 GCF_002964575.1 Streptococcus suis | reverse complement strand
AATCATCAACGATTTCAAGAACGCAACAACGGCCTTGCCCCTCTTGAAATGAGGAACAAGGCCGTCGCCTAATCTTTTATTATTTCATTGTCCACTTGACAGGGAGCAGTTCAATCTGGAGCGAGGTTTTTTTGTCATTTCTGAGATATAGTCTAACTTGCTCTGTCGGCTGCGTTTCTTAAAGAGTGCCTCGGCAGACATGGCTTCCTGCTTACTGGCAAAGGCTTCTTGATAGAGTAGGCTGACAGGCAAGCGTGCGCGGGTGTACTTGGCCCCTTTCCCACGATTATGGGTAGCAAGCCGCTTGACCACATCAGTCGTATAGCCGGTATAAAGACTTCCGTCGGCACATTCCAAGACATAAAAGTAGGCCTTATTTTCCATAATAAATCTCACGAATAGCAGGAGTATAGTCTCCGTTTTCTTCATGGACAACCAGAGGTGGCAGGATGTGCAGACCGTCCACCGAGCCGTCCTTGATAGCCTCAATTAGTAGCATATTGGCCTCCTTGCTGGCCTTGGGATAGACAAACTGGATCCGTTTGGGAGCCAATTTGTAGGTCCTTAGCTTATCAAGAATATCTAAAAATCGGTCGGGCCTGTGGACCATGGCCAAGCGACCATTGGATTTGAGCACCTGTTGGGCCACCTGGCAAATGCTGTCTAGGTTGGTTGCGATTTCATGTCTGGCTAGAAGATAATGCTCGCTTTCATTGAGGTTTGAACCCTCGTCCACCTTGAAGTAGGGAGGATTGCAGAGCATCAAATCCACCTTGGACCGCAAATCATATTGAGGCAAGTTTGCCAAGTCATCATTGATGACCGAGACCCGTTCCTCTAGACCATTGAGGGCGATGGAGCGGCGGTTCATGTCGGCTAGGCGTTCCTGCAATTCAACCTGAATGATAGGCGCCTTGGTGCGTGTAGAGGCAAAGAGGCCAACCGCCCCATTTCCACTACAAAGGTCAACAATCAGCCCCTTCTGAGCAGGCATTTTTGGAAAATGCGAAAGGAGGACGCTGTCAATCGAGTAGCTAAACACCTCCCTATTTTGAATAATCTGAACATCTGTTGAGAAGAGCTGGTCAATCCGCTCTCCGTCTAATAACTCAATTTTTTGCATGATTTTATTATACCATCTTTAGCAGAAAATCTCTGTCCATTTTGGAATAAAAAAGGAACGCATTCTACGCTCCTTTCAATCTAACTAAAAAATTCAATCCAAGCCCCAACTAGTAAGAAAGCGATACAGAGATAGATTTGCCAATTTGCTTTCAGGGTCCATTCTTTAGACCAAAAGGCACAACGGGCAGTACCGACAGCAGCAAAGAGCAAGAGTGCAAGCCAGAGGCTAGGTCCCTTATTTAGCCACTCCCCAATACTCCCCAGCAATAACAGGATCATGAGATAAAAATTCAAACTCCGATAAAATTCTTTATTAAATTCCTTAACCATAGAAAATCCTCACAGTAGAAAGATGGAAATGATTGTCCAACTGACAATAAAGCCAATGACCAGAAAAATCTGCCATGTTTTTTTTATCCAGCTACCTGGATTAAAGAAAGCTAGATAGCCAGCATAGAGCCCGAGAGCAAGCTGGAGAAAAGGGATAAACCAGAATGGTCCACGTAGAGCAGCATCCATCACTTGTAGGATACAAATGATAGAGAAATAAAATTCCCAAGTTCGATAAAATGCTGTATTGAATTTTTTAAACACAGTAGGCTCCAATCTACTTACCCAAAATGAATTTGAGGTAGACAATGACCATAATCATTATCAGATGAAAGATGTAGCCCATGCGAGTGAGTTCCTTTTCTTCCTTGAAGAAAAAGGCGCGAATGGCATTGAAAAAAACAATCAGAAAGGCTAATAGGGCATACCAAGTTGGACTTGGAGAATTGTCCTTAAAGAAATCGGGCAGTAAAAAACATATCCAAAAAATCATAGAATAAAAGGCATTGTACCGATAGAAACGCTTGTTAAACCTGAATTTCATAAGCAATCACCTCTCTTTCTCTTATTATATCAACTTATTCGTAGGTTTTCAAATATTTATATGTAAACAACAGTAAGTTTTGTTATAAAGAAAAACTATAACAAAGCTTGCCGTTTTTCTATAAGTATTTTTGGATATTTTTCACACCAAATCTCCTATTTCATGCTAGACTAGTTAATAAGTTAGAATGGAGTAGATGTTATGACAGATTATAAGATTGATACGATTTTGGCACATACTGGCATCAACAACGATGAAAAAACTGGGGCATTGATTTCCCCTATCCACCTTTCGACCACCTATCAACATCCCGAATTTGGTCAATCGACAGGCTTTGACTATACGCGGACCAAGAATCCGACCAGAGCTAGCTTGGAGAAAACCTTAGCTGCCATTGAAAAGGCTGACTATGCGCTCGTGACCAGTTCTGGTATGGCTGCTTTGGTCTTGCTCTTTAACGGTTTTCCTGTTGGAAGCAAGGTAGTTGCAGCGCGTGATCTCTATGGCGGTTCCTTCCGCTGGTTCAATGAGCAGGAGCAGTTGGGGCGTTTTAGCTTCACCTATGCCAACACCGAGGAAGAGCTACTAGCCGCCATCACAGACCAGACAGATTATGTTTTCCTAGAAACACCGACCAATCCCCTCATGGTAGAGTTTGACATTGCTAAGGTTTCGGCTGTCGCCCATGCCAAAGGTGCCAAGGTGATTGTCGATAACACCTTTTACAGCCCTATCTACCAAAATCCTCTTACTCTTGGAGCTGATGTGGTCTTGCATTCTGCGACCAAGTACCTGTCAGGGCATAATGATGTATTGGCAGGTGTGCTCATGACCAATGACCAAGCACTCTACGACAAACTCTTTTATGACCAAAATACCACAGGTCCAACCCTTTCGCCCCTAGATGCCTACCTTCTCATGCGTGGACTGAAAACCCTCTCTCTGCGTATGGAACGGGCAACGCAAAATGCCCAGAAGATTGTCGCCTACTTGCAAGCCAGTCCAGCTGTCAAGCAGGTCTATTACACGGGCAAGGGGGGCATGATTTCTGTCAAGGTAGCGGATGAAGGTCGCATTCCTCACATTCTTAATACCCTAGAGGTCTTTACCTTTGCGGAAAGTTTGGGAGGAGTGGAGAGCTTGATTACCTACCCAGCTACTCAGACCCACGCAGATATTCCAGCTGAAACCCGCCATTCTTACGGACTAACGGATGACTTGCTCCGTCTGTCTATTGGCATTGAGGATGCGGATGACTTGATTGCAGATTTGAAAACAGCCTTGGAGGGATAAGATATGACCCAGTATGATTTTACAACCAGACCCAATCGCTTAAATCACCATTCAGAAAAATGGAAGGCCAGTGAGGAGGATCCAGAACTCTTACAGCTATGGGTTGCCGATATGGATTTTGAAGCCCTGCCCGAAATTCGCTCTGCCATTCGCCAGTATGCAGACCAACATATCTTCGGCTATCCCTACGCTAGTGATTCTCTCTATCAATCCATTATTGATTGGGAAAAAGACCAACACGGCTATGAAATCAGCAAAGAAAGTATTGTTTTGATTGAGGGAGTTATGCCAGCCCTCTCGGTAGCTATCCAGGCTCTTACTGAGGAGGGAGATGCCGTTCTTATTAATACTCCTGTCTACCCTCCCTTCGCCCGTACGGTAAAATTGAATAATCGCCAATTGGTGACGAATTCACTGCGGGTGGTGGACGGACAGTTCCAGATTGATTTTGAACAATTAGAGCGCGACCTTGTAGAGCAGGAAGTGAAACTCTACATTTTCTGCAACCCCCATAATCCTGGTGGTCGTGTTTGGTCCAAGGAGGAGGTAGAAAAAATTGGTCAATTGTGCTGTAAACACAAGGTCTTGCTAGTTTCAGATGAAATCCATCAAGATCTGACCCTCTATGGAAACCAGCACCACAGTTTCAACACTGTGAGTCCGGATTTTAAAGATTTCACCCTTGTTTTATCGTCTGCAACAAAAACTTTCAATATTGCAGGTACGAAAAATAGCTTTGCTATTATTGAAAATCCACAATTAAGAAAGGCTTTTACAAGAAGACAGCTGGTCAATAACCAGCATGAAATTCCAGCCATTGGCTTGATTACGACTGAAACAGCCTTTCGATATGGTCGTCCATGGTTAGAGGAATTGAAGACAGTTCTTGAGAAAAATATTGATTATGTGACGGACTACCTGACTCAACAGACAAAGATCAAGGTAGTAAAACCACAAGGAACCTATCTGGTCTGGCTTGATTTTTCTGCCTATGCTTTGGAGCATAATGAATTGCATCGTAAATTGAAAGAAGAGGCAAAAGTAGTCCTAAACGATGGACAAACTTTTGGTAAAGAAGGTGTTCATCACGCCCGCCTCAATGCAGCAGCACCGTTTGAAACCATAAAAGAAGCCTGTGAACGAATTGCAGGAGTGTTTGGGTAAATTTAAAAGTGTGTTCTGAATAACAGTCAGAACACACTTTTAGTTTGCTAGAAATCAAAAGGTTATACGAACATCATCTATTGAAATCGATATTTTCGATAGTCACTTGGACTCTGGTGATATTGATTTTTAAAGGCACTGCTAAATGTCAATGGATCAAAATATCCAACTGAATTCGCGATTTCTGTAATACTTAGATCGAGATTAGCAAGTAGTTGACAAGCGTGGTTCATCTTAACTTGGACAATATAATCTTTGATAGAGTAACCGGTTTCCTGCTTAAAAATTTTATACAAGTAGCTGCGACTCAACGCAAGTTGATGAGCAATTTCAGACACTTTGATTGGACTGTTGTACTGAGAATGAATGATTTTTATAGCATGATGAACGTAATTTTTGGCAAGAGTAGATGCATCTTTTAAAGATTCATTAGGAAATTCTTCTACAAGAGCTGCGAGCAATTGATTTAAATGGCCTATTAAGATTAGTTCGGTAATCATTGGATGTGTTTGCTTTTTCGTATGATTGATATCAATCATCTTTTTTAATATCGGAGAATCGAGACGGGAGTGGAGATAATATTTTTCTAGAAGTTGAGTTTGAGCAAGAATAGTTTCAGCACGAGAGCCACTGAAACCTACCCAAGTATAGGTCCAAGGTTCGATTCCATCAGCTTGGTAAAAAATAGACAGATGTTTTGGGAGTACAAAAATATCTCCAGCTCTTAATTCAGTCGTTTCTCCATTGATTGTAATCTTGCCTTTTCCATTCGTAATAAAATGAAGTACATAGTTATTTCGTATAGTCGGCCCAAATGAGTAGTTCTTATCGCACTGTTCAGCTCCATAATGGTCTACGTTTAGATCAAAGTTATGACTGTCAAATTCATTGTAGATATTTAGAATATTCATCTCAATTCTCCTTAGGAAACATTATACCATGTTTAAGATACAAAAGACCATTAATTAAAGCGTTTTCATTTTATAAAATAAAGTATGTAAATGAGATGGGAGAGAAGAACATGATTCACTATTTAGAAGAAAATCGCTTGTTCCACCTACAAACGAGGGAGTTTTCATACATAATTCAAATTTTGGAAACGGGAGATTTAGTTCACAGATATTTTGGTAAAAAGGTTAAAAATTTTAGTTATGGAAACAAAATCACATATCTAGATCGATCCTTTTCACCTAGTCCAATTTCTGGAAACAGGACATACTCTATGGATACCTTACAACAGGAGTACTCTAGTAATGGTTTAGGTGATTTCCGCACATCTGCAATTGAATTGCGAAATGAGTTTGGTGTGGCCTTGGATTTAAAGTATAAGGCACACAGAATACAGAAAGGTAAACAAGCACTTGAAGGCCTACCTTCTAGTTTCGCTAGAGAGGATGAGGTTGAGAGCCTAGAGATTGATCTCTACGATCAGCTAACAGACATTACGGTAACTCTTCAGTACAGTGTGTTTGAGGACGCGAATTATCTTTGCCGTTCTACAACCATTCAAACAGGTCAATTTCCAACAAAAATCGAAAAGGCTTTGTCTTTTACCCTCGATTTTCCACATAAAGATTTTACAGTCCATAGCTTAGCTGGACGTTATGGTTACGAGAAAGAGTGGACACAAACACCATTAACCAAAGGAAAATTTTCTATTGGAAGTATTCGTGGTGCCTCAAGTCATTCAAAAACACCATTCTTAGCGTTGGCGGATCCAACAACAACCGAAGATAGTGGTGATGTCTATGCTGCTCAATTAGTTTATAGTGGAAATTTCACTGGATTTGCTGAAGTGACACCACTAGAGACATGTCGTTGGGGCATGGGGTTAAATGATGAACAATTTAGTTGGGAGTTAAGCAATCATTCTAGTTTCCAAACACCAGAAGTCCTCTTATCATTCACTGATAAAGGGTTGACTGGCATGACACAAGATAGTCATGAGTTCATAAAAAATCATATTGTAGCTTCGAAGTTTAGTCATCAAGAACGACCGATCCTCATTAATAACTGGGAGGGGACCTATTTCGATTTTACTGAAGATAAGATCGTAGAGATGGCGAAATCGGCAAGTCAAGTTGGAGTAGAACTTTTTGTACTAGATGATGGTTGGTTTGGAAAACGAAATCATGATGAATGTTCATTGGGTGATTGGAAAGTCAATTTGGATAAGTTGCCAAATGGTTTGGATGGACTGGCTGATCGTATAAACCAACTTGGTATGAAATTCGGACTGTGGTTTGAACCAGAGATGATTTCAGTAGATAGTGATCTCTATCGGAAACACCCAGATTGGGCCATTCATATTGATGGGAGGAAACCGATTTTCAGTAGAGAACAATTGGTGTTGGATCTGACCAAGACAGAGGTTTGTGATTATATTATTGAATCTGTCGCAAGTATATTAGAGTCAGCTCCGATTAGTTATGTTAAATGGGATATGAATCGCAATATTACGAGTATGTCGCCATATTATGCAAATGCTCAACGATTTGAATTCCATCATCGCTATATTTTAGGGCTATATCGTGTATTGGACACCCTTACAAAGCGTTTTCCAGACATCTTGTTCGAATCCTGTGCTGGTGGCGGTGGCCGAAATGATTTAGGTTTACTCTATTACATGCCACAGGCTTGGGTTAGTGATAATACAGATGCTATTGGTCGACTTTCTATCCAAGAAGGAACGAGTTTGGTTTTACCTGCCTCTTCTATGGGAGCACACGTGTCGGCTGTTCCAAACCATCAAGTCGGTCGAATCACTCCGCTTGCAACACGTGGGAATGTCGCCATGATGGGAGGAGCCTTTGGGTACGAGCTGGATTTAACGAAACTTTCTCAAGTGGAATTGGATGAAATTCGTCAGCAAGTTCAAACCTTCAAGTCCATTCGCTCAACAGTGCAGAAGGGTTTGCTCTATCGCTTGAAAAAAACAAGCAATACCTGGGCTGCCAATTATGTCAATAAGGATAGAAGTCAAGCAGTATTCACCTTTGTTAAGATACTGGCTCAATCAGAAGCTCCGCTTTTACAAGTTCAATTAAAAGGACTTGATCCAGATGCCTTGTATGAATGCCCTCAATTAGGAGAAACATTCTACGGGGATGAATTGATGAACATCGGTCTTACAATGCCACATGTTCAAAAAGATTATTTTAGTGTACAATATATTTTTAACAAAATCTAGGAGGATTTTATAATGAAAATGAAAACATTTTTAAAATGTGCGTCCGTCTGTGCTTTTGCCAGCTTCTTGGTTGCTTGTGGGAATGCAAGTGGTGGTAGTGATAAGGTTGAGATTGAATATTTCTCACAAAAACCAGAAATGCAAGCAACTCTACAGGAAATTATTGATGAATTTGAAAAAGAAAATCCTACGATTGATATTAAATTTTCAAATGTACCAGATGCAGGAACTGTTTTAAAAACCCGTATGGCAAATAACGAAGCGCCAGATGTCATCAACATTTATCCACAAAATGCGGACTTCAAAGCATACGCAGCGGATGGTCGATTCCTAGAAATTGGTGATGATGCAGGTCTCAGTCATCTAAAAGATGGTGCTGTCACGCCTTATCTTGTTAACGAAAAAAATTACACCCTTCCTTTGACAGCAAATGCCTATGGTATTTACTATAATAAGGATAAGTTCAAAGAATTGGGTCTCGAAGTTCCAACTACCTATGCAGAATTTGTGGCTTTGGTAGACAAAATCAAGGCTGATGGCAGTGCAGCACCATTTGCTCTTTCATTGAACGATGCTTGGTCCTTGAACGGTTACCATCAGTTGGCATGGGTAACTGTTGCGGGTGGATTTGATGGTGCAGAAGATATTCTAATCCGTAGTGCCAAAGGCGCAATTCAAGATGATGCGACTACAAAAGCAGTTCTAGAACGCTTACAACTGTTAACAGATAATGGACAAAAAGGGGCAACAGGTGCGCTTTATGCAGATGCGGTGGCAGCCTTTGCAGCAGGCGATGCTCTCATGCTTCCACAAGGTACATGGGCAGCTACAGCTGTAAACCAACAAGAACCAGAATTTGAATATGGTATGTTTACATTCCCTGGTGATAAAGAAGGTGGCGACTATACCATTGGTGCAGCTGACCTTGCTCTATCTATTTCATCAGATACAGAGCACCCAGAAGAGTCTAAAAAATTCCTAGAATACCTCTCTCGTCCAGAAGTTCTCCAGAAATACTATGATGTAGATGGTTCGCCAACTTCTGTAGAAGGCGTTGAAACAGAAGGTAAGTTTGAAGAAACTGCTGGAGTGACGCAATATGCCTTCACTGACAAACATGTAGTTTGGTTGCAATCTGAGTGGGAATCAGAAGAAGAGTTCTGGAATATCACAGTTGAAGCTGTGATATTCCAAATTCTACAGAATTAGTTAAGAAACTAAATGCATTCTTTGACCCAATGAAGTAATGAACAATAAAAAAGGTTACCTAGTAACGATATTTTAGTTCTACTAGGTAGCCATTATTTTAAAATGTTGTGGAGCGCTTAATCAATTTCGGAGCAATCTCGCGATGTTGGATAGGCGAAATAATTCCTTTCTTTCGTTCTTCTATTTGCTGGCTCAAAACTTCTAAAGCTGTGTGAGAAATAGCCTTTAAATCTTGTCTGATAGTTGTCAATGGAATAATTGTTTCCGATGCAATCGGAGAATCATCAAATCCTACAATACGATAATCCTCAGGGAAATGACCATATTTTTGGAACAGGATATTGACAAAGATAGAGGCATAGGTATCGTTAGCAAAGAAAATTCCTTTGCGCTTACCTTGATAGTTAGCCTCAATCGTCTCAAAATGGTGCTGTAATTCAGTTTGAATCTGATGGTAAGAACTACCTAGGTCCGTTGCAAAGATTCTGTACTCTACATCACTGTCCTGACACATTGTTTCGAAACCTTTGACTCGATTATAGGCAGGTATGTTTTCTTTCAATTTTCCATTAATATGGATAAGTATATCACAGTTATTCTTGATTAAAGAACCTGTAGCTTGAATGGCTCCTAGATAGTTGTCGGTTTCAATGCTAGAAATATATTGTGATTCGCGCTCAATTGAAACCACAGGAACATTGTAACTGGCTAATTCTTCAGAAGTAATGGTATGACTTAAAACAATCAATCCTTCGATATTATAAGCCAATAATTCTTGGATATACTCTCGTTCGGTCTCAATATTGTCATCACCGATGAAAACTAAGAATTTGTAATTATTTTTTTTATAGGTAGCTAGTATTTCTTCTAAAATGGCCGCATAAAAGTGGAGAAATAGATTTGGTATGATAATACCGATGAACTCCGTTTTGCCTTTGGCTAATACTTTTGCAAGTTTATTTTCTTGGTAACCCAGTTCAATTAATGCTCTTTCAATCTTTTGTTTGCTGGCATCTGTTAATGAATCGGGATTATTAAAATATCGTGATATGGTTGTCTTTGAAAAATTTGTATGTTTTGCAATATCCGCAAATGTAACCTTTTGTTGCTTCATTTGAAAACCCTTTCCTGTTTTCAGTATTATATAGTGAAAATCGCTATGTGTCAATCTTTTTTCAATTTAGAAAAATATTTTTGAAAACGCTTGACAATCAAAAACTAAAAGGGTAGAATACCATTAAGTAACCGGTTACATTACAAATAACATCCGGAGGTGAAGGATGCAAAACTTGAAAAAGGCTAGAGATTATGTTTCCCAGCATCATGTTGCTTCGGATACAAGGCCACGATTTCATGTTAGTCCACCTGTTGGTTGGCTAAATGATCCGAATGGACTTTCAGAATTTCAGGGTAAAGTCCATCTATTTTATCAGTATCATCCTTATGATATCAAGTGGGGACCCATGCACTGGGGACACCAAGTGACGGAAGATATGGTAGTTTGGAAAGATTTGCCCGTGGCTCTAGCACCCGACCAATGGTATGACCAGGAAGGATGCTTTTCAGGAAGTGCAGTGGAGCACGAGGGAAAACACTATCTAATTTATACAGGGGTTCGAAAACAAGAAAACAGTAGTGGACAGATTGAAACTGTTCAAGACCAATGTTTAGCCGTTGGAGATGGAGTTGATTATAAAAAAGTTAATACGAATCCAGTATTGACAGGGAATCTACTGCCTGACGGTTTTAGTAGAGAACATTTTCGTGATCCAAAAGTTTGGAAAGCAGATGGACGATACAATCTGGTTGTCGGAAACTTGGATACAGATGGGCGTGGTCAAATCCAACTATTTTCAAGTCAGAATTTACAAGAATGGTCCTATAACGGAGTACTTGCGAGCGATGATACAGGAGAGTATGGTAGCATGTGGGAATGCCCGGACTTTTTTGAAATTGATGGTCAATCCGTTCTAATCTGCTCACCTCAACACATGAGAGCTAAAGACTTAGAATTCCATAATGGTCACAATTCAGTCTATTTTATTGGAAATTATGACAGAGAAAATCATAAATTTGATAAAGGTGAAGGAAAATCTCTTGATTATGGTTTGGATTTTTATGCACCACAAACGTGTCGTCTGAGTGATGGGAGACAGATTCTTATTGGATGGATGAAATCGTGGAATTCGATTTCTGATTTAGAAAATACAGAGTGGCAGGCTATGATGACTCTTCCGAGAGAGCTTAGCTTAGAAGATGGTAAGCTCATCCAGCAACCGATTCGGGAACTAGAGGCTTATCGTCAAAATAAACTTCAATTTTCAACCACCATTGATGGAACCTATCAAAAACCAGATTTGAAAGGTAGATTTATTGATTTACAGCTCAGTTTGTCTGGTAAAGAATGGACAACATTCCAAATTGATCTAGCTTGCAATGATGACTTATATACCAGTTTTAAATTTACTCGGCTGACTGATACGCTAGAAGTTGATCGAACCTATTCTGGGCTTAGATTAGATCAGAATTGTTTCAGAAAAGTAGCAGTAGACCTCCAAGATTCAATCACCTGTCGCTTTATTTTGGATAGTCATTCCATTGAATTGTTTATCAATGGAGGGAAGCAAGTGTTCAGTATGGAAATTGAAACACCACTTGAAGCAGATGGCATTCGTTTCCAGAGTCAAGGATTAGTTACATTAGCAGTTGAAAAATATGATATTATTACTAAATGACCTAGTTATAGAGGGAGAAAGAAAATGAAATTTACAACATTCGTTAAAAGTACATCTGTGATTGCTTTTGCTAGTTTGCTAGCAGCATGTGGGAATGGCTCGGCGGGGTCTAGCGATAAAGTCGAACTAGAATATTTCTCGCAAAAACCAGAAATGCAAGCGACCTTGCAAGAAATCATTACTGATTTTGAAAAGGCCAATCCAGACATTAGTATTAAATTTTCCAGTGTGCCAGATGCAGAAACCATCTTGAAAACTCGTATGGCCAATAATGAAGATCCAGATATTATCAATGTCTATCCGGTTGCGGCAGATTTTGATGCTTGGGCAAAAGATGGTCGTTTCCTAGAACTCGGAGAGGATGCTGGAGTTGGCAATTTGAAAGAGGGAGCAGCAGAATTCTATGCTGTTGACAATAAAATTTATTCTCTCCCATTGAACACCAATGTCTATGGTATCTATTATAACAAGGCTAAATTTAAAGAATTAGGCCTAGAAGTACCAAAAACGACTGCTGAATTCGAAAAATTAGTAGCGGCGATTAAAGACAAGGGTGAAACACCATTTGCGCTGTCTTTGGCTGATTCTTGGTCACTAAATGGATTCCATCAGTTGGCATGGGTGAGCGCAGCAGGAGGTTATGACCAAGCTCAAGATATCCTAGTTCGGAGTGGCAAAGGTAGTATCACAGCTGACAATCCAGCAACGCAAGCAGTTGTTAAATCCTTCGAATTATTACATGACAATGGTCAATCAGGATTTTCTGGAGCTAAGTATGCCGATGCTGTCGCAGCATTTGCAGATGGCAAAGCTCTCATGATGCCACAAGGTAGCTGGGCTGCTGCAGTCATCAATCAACAGAATGCTGATTTGGATTACGGTATCTTTGCCTTCCCTGGAGAAAAAGAAGGGGATGATGTGACTATCGGTGGTGCCGACTTAGCTTTGTCAATTAGTGCCAAGACGGAACACCCAGAAGAAGCTAAAAAGTTCCTCGCTTATATGTCTAGCAAAGAAGTCATGCAAAAATATTATGATGTAGACGGTTCGCCAACTTCTGTCGAGGGAGTTGAAACAGAAGGGAAGTTCCCAGAAATTGAAGGAGTTGCCCAATATGCCTTTACTGATAAGCAAATTGCATGGTTGCATAAAGAATGGACATCGCAAAATGATTTCTGGACCATCGCTGTAGAAGCAATCAAAGATCCAAAGGCAGATAAGCTTGCGGACGAATTGAATGCTTTCTTTGATCCGATGAAAAAATAAATGATATAGAGCTATTGGGAGGGGCTAGACAAGTCCTAGTTCCTCCTCATAGTTGTTTCGTGTCAGTTTGAATCCCCCTAACCACTCCTTCTATTCAAACTGACACGAAGCAACTATGAAACTTTTAGAAAAAAGGAGTATCATGATGAATCAAAAAGGTTTTATTGCCAAATATTGGCCCTATCTATTTGTTGCCATACCAATTGGTCTACAGTTAATCTTTTTCTTCTATCCCTTATTTACGGGTATCTATTATAGCTTAACAGATTGGAATGGATTGACATCAGATTTCAGCTTGATTGGCGTTCAAAATTATCTAGATATCTTGAAAAATCCTGATTTTTATACGTCTATGACTTTTACCATTATCTTCACCATTGGTTTAGTCATTGGAGAAATAGTTATCGGAATCTGGTTGGCTACCTTACTTAATCGCAAGATAAAGGCGGTTGGTTTCTTTAGAACATGGTATTTCTTCCCTGCGGTACTTTCAACCGTTACATTGGGCTTGATTTTTGTCCAATTGTTCAACTATGGTTTTACACAGATTGGAGAAATCCTTCATATCGATTGGTTGATGGAAAACTTGTTGGTACAAGAGAATACTGTTATTCCAGCTGTTATTTTCGTAGCACTTTGGCAGGGCTTGGCTATGCCAGTTATCATTTTCCTGTCTGGTTTACAGAGTATTCCAGAAGATGTGAAAGAAGCAGCTGCAATCGATGGTGCAACACGCTCTCAACAATTCTTTAATATTGAACTTCCATTCTTATTACCATCTATCAGTATGGTTTTCATCTTGGCAATGAAGTCAGGTTTGACAGCATTCGACCTTATCTTTGCACTGACAAGTGGTGGCCCAGATGGCAAGACAGAATCACTTGGTTTATTAGTCTATAACTATGCCTTTGTTGATAATAAGTTTTCGTATGCGAATGCTTTAGCGGTGGTCCTCTTTATCTTTATCATTGTGATTTCGTTGATTCAGATGAAGATTTCTAAGAAATTTGAAGTATAGGAGAGTAAATATGAACAAGCACAAACAGAAAAATTGGTGGGTTTATCTCGTGCTCTTCAGCGGTATTCTCTTCATGTTTATTCCGCTACTTGTAACGATTATTAGCTCATTCAAACCAACCAAGGAAATCACGAGCAACTTCTTTGGTCTTCCTGAAAATTTCACTTTAAATAACTACGAACGCTTGTTTAATGATGGGATTGTACAATATTTTGGCAATTCTGCCTTGATTACGATTGTAGCAGTTGGCTTGATTCTACTTGTTATTCCAATGGCAGCTTTCGCCGTAGCCCGTCAAATGAAACGCCAGACAGTGTTTAACTTTATCTACTTTTTCTTGATTATTGGGATTTTTGTACCTTTCCAAGTGATTATGCTCCCAATGACCAAATTAATGTCAAGCCTTGGCTTGAACAATATTGTCGGTTTGATTATTCTATATTTGACCTATGCAGTCCCTCAGGCCCTCTTCCTCTATGTCGGCTATATTAAGACCATTGTTCCTGAAGAAATGGATGAGGCGGCAGCTATTGATGGCTGTGATAAATTTACTATGTACTGGAAAATCATTTTCCCACTCATGAAACCTATGCATGCAACCGTTTTGATTATCAATGCCCTCTGGGTCTGGAACGATTTCCTCTTGCCTTTACTAGTATTGAACCGTGATCAAAGCATGTGGACCTTGCCACTTTTTCAATACAATTACCAAGGTATGTATTTCAGTGATTATGGACCATCATTTGCATCCTATGTGGTGGGGATTATCCCAATCTTATTGGTATACCTTGTCTTCCAGAAACATATTATTTCAGGTATGACGAGTGGATCTGTCAAATAATCTAGAGGTTGACTTGTTCAACCTTTTCTAAAAAATGAAAAAGAAAAGGCTTACAAAGGAGAATATCGATGAAAATTAAAAACCAAGCTATGTTGATTACCTATTCTGATAGTTTAGGCAAGAATCTCAAGGATTTGAAAAAAGTTCTTGAGGGACCATTAAAGGATGTTGTGGGAGGTATTCACATTCTACCATTCTTCCCATCATCAGGTGACCGTGGGTTTGCGCCAATGGATTATACAAAGGTAGACCCTGCATTTGGAGATTGGTCAGATATTGAAGCATTGAGTAAGGACTACTATCTGATGTTCGATTTTATGATTAATCATATCTCGGCAAAATCTCCATATTTCCTTGATTTTCTTGAAAAGAAAGATGAATCAGCTTATGCGGATTTGTTTATTCGCTATAAAAACTTTTGGCCAAATGGTGAGCCAACGCAAGAAGATGTTGATTTGATCTATAAGCGTAAACCTCGTGCTCCATATCGAATTGCAACATTTGCTGATGGTAGTGAGGAGAAGGTATGGTGTACCTTTGATGAGCAACAGATTGACTTGGATGTGACTACAGAGACAACACGCCAGTTCATCCAAGAAAATTTGGAACAGTTGGCAGAACATGGTGCTTCGATCATTCGTTTGGACGCCTTTGCTTATGCCAATAAAAAAATCGGAACCAACTGTTTCTTTGTGGAACCTGATATTTGGGAAATGCTCCATTTTCCACGTCAGTTATTGGCACCAAAAGATGTAGAAATCTTACCAGAAATTCATGAACACTACACCATTCAGCAAAAAATTGCGGAACAGGATTATTATGTTTATGACTTTGCCTTGCCAATGCTGGTTCTCCACGCTTTGTATTCAGGTCATGTCAATCGTCTGGTTCACTGGATGGAGATTTGCCCTCGCAAGCAATTTACAACTCTTGATACACATGATGGAATCGGTGTTGTGGATGTTAAGGATTTGCTGACGGATGAGGAGACAGAGGAAACGCGTGAAGCCTTGTATGCACAAGGTGCCAATGTCAAGAAAATTTATAGCACTGAAGCTTACAATAATTTGGATATTTATCAGATTAACTGTACTTATTATTCTGCCCTTGGTAATAACGATCAAGCTTACCTATTAGCGCGTGTTCTCCAATGTTTTGCACCAGGTATTCCACAAATTTATTATGTTGGTTTGCTAGCAGGCGAAAATGATATTGAGCTTTTGGAATCAAGCAAGGAAGGTCGCAATATCAATCGCCATTACTATGATTTGGAAGAAATTGAGCAGGAAGTGCAACGGCCAGTTGTACAATCCTTGTTCAAACTCCTTAAATTCCGCAATACAAGTCCAGCTTTTGATGGAGAGTTCTCTGTTAAGATGTTGGATGAAACAAGTATGGAAATTTTCTGGAATAATCAAGATGCAGGGGTATCTGCCCGCTTAACAGCAAATCTAAAAGAAAAATCCTTTGAAATTGTTGAAATAGAAGAGGGCAAAATTACTACAATTGAGTTATAATATGATTATATAGAAAGGGGGGATTCCCCTTTTTCTTGCGTAAATTAGATTGTACAGAAAGGATGAATCAAATGTCAGAAATACAAAAAACAGATTGGTGGAAGAAGTCCGTCATTTACCAAATTTACCCTCGTAGTTTTCAAGATTCAAATGGAGATGGAGTAGGGGATATTCGAGGGATTATCAGCAGATTAGATTATCTTCACGAGCTTGGAATTGATGCTATTTGGCTCAGTCCTGTTTATCAGTCCCCCATGGATGACTATGGTTACGACATCAGTGACTACCAAGGAATTGCTCCAGAATTTGGGACCATGGAAGATATGGAAGAGCTGATTGCAGAAGGCCATAAGCGCAATATCAAAATAATCATGGATTTGGTGCTCAATCATACCTCGGATGAACATTTTTGGTTTCAAGAAGCCCTCAAAGGACCAGATAATCCCTATTATGACTATTATATTTGGGCTGACGAGCCGAATGAATTACGCTCGACCTTCTCAGGCTCTGCTTGGGAATACGTTCCACATCTGAACAAATACTATCTCCACCAATTCTCTGTTAAGCAACCGGATTTGAACTGGAAAAATCCTGCTCTGAAACAAGAAATCTGGGATATGATCAATTTTTGGATTGAAAAAGGTGTTGGCGGTTTCAGGCTAGATGTGATTGATTTGATTGGAAAAGAACCGGAAAAATTAATTACAGCTGATGGCCCGACTCTCCATCCTCTTATTCAGGAATTAAATGAGAAAACCTTTGGTGCATACGACTTAGTGACTGTTGGGGAAACCTGGAGTGCCAATCCAGAAAATGCTCAGTTATATTCACATCCTGACCGAAAAGAATTTTCGATGATTTTCCAATTTGAACATGTCGGACTGGATCAGCAGGAAGGGAAAGAAAAGTGGGATTTGGCACCGCTTGATCCAGCACGTTTGCATAAGGTTCTATCCAAATGGCAGACTGAACTGGTTGGTAAAGGCTGGAACTCGCTTTTCTGGAATAATCATGATTTACCTCGTGCCATTTCTCGCTTCGGTGATGATCGACCTGCATTTCGTGAACTAAGTGGTAAAATGTTGGCTATTTATCTTCATTTTATGTCAGGGACACCTTATATCTACCAAGGTGAGGAAATCGGTATGATTAATACACCGATTATGGATATTAGCCAAGCGGACGATATTGAAACACGTCGCATGTATGCGGAACGGATTGAAAATGGCTTCACCAAGGAGGAATTGCTTACTTCTATAAATGCCAAAGGTCGTGATAATGCTCGTCGTCCAATGCAATGGACAGGTGCAGAAGGAGCAGGGTTCAGTACAGGTCAAGCCTGGCTGGCTTTGGGAGATATTGTCAAAGACATCAACGTTGAAAAAGCACTGACAGACAAACAATCGCTTTTCTATACCTATCAAAAATTAATCGCTCTTCGGAAAGAGTACCCTTGTATGTCTGAAGGAAAATATGAAGTGATGGAGACTGGTAATAGCTCAGTAAAGGCCTACCGTAAATATGATGAACAGGATGATTTCATCATTCTGGTAAATTTCACCAGTGATGAGCAGGCCTATGAAGTATCAAGTGAAGGGTATTCCTTGTTTATGCATAACTATGGTGAAGCAGCATTTTTGGATAGACAATTATTGAGACCATATGAGGCAATCGTTCTCAAAAAATAAATTCCTTTTCTTTTCCCATGCTTTTTTCATGATTTTTTGGTAAAATGGAAAAAACAAAAAAGAGAGGTCTTATCATCATGGGTAAATTCCAAGTCATTTCACACCCGCTCATTCAGCACAAGTTGTCAATTCTTCGTCGTACATCGACTTCAACAAAGGATTTTCGTGAGTTGGTAAATGAAATCGCAATGCTAATGGGTTACGAAGTCTTGCGCGACTTGCCGCTGGAAGATGTGGAAATTGAAACACCGATTACCAAGACGGTTCAAAAGCAAATTGCAGGTAAAAAATTGGCTATTGTGCCCATCCTTCGTGCAGGTGTGGGTATGGTTGACGGTTTGCTTAGCCTTGTACCAGCTGCTAAGGTTGGTCACATTGGTATGTACCGTGATGAAGAGACCCTTCAACCAGTTGAGTACCTTGTAAAATTACCAGAAGACATTGACCAACGTCATATTTTTGTCGTTGACCCAATGCTTGCCACCGGTGGTTCGGCTATTTTGGCGGTTGATTCCTTGAAGAAACGTGGCGCTTCAAATATCAAATTTGTTGCCCTTGTTTCAGCTCCAGAAGGTGTGAAAGCTCTTCAAGAAGCTCATCCAGATATTGACATTTACACAGCAGCTTTGGATGAAAAACTCAATGAAAAAGGCTACATCGTGCCTGGTCTTGGAGATGCTGGTGACCGCTTGTTCGGTACAAAATAATCGAATGGAGAGGCTGGGCAAAAAGCCCAGCGTCGCTTCTTAGAGTTCGTGCCAACATCTCAGCGCAGTGGTTGATTGGCAGATTTGTTCGTGTTTCACACTCCAAATCCGACCTATATGACTGATGCGAACAGAGTTCGCTTCATCTCCAACCTCAAACTGTCTCCCAGACAGTTTGAGCTGTGCGGAGGTGGGAGTGAAACAGTCTGGGGATAGACTGTTTCAGCTCAACAACTGGAAATATGGACTTGTTGAAGAACTCTTTTTGACTTAGTCCAGTTCTTTCCCACTCCCTTTTTTCAACTGTGAAAATCGTGGTTTTTATTTGACCAATTTTGACTAATTCTATATAATGGGTTCATACTTGTTATTGAAATAAAGGAGGATTCGTATGATTCCAGTAGTTATTGAACAAACTAGTCGTGGAGAGCGTTCGTATGATATTTACTCACGTTTGCTCAAAGACCGTATTATCATGTTGACAGGACCAGTTGAGGACAATATGGCAAACTCTATCATTGCCCAGTTGCTTTTCCTTGATGCCCAAGATCCAACGAAGGATATCTATCTCTATGTCAATACACCAGGTGGATCTGTATCAGCAGGTCTTGCTATTGTGGACACCATGAACTTTATCAAGGCTGATGTGCAAACCATCGTTATGGGAACAGCAGCTAGCATGGGAACCATTATTGCCTCAAGCGGTGCCAAAGGCAAACGGTTCATGTTGCCAAATGCCGAATACATGATTCACCAGCCGATGGGCGGAACTGGTGGTGGTACGCAACAAACAGATATGGCTATTGCTGCTGAGCACTTGCTCAAAACCCGTAACAAATTGGAAAAAATCTTGGCTGATAATTCAGGTAAAACAGTGAAACAAATCCACAAGGATGCCGAGCGTGATTATTGGATGACAGCAGAAGAAACACTAGCTTACGGCTTCATTGATCAAATCATGGACAATACCAAAGCAAAATAAGCGGATGAGGGGGGACTGCCTCCTTTTCTGTTTCTCTGCCACGTTGAAACTTTTCATTTTCCTCTGAAAAAGGTATAATAAAACAAGAGAAGTTTTAGAACCTGTAATCACAAGTGGAAGTGCTTGTGATTACAGGTTCTTAGAGGAGAAACCATGTTTGAGAAGAGAGAGCGCACCTGCCTAACTGTTTATTTACATTACAACCGTGATGCTAGGAAGTTGAACCAGTACGGAGATATTCATTATCACTCAAGGAAACTCCGTTATGTTCTGGTCTATATGGATCAGGAAAAGGCAGAGGCAACCATGCAAAAGTTGAAGAAGGAAAAATTTGTTAAGAAGGTTCTTCCGTCCTATATAAAAGAGTTAGACCAGAATTTTGTTGGTAGTTTGTGGAGAGAAGAAGAAACCAACTTGATTCAATAGTGAAATGAACAGGCTTGATGGCCTGTTTTTACTTTTTTAAAAATTTTTTTCTTTTTTGTTGACAATTTTCAGATAATTCAGTATATTAGATACATCGTAAAATTTAAGAAAGATTTAAGGAGTTTTCATGAAAAAAAGAAAATTTGCAGTAGCACTTGCTACCTTCGCCTCTGCAGCTCTACTTGCTGCTTGTGGTACCGTTTCATCTACAAACAGCTCAGCACAAGGTGCTGCTATCGGTGATACCTTCAAGATTGGTTACAACTTGGAGTTGTCTGGTGCTGTATCATCTTATGGTCAGACTGAAGAAAAAGGTGCTAACCTCGCTGTCAAAGAAATTAACGCAGCTGGTGGTATCGGTGGTAAGAAAATCGAAGTTGTTACTAAAGACAACAAATCAGAAACTGCCGAAGCAGCAACAGTTGCGACAAGCTTGGCAAGTGAAGGCGTGAACGTAGTTGTTGGTCCTGCAACTTCTGGTGCGGCAGCAGCTTCTATTCCTGCTTTGACATCAGCTGGTGTTCCAATGATTACACCTTCTGGTACACAAACCAACTTGGTTGTTAATGACAAAGGCGAAGTTCAAGACTACTTCTTCCGTGCGACCTTTACAGACGGCTACCAAGGTCAAGTAATGGCTAAGTATGCGACAGAAAACTTGTCAGCTAAGAAAGTTGTTCTTTACTATGACAACTCTTCTGACTACGGTAAGGGTGTAGCAGAAGCCTTCAAGAAAACTTACACAGGTGAAATTGTTTCTGAAATTACTTTCGCTTCAGGTGACAAAGACTTCCAAGCTGCCTTGACTAAGTTGAAAGATGCTGAGTTTGATGCCATCATCATGCCAGGTTACTACAACGAAACTGGTACAATCGTGAAACAAGCGCGTGGTCTTGGTATCAACCAACCAGTTCTTGGTTCTGACGGTTTCGACTCACCACAATTTACTGAATTGGCAACTGCTTCAGCAGCAACAAACGTTTATTACCTTTCAGGTTATGTAACATCAGCTAGCGATAAAGCGAAAGCCTTCAGCGAAGCTTATAAGAAAGAATACAACGAAGAGCCAAACATGTTTGCAGCCCTTGCTTATGATGCAGTTTACATGGCAGCGAAAGCAGCAGAAGGCGCAGCAGATTCAAAAGCTCTTAAAGACAACCTTGCAGCTTTGAAAGATTTCGAAGGTGTGACAGGTACTATGTCAGTTGATGCAGAGCACAACGTTGTGAAATCCGTTTATGTTGTTGGTTTGACTAACGGTGAGCAATCATCAGTTGATACAGTTTCTGCAGAATAATAAGTGAAAAAAGAGGGGGACTTCCCTCTTTTTCCCTTGAAATAACTAGATTTTCTTAAAAGATTAAAAAATTCTATAAAACTTGCTTATTTTCAGAAAATTTTGTATAATGTAACAATGCTTATTGAGCTTGAAAATATTTAGAAAGATTGGTGAACCTATGCTTCAACAACTTGTCAATGGTTTGATTCTTGGTTCTGTTTATGCCCTTTTGGCCCTCGGCTATACCATGGTGTACGGAATTATCAGACTGATTAACTTTGCCCACGGGGACCTTTACATGATGGGTGCTTTTATGGGCTATTTCCTATTGAACAACTTAACCTTTATTGCTGATGGCAGCCTTCGTTTTTTTGTTGCCCTTATCTTAGCAATGGCTGGAACCGCTATTCTTGGTGTCGTTATTGAATTCTTGGCCTATCGTCCTTTGCGGAATTCAACCCGTATCGCAGCCTTGATTACAGCTATCGGTGTTTCCTTCTTCTTGGAATACAGTATGATTAAATTGTTTACAGCGGATGTTAAAGCCTTTCCTCAAGCGATTGAGGCTGTGACCTTTAATCTTGGTCCAGTTTCCGTCACCAATATCCAGTTGATTATCTTAGGTGTATCCCTTGCCTTGATGGTCGCTCTGCAGTTGATCGTAAAACGTACCAAGATGGGTAAAGCCATGCGTGCCGTTTCTGTAGACAGCGATGCAGCTCAGTTGATGGGGATTAACGTAAACCGTACCATCAGCTTCACCTTTGCCCTAGGTTCAGCCCTTGCTGGTGCTGCGGGTGTTCTCCTTGGTCTTTACTACAACCAAATCGAGCCTTTGATGGGTATGACTCCTGGTTTGAAGGCCTTTGTAGCAGCCGTTCTTGGTGGTATCGGTATTATTCCTGGTGCTGCTCTAGGTGGTTTCGTCATCGGTATTATTGAAACATTTACTTATGTGATTGGTTTGGATACCTTCCGTGATGCTATTGTGTATACAGTATTGATTGTCATCCTCTTGGTGCGTCCAAGCGGTATCCTTGGTAAGAACGTGAAAGAGAAGGTGTAACCATGAAGCAAAATCTCAAAGTGAATGCAATCTGGTTGGCTATCTTATTGGCTGGTTTTGGTCTTATTCAAGGTCTAGTAGCAGCTGGTGTTCTCAACTTCTATTACATCCAGATTGTCCAACAAATCGGAATTCAAATTATTTTGGCCGTGGGTCTCAACCTTATTGTTGGTTTCTCAGGTCAGTTCTCTCTTGGTCATGCTGGTTTTATGGCCATCGGTGCCTACTCAGTCGGTATTCTTGGTAAGATGATGCCTTCTTACGGTGGATTTGCCATTGCCTTGATTGTAGGTATGTTGCTTGCAGGTGCAGTTGCCCTCTTGGTTGGTCTTCCAACCCTTCGTTTGAAAGGGGACTACCTGGCTATTGCGACCCTTGGTGTTGCGGAAATTATCCGTATCTTGATTATCAATGGTGGTACAGTCACAAACGGTGCAGCTGGTATCATGTCCATCCCACTCTTTACTAGCTGGCCTTTGGTTTACATTTTTGTGATTATCACAACTCTTGTAACGGTAAACTTTTTGCGTAGTCCAATGGGGCGTGCAACCATTTCTGTTCGTGAAGATGAGATTGCGGCAGAATCCGTTGGTGTCAACCCAACATTTGTGAAGGTTTCAGCCTTTGTATTTGGTGCCATGACAGCAGCTATTGCAGGTGGTCTTCATGCAGGTTATGTTGGAACAATCGTTCCCAAAGACTTTGCCTTCATGACCTCTGTAAACGTCTTGATTATCATCGTATTGGGTGGTTTGGGTTCTATCACAGGTACCTTTGTAGCAGCGATTGTGCTTGGTATCTTGAACGTATTCCTCAAGAGCTATTCAGACATTGCCATGATTATCTATTCATTGGCCCTTATCCTTTTGATGATTTTCCGTCCAGGTGGCTTGTTGGGAACTAAGGAATTTAGCGTGGCAGCCTTGCTCAAGAAGAAGGAGGTTAAGTAATGGCATTACTTGAAGTAAAAAATTTAACCAAGAACTTCGGTGGTTTGACTGCCGTTGGTGATGTGACCATGGAACTTCATGAGGGTGAATTGGTCGGTCTTATCGGTCCTAACGGTGCTGGTAAGACAACCCTTTTCAACCTCTTGACAGGTGTTTATGAGCCAAGTGAGGGAACAATCTCCCTTGCAGGTACTATCTTGAATGGTAAGGCACCTTCTAAGATTGCCTCTCTTGGTCTTGGTCGTACCTTCCAAAACATCCGTTTGTTCAAAAATATGACAGTTTTGGAAAATGTCTTGATTGGTCTTGGTAATCATGGTAAAGCAGAAGTCTTGGCAAGTTTTCTTCGTTTGCCTGCTTTCTATAAGAATGAAGAAGAGTTGAAAAATAAAGCCATTGAACTCTTGAAAATTTTTGATTTGGATGGGGATGCGGATACGCTGGCTAAGAACCTTCCTTACGGTCAACAACGTCGTTTGGAAATCGTTCGTGCCCTTGCGACCGAGCCAAAAATTCTTTTCTTGGATGAGCCAGCGGCTGGTATGAACCCACAGGAAACGGCAGAATTGACCCAACTCATCCGTAAAATTAAGGAAGAATTTGGTATCACTATCATCTTGATTGAGCACGATA
Organism: Streptococcus suis; assembly: GCF_002964575.1. Taxonomy (GTDB): domain Bacteria; phylum Bacillota; class Bacilli; order Lactobacillales; family Streptococcaceae; genus Streptococcus; species Streptococcus suis_R. The sequence goes on along the minus strand of NZ_POQQ01000050.1, from coordinate 93,783 downwards.
TGAGCTTGGTTATGGAAGTAACGGAACGTATTTATGTATTGGAATACGGTCGTTTGATTGCCCATGGTACTCCTGAAGAAATCCGTAATAATAAGCGTGTAATTGAAGCCTACCTTGGAGGTGAAGCATAATGGCAATGTTAGAAGTTAAAAATCTTTCCGTCAACTATGGCGTTATCGAAGCTGTTAAAGATGTCAGCTTTGAGGTCAACGAGGGGGAAGTTGTAACCTTGATCGGTGCCAATGGTGCTGGTAAAACCTCTATCCTTCGTACCATTTCAGGACTTGTTCGTCCATCTGCTGGAACGATTTCTTTCCTTGGAAATGAAATTCAAAAAGTTCCTGCTCGTAAAATCGTTGCGGACGGTTTGTCACAAGTTCCAGAAGGTCGACATGTCTTTGCAGGCTTGACTGTTATGGAAAACTTAGAAATGGGTGCTTTCCTTCGCAACAATCGTGAGGAAAACCAAGCTAACTTGAAGAAAATCTTCGCACGCTTCCCACGTTTGGAAGAGCGTAAGAACCAAGATGCGGCAACCCTTTCAGGTGGTGAGCAGCAGATGTTGGCTATGGGACGTGCTCTTATGAGCCAACCAAAACTCTTGTTGCTTGATGAGCCTTCCATGGGCTTGGCCCCAATCTTCATTCAAGAAATTTTTGATATCATCCAAGATATCCAAAAACAAGGAACAACCGTTCTCTTGATTGAGCAAAATGCCAACAAAGCCCTTGCCATCGCAGACCGCGGCTACGTCCTCGAAACAGGAAAAGTCGTCCTCTCAGGAACAGGAAAAGAACTCCTCGCATCAGAAGAAGTCAAAAAAGCATATCTGGGTGGTTAAAACGTGGGTTACCCCACGTTTTAAGTTGGAAATAGGAAACGCCGGCAGGCGTTTTTCTTTATATACGGATAGGCTGTTTTAATCGGGAAATAGGAAAACTAGCAACCCATGTTGCTAGTTTGTCCCCCGAGGCTGACGCCTCGTTTTTAAGTTGGAAATAGGAAACGCCGGCAGGCAGTTTTCTTTATATCAATGTCCGGGGTAGTGAAACAGTTTGGGGAACTGTTTCAGCCTGAGCCGAGAAATGAAATAGCGAAGGTTAGGTTGGAAATAGGAAAAGAAAAAGTCTTTCGAGGCTTTTTCTTTGTCCCCCAACCCTGACGGGTTGTTTTAGGTCGGAAATAGGGACCGTCGGCAGACGGTCTTTCCTTTTATCCATTTTTTGGACCTTTTTAGGTTGGAGATAGGAAAACCAGCAATGTACGTTGCTAGTTTGTCCCCCCGAGGCTGACGCCTCATTTTAGGTTGGAGATAGGAACCACTGGCAATCAATTTGTCCAGAGTGGTATTTTTAAATAAGCCCTCTCCCTTGCTATGTTTGTCTTCTTATGCTAGACTGTCATAGAAAGAGAAGGAGTTGGAATGAAAAGAAAATTATTGCTTATTGGGTTAGTGATTGTCATTATTTTGACGGTGGTTCTTTCTTTGGCTAATCGTCAAGAGGTGGTTGTCAATTATCTATTGGGACAATTTAGAATGCCCTTGATTTTGGTCATGATTGGCTCACTCTTGCTGGGTATGGCTATTCAGTACCTACTTGGCTTGACCAAACATTTGTCTTTGAAGGGCGAAATCAAGAGTTTGAAAAAAGAATTATCAGAAATACCTGTTCTACCGAGCATAGAGAATGCTGATAAGGTAGAACAAAGTAAATAAGGCAAGGTTACCTACTAAGTATAGAAGGAGAAATCATGTTTACCAAAGAATTTGGATTGATGTTTTATGTGGATGATGTTGCTGCTGAGAAGGAGTTCTGGACAGCTGCTGGTTTTACTATTTTCAATGAAGCTGAGATGATGGGGTATGAAACATTTGACATGAAGTCACATCCTGAAGCTACAACGACTATCACAGTTTATGCAAATGAGTTTATTCGCCAAGTATCACCAGAAGTGATCGATATGAAGCCAAGTATCTTGTTTGAAACAGACGATATTGAAGGTCTTCAAGAACGCATCGCTGGTTTGACGGATACCTGCAGTCCAGTCAATGCGGAACCTTTCCCTAACTTTAACTTTGCTAGCCCAAGTGGTCATTACTTTGCTGTAAAAGGGTAATAGAAATAGTTATATGTGGGTCAATCAGCGGTTTTCTATCGCTGATTTTATTTGTATAATTTATATAAATAGCATGTATAGTTTGTGTAAATTTGGGACCTAGTGTGGTAAAATAGTTTTTGTAATACCTATTTGTATTTTAGGAGAGAGATATGAAACTTCTAAATAGATTTGCATATATATATATATATCAAAGCAATCTAAAACACTTGCTCAATTCTATAGTAAACGAAACCTGCCAGTCTTGGCAGGCTTTTTGCGTTGTCGAAAGGCAGGTGTCTAGATGACTTGGAAACAACTCATGCTAGACATACCAGTCTATGCACCAGAATTGCTGGAAGAAGTCAAGGCGATTGAAGAATACCAAACAGGCTTGCTTGAAAAGCTAGAAAGACAAGACAATGCCCTTGAGTTAGAAGCTGTTTACCAAGTAGAACAGGCTCGCTTGACGGATATTCTCAAAGGCTATCTGGACATCAAACGTAAGCCTGACCACTATGCTCAAGCAGAGCAGAAATTAGCAGATGCCCAAGGGCAGTTAATTGGTTTTCGCAAGCATCTCCACAGACTCTTGCAAAAGGTCAATGAAGAGGATTTGAAAGATTTTCAAGTTAGCTTACGCTTGTTACCTGGTCAGCGTGAATTGGTCGAGCCGCAAGCTGTTTATCAGACTAAAAAGCCAGCCAATGAAGTACAGATGGAAGATGAACTCATCCGCCATTTGACCAGTGGAGAAAGCCAATGGGTTTACCGTCCTGAATTGACAACAGAAGAACTGCTCTGGGCAAACTTTTTCGCCAAGCTAGAAGCTAATAACGTCCGCCATTTAGCTGACCATCCATTGACAGACCAAGAAAAGCACCAAATTCGCAACCAGCTCAACTTTGTCAATTTCTACGAAGCAGCCAAGTGGCTGGCAGGTGAGAATGGCATTGCCAAGGTCCAAGTCCAGCGGGAAGATGCCAGTTTAGGCACCATCCGATTGGAAGTCATCTGGCGGCACAATGTTGCTGGTGGTAAGTCCAGCTATGAAGTCGTCAACCAAGTTGTGACAGGTGGCGATGCTGCTAGACAAAGACGGGGTGATGTGACCCTCTTGATTAACGGACTTCCTATGATTCAGATTGAGCTCAAGAGCCGTTCCCATCCCTATATGGATGCCTTTCGTCAGATTCGGAAATATGAGCAAGAAGGGCAGTTTAAGGGGATCTTTTCGAGCCTGCAGATGTTTGTAGTGTCCAATATCACAGATACCCGCTATATCGCCGCTGCCAAAGAATCCAAGCTCAACGACCGTTTTTTGACCAAGTGGGTGGATAAGAAGAACCAAGCCCAACCTCATCTATTTGACTTTGCCAGAGAGGTTCTTTCCATCCCGATGGCTCATCAGTTGGTCATGCAATATTCGGTTATTGACGACGACAAAAAAGCCCTTATCCTGCTTCGACCTTATCAAATTCATGCCATCGAAGCCATCAGAGAAGCCAGCCGTCTCCGTCAGTCAGGTTATATCTGGCACACGACTGGTTCGGGTAAGACCCTGACTTCCTACAAGGTGGCTCGCAATCTCCTGCAAATCCCGTCCATTGAGAAGACTATTTTTGTCATTGACCGGACGGATCTTGACCAGCAGACCACCGCTGCCTTTCTGTCCTACGCGGAGAACGATATGGTGGATATTGACCAGACGGACGACACCCAGCACTTGTTGAAAAATCTGGCTTCAGAAGACCGTCGTGTCGTTGTCACCACTATCCAGAAACTCAATACCCTCCTGCGTCAATTTGAAGAAGGACAGCACGAGAAATTCCACCAACGTGTCAAAAATCTCAATCTAGCTTTTGTTGTGGATGAATGCCACCGAGCTGTCACGCCAGAACGCCAACGAATTTTAGAGCAGTTCTTTGTTCATTCCCTCTGGTATGGCTTTACAGGAACCCCTATTTTTAAGGAAAACAAGCGAGAACAAAAAGGTGATTTGGCCCAGACGACAGAAGAACAATACGGACCATGTCTTCATGAGTACACGGTTAAAGAAGCCATCCATGACCGAGCAGTCCTTGGGTTCCAAGTGGAATACCAGACCACCATGCCTGGCTGGGCGGAAGATGAAATCGAGGATGAGTTTTACGACGATGAACGGCACATGCTGACGGTTTTGGATGCTATTTTAAACAAATCCAAACGCAAGCTCGGTTTCCAAAACGGTGTAGGGAAAACCTACGAGGGCCTACTGACTGTCAAGTCCATCGCCCGTGCCCAAGCCTACTATGACTTGATACAGGAAGTCAAGGCAGGTCAGAAAAGCCTGACCATTTCCGAGTCTGTCAAGAAAGTTTTACCAGACTTTCCAAAAGTTGCTATAACGTATTCAGTTACTGAGAACGACGAGTCTTCCTTTGCCAACCAAGATTATATGAGCAAGAGTTTGGAAGACTACAATAGTATGTTCGGAACCCACTTCACTCTGGCGACCCTTGGTTCCTACAATACCGACCTCAACGAACGCTTGGCACGGAAAAAAGATAAGTATGCCTTCCGTGAGGAGCAGTTGGACTTGGTTATCGTGGTGGATCGCTTGCTGACGGGATTTGATGCTCCGTGCTTGTCTACCATTTTCATGGACAGGCAACCTATGAAACCCCAGCACATCATCCAAGCCTTTTCACGCACCAATCGCCTCTTTGACGAGGGCAAGAAGTTTGGACAAATCGTGACATTCCAGACTCCGGAACGCTTCAAGGAAAAGGTTGACGAGGCCCTCAGTCTTTATTCAAATGGTGGTGAGTTTGCGGTGCTGGCTCCGACTTGGTTGGAAGAAAAAGCCAAGTTCAAGGAAAAGGTTCAGCAGTTGCTGGCCATTGCCCCAAGTCCTGAAATGACACCAGACCTAGATGCCAGCAGTGATGCCGAGTTGAAACGCTTTGCCAAGGCCTTCCAGGAATTTGACAAGCTCTTTGCCTCCGTGCAGGTCTATGCCGACTACGAGCAAGAGGATATTCTTAAGGAAATCGGACTAAGTCTTGAGGACATTGAGAATTTTTCTGGACAATACCAAAATGTCATCGAAGAACTCCGCAGACGGCGAAAGGAAGACGAGGGAGTAGATGAAACGCCTTTTGACATCGAGTACGAGCTGGAGTCTGTCCGTACAGACGAAATCAACTACCACTATATCATCTCACTCATCCAAAACCTGATTGACAGTAAAAACCAAGTCATTCCTGACAAGGAGAAAAAATTGGTGGACAACTACATCGCCGACTTAGACAAGACCAATCCAAAACTTTCCCAACTCATTTCTAAAATCTGGCAGGAAGCCCAGACCAATACCCAAGACTACAAGGGCCAATCCATCGCCCACAAGCTCGATGAAATGATTGACCTGACCATCCGTGAGCAAGTCGTATCCACAGCACGAGATTGGTGTGTCGGTGAGGACGAACTTCAGTTTATCGTGGACAATTATCGAGTCGGAAAGGACAAGCAAATCGGTGAAAAAGCCTTGGTCGACACCTACGACTATGCCAGCTACAAGGAAAACAAGGGCGACCAAGCCCTCAACAAGCTCAAATACAAAAAAGCCCTCAAAGAGGACTATATGAACATGATTGCCGAAGAAATCCTGCCATTGAGGGGGAGGTAGTTAGAAACTATCGGATAGGATGTGCCGTAGTGGTTTTTTAGTAATCACCTGCAAGATACCTTTTTCCTCTAGTTTAAGGATACTGTCCTTGATAGACCGTTGGGAAAAGTGGTGCTGAGACTGGCTAGCGATGGTTAAAATTTCCCTATCTTCCAGACCATCATCCTCATTCACGAAGAGTTTTGATTGAGCCAATAGGTAGATGACATATTTTTCCACATCGGATAGGTCTTGGTTTTCATCTAATTTAGTCTGATAATCTTGTAAATCAGAGTGTTTTTCTTGCAAGGTCAGCAGAATTTCTTCCTGACCTTCCAAGATACACTTCAACATATAGTGGACAAAAAAAGTTCCATCAGCACAGTTCAGGTAATGCCCACTAGTCTTAAAGGCTTTATAATAGTCGTTTTTGTACTCATTTATTTTTTGAGAAACGACCAGACCAGAAAATTTATCCAGCCGTCTGGCTAGGTATTTAGCCAGAATGTAGCGACCGCAGCGACCATTTCCATCATAAAATGGATGGATATTTTCAAAAAAGTAGTGACCCAGACTAGCCTTGATGAGATAAGGAACCTGTGAAGAATTGATAAAGACAATCCAATCCCTAAGCATTCCTTCGATATGGTCTTCATCCACTGGGGGAATATGGATAGCCTTTCCAGACTGCTCATCTCGAACAAAGACCTGCTCCTTACGGAACAGCCGACCGTCCAATTGGTCATTCTCATCAATCTCCCCACTGGTCAGCTGGTCATAGATAGCTCGAATATCTTCCAATTTTTCTATATGGAGAAAGTCATCGTTTAGGATGTCCTTGTACATGCGTAGGGTGGACAGGTGTTTGGTCTTCTTATCCGCTCTTGCCTTGATACTGACCATTCTGTCAGCCTCTTTCAGTTCCTGTCGGGTTGTCGCAATGCCTTCGATTTCATTGGTAGAGATGATGGACTGATACATCTGCTCGGTGTAAAACTGCTGGTGAGCTACTTCAGGTAGCTGGGCGGCAATCGTTTTTATTTTATCAGATGTTTCAATAATATTTTGGGTCAGAAGCTGAATCCCCAAGTGCAGGACCGCAAACAGAGGATAGCGTGAGGTATGAAACTGGTCTTTTTTCATCAAGCGTGGATAAAGCTGTGTCACCAAGCTACTATACCCATTCAGACGATGTTGATACTCTTTTTCATAGTTATCAAAATCACTGTAATATATTTTTCTTAACTCAGTATAGTTCATATCAAAAACCTCATTTGCTGCATTTTGCCCTATTATACCACAAAATCAGCATTCTATTTTAACAAAACAGCCATTTTGTCAAAATAGAATGAAAAAAACATGAGTCTATTTTATCAAAATAAGTATTTTGTCAAAATAGAATTGAATAATTGAGAGCTATTTCAACAAAATGTGGAATTTGAGAAAAATGAAAATAGAAAGGAGAAGGGAATGACAGAAGAAGTACAGAAATATGTTGTTGTTGGGAACGGATTTGACTTGAATTTGGGGATAAAGAGTAGTTACAACTCTTTTCTGGAGTTTATGGCTAAGGAACACAGCTTATCAACTCCAGAAGAATATTACCATTTCAACAGTCTTTTCGTTAAAGAGTTTGACGGAAGAAAATTCAATTGGGCTGACTTTGAGACCTTGTATGAAGCTAAGGTATTCTCGATAAACACAGCTGACTTTGAGAAGTTTCAAGCAGTGAATGAGATGGATAAGCTTAATCAAGATCTTTCAAATTTAGAACTTGAGTTTTATAACTATTTACAACAGGTTTATCGTTCTTGGAAGCAATCGCTACCAACTGACTTACAGCTAAATCCTGTATATGAAAATTTATTTAACAAAGCTCATGTGATTAACTTCAACTACACAAATTCTCTTAGTGACCTAAAGCTAGTTGAGATAGCTACTGAAGTTTATCAACTACATGGTAGTCTAAATCAAGCGAATCTTATTTTTGGTGGCGGTTTGGTTGGACATGAAAGCTCCTCGCTCTTACATGTAGAGGGTTCATTGAAAAATGATAAGATGGTGCGTGTCAAACGAGATAGCTTTATTTTTAGTGAGTTTGATAGGTTAAATGACTCCTTTAAAGATAAAGTAGATTTTGATTTATATATATTAGGTCATTCTCTCGCTTCAAGTGATTTACCATTTCTTAGAAAGTATCTTTTAGGTGCAAGACGAATCTATCTTTTTTACTTTGAAAATGATTTTGAAGAGAAACTGAAAATCTTAAATTCACAGTTTGAACGAGATGTTTTAGAGAGAGTCAGGTTAGTGACCTTTCTTGATATTTTACAAAAAGAACCATGTGAATTATTTGATCGGTCATCTACTGCAAGTGACGGACAAATAGCAGATAAAGACCTTGAATACTTTGAGGAATTGTTTAACTTAACCATTCCTAAAGAAGATATTTTCTCAAAGGTTTTGATTTCTGGAAGAAATTTGAACGAAGAAAATATTAGAAGAATTCATGTTCGGAGTGAAAAAGAAGCAAGGTGGTTAAATTGGGTTTTTGAAAAATTGGATTTCGAGGACGAAGTCCCATCAGTTCCAATTTGTATCGAAAATGTTCAAGATAGAGTTTGGTTTTCAACCCTACTAGTAAACGATAGTTTTAAAACAGTATTGAAGCATGCTAGTGAGGTACAAATCATTAACTCTACATTACTTCTTGACAATATCAATGATTTGATTCAAAACTCATCTTGTCATCGGTTAGATATATGGGATTCTACATTAAAAATCGAAACTAAGTTTGAACTTGATGTAGATAAATTCCAACAGTTAGAAAAAATAAATCTGAAAAATGTGAAAATAATACCAATTACGAAAGAGTTTGGCCTTGATAGCTTAACTTTGTTTACAAATTTAGAGGAAGAGGATATCCGTATAGAAATTGAAGATTGTCCTAATGTTACATTTGAGAGGAGATTAAATGAAAACAAACAATAATATACCAGCCTATCGTTTTCAAGGCCACACTGACTCTTGGGAACTGCGGAAGTTGGGGGAGGTAATGGAAGTTACCTCGGTAAAACGTATTCATCAATCTGATTGGACAGATTTCGGAGTTAGATTTTTACGGGCAAGAGATATAGTTGCAGAATCAAAAAATGAGTTAGTCACCGAGCCCTTATTTATATCACAAAAAAAATATGATGAATATACAGCAATTTCAGGTAAGGTCACTAAAGGTGATTTACTTGTTACTGGAGTAGGCACAATTGGTGTTCCTATGCTTATTGAAAGGAATGAACCGATTTATTTTAAGGATGGGAATATTATTTGGTTTAAGAATGAAAATCATATTGATGGTAAATTTTTCTACTATTCATTCATTGGCAATCATATACAGACATTTATAAAAGAATCGGCTGGGATAGGAACTGTAGGAACATTTACAATAAATACAGGTAAAAATACCCCAATAGATTTACCGATACAGAAGACTGAACAAAAAGCCATTGGCACCTTCTTCTCCACCCTTGACCGTCAAATCACCCTTCATCAGCGTAAGTTGGACACGCTCAAGGAGCAGAAGAAGACCTATCTCAAACTCCTCTTTCCAGCCAAGGGACAAACCAAACCAGCCCTCCGCTTTCAAGGCTTTGAAGACGACTGGGAAGAAGTGAAGTTGGGGGAAATTGTTGTTTGGGAAAAAGGTTCAGGATTATCTAAATCTGATTTAAATATAGAAGTTAGGGGAGGAAAAGTGATACACTATGCTGATTTATATAGATATAAAGAAGTAATTACAGAAATTTTTCATTCTTCGGAGTCAGTAGAAGGAAAAGAAATTCCATTAAATTCATTACTTTTTCCAATGTCTGATGTTACTCCTCAAGGGTTAGCTAGAACGTCCTCTATTTCTATTGAGGGTGTGAGAGCTGGAGGAGATATATTAATAGCAAATATAAAAGATAACTCATCAATATTTTTATCTTATCAGGTCAATGCTAACTATCGGTATATTTTACCATTAGTAACAGGAACGACTGTGAGACACATTAGTTCGACTTCACTATCGACTATTCCGATCTTCCTCCCCACCCTTCCCGAACAAGAAGCTATCGGGAGCTTCTTCCAAACCCTCGACCAAGAGATTGCACAGGTGGAGGACAAGCTGGCTAGCTTGAAGGAGATGAAAAAGACCTTACTCCGTAAATTATTTGTATAGCTCTGCTATGCCTCAAATGCTCCTAAGTTATCCAATATAAAAATCTTGATAAACTGACGATATTTTGTTAAAATAAGCATAGAAAAAGAGTTGGACGGCAATCCAACTCCTAGTAGAGCCATTTCGGTGGTTCACAATGTTTGTTTTATATTAAAATAAAATCGTCAGTGTCCCAAAATATTGACGGTTTTATTTTTTGTCTGCGAATGTTTTATAGATAATAATGACTAAATTGATGAGATTTAAGATAAATCCACCGAAGGCAATCATTACCATCAAAACATCAGTTAGAGACATTTGTTCCCCCTTTCTGTAAGATTTCGAACTTATTTCCATAAGCACCACCTCCAGTTAGAAAGTTGGAACCACCGTCATATTTCTCTACCTCTCTATTATACCATATATTTAGAAAGAATCACAGACATGAACAATTCAAACAACTCACAATCCCTTTACCAGTCCCTGTGGAATGCGGCGGATATTCTCCGTGGCAAGATGGACGCTAACGAATACAAGTCCTATCTTTTAGGCTTGATTTTCTACAAATACCTGTCAGACAAGTTGCTTCTGGCAGTGTGTGACAACCTCGATGAATCCTTTGACAGTTTGTCACAGGCTCAGGCACTCTATGAAGAAAACTTTGCGGATCCAGATGTCAAGGAAGACTTGCTGGATGTCCTTGATGATGAGCTGGGTTACTTTATCGAGCCTGGTTTGACCTTTACGGCCTTGGTCGTAAAAGTCCACACTAGCAACTTCCAGCTGGAAGATTTAGCACAGGGCTTCCGTGACATTGAGCAGTCAAATGAGATTTTTGAAAACCTTTTTGAAGACATTGACCTTTATTCTAAAAAGTTGGGCCCAACACCGCAAAAGCAGAATCAGGTTATTTCAGCCCTGATCAAAGAACTCCATGAACTCAACCTCAGCAACCATGATGGAGATGTCTTGGGGGATGCTTATGAGTACCTGATTGGTCAGTTTGCCAGCGATTCTGGTAAGAAAGCAGGCGAGTTCTACACGCCTCAAGCGGTATCCCATCTCATGACTCAGATCGTCTTCCTCGGACGTGAGCATCAAAAGGGCATGACCCTCTATGACCCTACCATGGGGTCAGGCTCTCTCCTTCTTAACGCCAAGCGTTACAGTAAAGAGGCTTCGACCGTTTCCTACTTCGGTCAGGAGATTAACACCTCGACCTACAACCTGGCCCGCATGAACATGATGCTCCACGGGGTTGCCATCGAAAACCAAAAACTTCATGTCGGTGATACTCTTGATGCGGACTGGCCAACGACCGAGCCGACGGACTTTGACGGTGTGCTTATGAACCCACCTTATTCTCAGAAGTGGAGTGGGGATGCAGGTTTCTTGCAAGATGCACGTTTCTCAAGCTACGGCGTCTTAGCACCTAAGTCCAAGGCTGACTTCGCCTTTCTCTTGCATGGTTTCTACCATCTCAAGCATTCGGGTGTTATGGCTATTGTCCTTCCTCACGGGGTTCTCTTTAGGGGAAATGCAGAGCAGAAAATTCGTCAGCATCTCCTAGAAGAAGGAGCCATTGACACCGTGATTGGTCTGCCAGCCAACATCTTCTATAATACCTCTATTCCAACAACGGTCATCATTCTCAAGAAAAACCGTACCAGTAAAGATGTTCTCTTTATTGATGCCTCAAAAGAGTTTGACAAGGGCAAAAACCAAAATATCATGACCGATGACCATATCGCTAAGATTTTGAAAGCTTATGAAGACCGTCAAGATGTGGATAAGTTTGCCCACCTAGCCAGCTTTGAAGAGATTGTTGAAAACGACTACAACCTCAACATTCCTCGCTATGTCGATACCTTTGAGGAAGAGCCTGTCGTTCCACTGACAGAACTTGCGGACAAGCTTGCCCAGACTGATAAGGAAATTGCAGAAACTACAGCCCAGCTGGAAACCATGCTTGGTCAGCTAGTCGGCACCACACCAGAAGCCCAGGCAGAGCTAACAGCCTTTCTGGAAAAGTTGAAGTAGGATGAATGGCAGACAGTTTATCCATCTTATTCCTAACTGTCTAATCACACATTCTCATCTGGCTTAGTAGCTTGAGACAATAAGAAGCAGAGTTGAATGACTACCAGCTCTGCTTTTTCATATGAAGAATTTTTCTTCCTTTTGCTTTTGAAAAATGTTCTCCCAAGTGCTATAATATTACTAGGAACTTCGAATAGATAGTATAGAGATGATTCTCAATTCTATTTATCGGAGGAAAAAATTGACAAGATTTCGACATAGCATTAACCCAATGGCAGATATTGCTGCTAAGAAGATTTTCAGCGACCATGAGATTACCATTGATTTTATTGAAACGTTTTTAGGTTTTCGTCCCAAAGCCGTCCAGATTTTGAATGGGACCCTTGCCGATGTCAAGAAAGAGCGGGAGGGCTACTTTAGTACAACGGTGGACATTCTAGCCAGACTGGATGATGGGACTCAGGTTATCATTGAAATCCAGGTGGTTCACCAGCATAGTTTTATCAAACGACTCTGGACCTACTCTTGCCAACATTTGGTCAAGGACTTGCCTAATGTCAGGGACAAGGTCAAACGGACCCATGATATGTATGATAAGATTTCGCCTATTTATTCCATCGCCTTAGTGGCCAGCCGGTATTTTGACGACAAGCATCCAATTCATTCCTTTGTCCTGACAGCCGAGGAAAACGGACAGGTCTTGGAATTACCTTTTGGAAAAGAAGGTCAGCTGAAAAAGCCATTTGAGATGGTCATTATTGAGTTGAACAAGCTGAGCGAGGGAAGTTTGGGGCGAAACCAGCGCTTATGGATGGAATTTTTTGCCAATCGAGAATTTAGTCAACAACAGACAGACGTCATCAGCAAAGCCGAGCATTTGCTGGATAGAAATACATGGACAGAGGAGGAGAGGAAGATGATTGATCAACTGGCCTACAGTGCCGCCAATCATTTTGGTGAGCTGGAAACTTCTTTCTTACTAGGTAGAAAGCGTGGTAAAGAAGAAGGTCTACAACAGGGTCTACAACAAGGTTTGTTAGATGGTCAACTCAAGATTGCTCAGCAGATGTTGGCCGAGGGTTTCGCTGTCGATATGATAGTGAGATTGACAGGTCTTAGTCAGGAAGAGCTGGATGGTTTGAAAGCTGGACGGGAGGATTCGGAAGGTGATAGCCGATGATTGATCAACTGGCCTACAGTGCTGCCAATCATTTTGGTGAGCTGGAAACTTCTTTCTTACTAGGTAGAAAGCGTGGAAAGGAAGAGGGTCTGCAACAAGGCTTACAACAAGGTTTGTTAGATGGCCAACTCAAGATTGCTCAGCAGATGTTGGGTAAGAGTTTTTCAGATGATTTGATTTTGGAATTGACGGGACTCAGTCAGGAAGAGCTGGATGGTTTGAAAGCTAGAAGGCTGGATTAGCCAAATATTCTACTGATTACTGGCTTCAATTTTCATTTCTTTTCACAAAACATTGAAATCGTTTTCGTATTATGCTATAATGGATGTAGGAAAAATACGAGGAGGAAATCCTATGTCAGTTAAAGATTTTATGACCCGTAAAGTTGTTTACATTTCACCAGACACAACCATCGCTCATGCGGCTGATTTGATGCGTGAACAGGGCTTGCACCGTCTGCCTGTTATTGAAAATGACAAATTAGTCGGCTTGGTGACAGAAGGAACTATTGCAGAAGCCAGTCCATCTAAGGCAACGAGCTTGTCCATTTACGAGATGAACTACCTTCTAAACAAGACCAAGGTCAAGGATGTCATGATTAAAAATGTCATCACTGTTTCAGGCTATGCCAGTCTTGAGGATGCTGTTTACCTCATGTATAAAAACAAGGTCGGCATTCTTCCAGTTGTGGACAATGGTCAGCTCTATGGTGTCATTACTGACCGTGATGTCTTTGCAGCCTTTCTCCATGTTTCAGGCTATGGTGAAGAGGGTGTTCGTGCTCGCTTCCTTGTGGAAAATAAGGCAGGAGAATTGGAGAAAATCATCCGTCTGGTAGCAGATAAGGAATACAATATTGCTTCAACGGTCCAATTAGTTACCAAATCAGGCAAGGCGGTCATCGAAGTACAGATTGACGGTAAGGTAGATGTTGAAGAAATCAGAGCCCTATTTGAAGGAGCAGGCTTGCAGATTGACAGCCTAGTCCCAACCGTTGCTAAAAATATCTAAAGTCGAGATTTCTCGGCTTTTTCTTCTTTTTGTGAATAAGTTTTGACTAGACAAATTGGTTATATGGTATAATAAAAGGGATTACAAGAGGAGGAAGTATGGGACATAAAAAGTATAAGAAGTACAGACATGATGACGATATTGAAAGTATCCTACTTGTTCTAGTTCTGGGCTTGCTGAAAAGTTTTGGAAAGGTCTTATTGCCCATTCTTGGCAGCCTTTTCAAGCGTGACAATATCAATCGTTTTTTGCATGGGGATAAAATCAATCGGTTTCAGACCTTGCAACTCAGCATTCAGTCTGGTTTTGAAAAGCACCAACAACTGTTAGCTGAAAATGGAGAGGATAAGGCAGTTTTAGCCCTGCGTAGTCGTATTTTGGGTGAGCTATTTGAATTAGACCAATTGTATCAAAAGAATGGCAAATACTTGGATGCCTATCAGAGTAAGGAAGTCGTCGATACCCTGCAGCTCAAGTATCAATTGAAAATGCCTGAGAGAGCTACCTCGTTTGATGGAAATAGTCATGAAAGGATGGATGCTTTTACTCCTCCCAAACATGAAACTTGGGATGAACAAAAACGCATTTCAGAATTGGCTCCTGAAATCCTGGAAACCTATTGCAACATTCAAAGGGATAATCAGGTTATTCTGGAAAAACTGGAGAATGCGACAGATAAGCGGGAAGAATTGACAGCCATCCATGAAGCCAATATGAATCGCTTTAGGGATATTTTGCAGGGCTATTTGAAAATCAAAGAATCTCCAAACGATTATTTCAATGGAGAGGAGCGTTTGGCTCAGGCTAAGCTGGCTCTGGAAACCTTTGACAAGGATTTGGACCATACCATTAAACAATTTAACGAAGCAGATATGCAGGATTTTGAAGTCAGCCTGCGCATGATGAAGAAGAAAGAAGGATAAGATGTCAGGATTTAATTTCGATATTGATCAGATTGCCAATAACAGTTTGTCAACCAAGGACAAGACCACGGAAATCATTCAAGCAACACCAGCTGGAGATACTACCAAGGTCTCTTTCTTGGCCCAGTTGACACCTGAACAGCAGACAGGTATTCGTGCCAAGGCGCCACAATTAGTGGATAATTTCTTGGCCAATCAGAATGCCCTCTTGGATTTTGGTAAGGAAGCGGTAGAAGAAGTCAATGCGACAGTCAATCACATCTTGTCAGAACAGAAAAAGATTGAAATTCCCCAGGTGGATGAGCTCTTGGCCAATACCAACCGTGAATTGAACGGTTTTGTGGCTAAGTACAAGGACATTTCGACAACTGCTGAGTTAGAGAAGAAACCTGGCTTCTTCCAACGACTCTTCAAGCAGACCAAGAATGATTTGCAGGAATTTTACTTCGATTCGCAGACCATTGAAAAGAAAATGGACAGCATGGCAGCCAGCGTGGTCAAGCAAGAGGAAGTCTTGTCCCGCAATATCGTGTCAGCGGAGCTCTTGATTGAGAACAATACCAAGTCTATTGAAAATCTAGTCGGCGTGATTGCCTTTATCGAAGCGACTGGTCAAGAGGCTGCCCAGCGGGCAAAAGCAGAGCAGGAACGTTTGGCAGGTCTGCAACCAACGACGGTAGACTATCAAGTAGCTTCTGAAAAGTTGGCGCGTGTAACGGAAGTTGCCAATATCCTCGAACAACAACATTCTGAATACATGAGCCGTCTTTACGTCGCTTGGACAACAACACCGCAAATGCGTAACCTGGTCAAAGTGTCATCTGACATGAAACAACGTTTGGGGATGTTGCGTCGCAACACCATCCCGACAATGAAGTTGTCTATCGCTCAGTTGGGAATTTTGCAACAGTCTATCAAGTCTAGCCAAACGGCGGATGCCATTGTCAATGCCAACAATGCTGCTTTGCAGATGCTGGCTGATACCTCGAAAGAGGCCATTCCAATGATGGAACGGACGGCGCAAAATCCGACCCTGTCAGTAGCTTCAGTGACCAAGTTGGCAGAGAGTTTGGTTGCCCAGAACAATGGTATTATTGCAGCCATTGATGAAGGTCGTCAGAAACGTCGTGAGTTGGAAGCGGCCATCATTCGTTCCGCTGAAACCATCAATGATTCGGTCAAACTGCGTGACCAGAAGATTATTGCGGCCTTGCTAGAACAAGGAAAAGAAGCCCAGTCCGAAGCAGAACAACCACTTGAAACAACAGAATAATGTAAAAACTGCAGACATTTGAATCTGCAGTTTTAGTTTTCTTATCAATGTCGTTCTAGTGGTTGTTTATCACGGTCCAGTGTAAATCCTTCCCCTAGCACTTCATGGGCATCTGTAATGGTGATAAAGGCGTGGGGATCAATGCGATGGATAAGTTCTTTCATTTCTTGTAATTGGCTCTTATAGATGACAGAGTAGATCATATTGACATCGGTCTTGCTATAGAAACCTTGCGCCTTGATAAAGGTGACACCACGTTCAATCTCGCTATCAATGGCTTGGGCAAGCTGATCGGATTTTTGTGAAACAATCATGACCCCTTTGCTACCGTAGCCACCTTCAGTGACAAAATCGATGACGCGGGAAGCGATAGCCACCATCATCAAGGTGTACAAGACAGTCCGTAAGTCTTTGAAGACAATGACAATCAAGGTCAGAATAAGAATATCAATGGCTAGGATAATTTGTCCAATCGAATAGGGAGTGTATTTGTGACCGATTCGGGCAATGATGTCGCTTCCACCAGTGGTTCCACCTGAACGGAAGATGGTGCCAAGCCCTAATCCCATTAGAATACCACCCAAGATACTAACCAAAATCAAATCTTGCTGGAGATGGATGGAAAAGGGAATTTTTTCAAAAATAGCCAGCCAAACAGTGACAGCTAGAGTTCCTAAAATACTAAGATAGAGAGTTTTTTTACCCAGTATTTTCCAACCGAGGATAAACAAGGGGATATTGATGATAATGTTCATCACCCATGGTTGAATGCCGAAAAGGTAATAAATAATAAGGGTCAGACCAGTTGCGCCCCCTTCAAATAAACGATTGGGCATGATTAGGTAGTTGAGTCCAAAGGCAAATAACCCGGCACCGAGCAAGATCAATAAAATATTTTTTAAACGAATCATAGCAACCTCCCAAAACATCTATATATCAATTTTAAAAGATTTTTGTATGAAAAACAAGTCCATTTTTCAAGTGATTTTTTGCCTATTTTTTGGTAAAATGGAATGACTATCTAGGAATTTGCATTCAAAAGTAAAGTGCTTTGATGTAGATGGTAGAGCTGAGCTGTGAAGCCAGGTTCTACGAGTGAGGAAATGATGAGAAACGGTTTTTTTATTACATTTGAAGGTCCTGACGGGGCTGGAAAGACAACGGTTTTGCAGGAATTATTACCTGCCTTGCAGGAGCTTGGTCCAGAGGTCGTAACGACTAGGGAACCAGGTGGAGTGGCGATTGCAGAGGAAATCCGCAATATTATTCTAAATCCTGCCAATACTGAGATGGATGATAAGACAGAGCTTTTACTCTTTATCGCAGCCCGTCGTCAGCACTTGAAAGAAAAAATCTTGCCTCCTTTGGCTGAGGGCAAGTTGCTCTTGATTGATCGTTTTATCGATTCTTCCATTGCCTATCAGGGATTTGGACGTGGTCTGGATGTGGCTGATATTAACTGGCTCAACCAGTTTGCGACCGATGGCTTGAAACCTGATTTGACCCTCTATTTTGACATTGATGCAGAAGAGGGTTTGGCCCGAATTGCTCGCAATGCAAGCAGGGATGTGGACCGTCTGGATATGGAAAAGGCAGATATGCACAAGCGGGTTCGGCAAGGTTATCTCAGTATTTTAGAAGCAGAACCAGAGCGTTTGGTTAAGATTGATGCCAGCCAGCCTTTAGAAGCTGTTGTTGCAGATTCCTTGGCAGTTATTAAGAAACGGTTTGCAGAAAGAACATGAAGATTGAGGAACTAAAACATTTACAGCCGACAGTATTTCAGCGCTTTGTGACCATCTTGGAGCAGCATCGCCTGGCCCATGCCTATCTGTTTTCGGGGGACTTTGCCAGCTATGACATGGCGATTTTTTTGAGCCAGTCTTTATATTGTCAGGAAAAAGCAGGTGTATTGCCGTGTCAAAATTGTCGTACTTGTCGCTTGATAGAGGTAGGCGAGTTTTCCGATGTGACCCTCTTGGAACCCCAGGGAACGATTATCAAGACGGAAACGGTACGCGAGCTGGTCAAGAATTTTTCGCAATCTGGTTTTGAATCCAGCAAACAGGTTTTCATCATTCGGGATGCAGAGAAAATGCATGCTAACGCAGCCAATTCCCTCCTTAAAGTGATTGAGGAACCCCAATCGGATATTCATATTTTTCTCCTGACCAACCAAGAAGAAGCCGTGCTTCCGACCATAAAGAGTCGGACGCAGATGATTGCTTTTCCCAAAAATCTTCCTGCCTTGGAGAGAATGCTTGAAGAGAAGGGTTTGTTGAAAACGGAGGCTAGTCTTTTGGCACGATTGGTTTCTAGCCAAGAAGAAGCGAGAAGATTAGCAGAGAATAGGAGTTTCTTGGACCTGGTTAGCCAGTCTAAAAAGTTCATCGACTTGCTTCTTGTCAATTCGAATCAAGCCTATTTGCAGGTGGGGATCTTAGTTGCTTTGGCTGTGGAAAAGGCAGAGCAGGGACGTTTGTTTGACCTTCTCAGCCTGCTCTTAGCGGAGAAGATGATGGAGCCACTAGCCCGAGAGAAAATGGATGCAGTTTTAACAGCCAAACGGATGTGGCAGGCCAATGTTAGCCTACAAAATAGTTTGGAGTTTATGACATTACAATAAGCAGAAAGGAAGACCATGGATAAGAAAGAAATTTTTGATGCCCTTGATGATTTTTCGCAGAATCTTTTAACGACCTTGGCAGAAGTGGATGCCATTAAGAAACACTTGCAGGGCGTCATTGACGAAAATACAACTCTCCGCTTGGAAAATTCCAAGTTGCGAGAGCGTCTTGAAAAAGAAGATAAGACAGGCCATAAGTCTTCCAATTTTGGGAAGGAAAATTTGGAAAATATTTACGAAGATGGTTTCCATATTTGTACCTTCTCTTATGGACAGCGCAGGGAAAACGATGAACCCTGTATGTTTTGTATTGAATTATTGAATCGAGATTGAGATGAAAGTACAGAAATCATTTAAGGGACAGACAAGTGTTGGCAGTCTCTACTTGGTTCCAACGCCCATTGGCAATTTACAGGACATGACCTTCCGAGCTATTCAAACCTTGAAGGATGTTGATTTTATTGCAGCGGAGGACACGAGAAATACAGGGCTTTTGCTCAAACATTTTGAGATTGAAACCAGACAAACTTCTTTTCATGAACACAATGCTCATGAAAAAATTCCTGTCTTGATTGATTGGCTCAAGTCTGGTCAATCCATTGCACAGGTATCGGATGCAGGCCTGCCTTCTATTTCAGACCCAGGTCATGACTTGGTAAAGGCGGCCGTTGCAGAAGACATTCCCGTAGTGGCCTTGCCTGGTGCGTCTGCGGGTATAACGGCTTTGATTGCCTCTGGATTGGCTCCGCAACCACATATATTCTATGGATTTTTACCGCGAAAAGCAGGGCAGCAAAAGGATTTTTTCCAAGAAAAGCGTGCCTATCCTGAAACGCAGATTTTCTATGAATCACCCTATCGTGTGGCAGATACCTTGGAAAATATGTTTTCTGTTTATGGAAATCGCCAGGTGACTGTCGTTCGTGAATTGACCAAGCTCTATGAAGAATTCCAGCGCGGGACGATTTCAGAAGTTTTGGACTATTTGAAGGACAACCCTCTAAAAGGGGAATGCCTTATCATCGTTGCAGGGGCTGGTGAAGAAGAATTACCGTCTGCAGATGATGTGGATTTAAAGGCTGAGGTTGAGAAGGAAATCTCAAGTGGCCGCAAACCCAACCAGGCCATTAAAGAAGTTGCCAAACGCTACCAACTCAAAAGACAAGAAGTATATGATCTATATCACGGGATAGGCTAAGTAGTCTATCCTTTCATTATGGCTTCGAGCCAGTTTTTCTCGTAGAGAAAAACAAGAAAACCACCAGCTATGCTGGTGGCTGACAAGGCTTTGAGCTTCCATTTCTTTTTCCTGTTATAATCTAATTGTTCAGGTTAGATAAAGGAGGAAAAAGAAATGGCTAAAACCAGTTACAGTTTATCACATACCAAATGGATGTGCAAATATCACATAGTTTTCACACCTAAGTACCGGAGAAAATCCATTTACTACAAAATTAGACAGGACTTAATTGATATTTTCTGTCATCTATGCCAATACAAAGGCGTGGAAATTATTGAGGGACACATGATGGCAGACCATGTTCATATGCTTGTCTTGATCCCACCGAAACTTTCGATTTCCGATTTTATGGGATATTTGAAAAGTAAAAGTGCTCTAATGATATTTGATAAACATGCTAATTTAAAATATAAGTATGGAAATCGAAAGTTTTGGGCTAGAGGCTACTATGTTAGTACCGTTGGGTTGAACGAAAAGACAGTTGCGAAATACATTCGCGAGCAGGAGAAAAATGACATTGCACTTGATAAATTGAGTGTCAAAGAGTATGAAGATCCATTTTCAGATGGCAGTTTTAGAACAAGATAAAAGCCCGTTGTTACGGGCATTAGTCAAGTAATTATAGCACTAACCTGAACGAAGTTCAGCGAACGTCTTTAGACGTAGCTGGAGAGAAACGGCTTATAGCCGGTGTACAAGCCACCCGTTTTCACGGGTGGTTATGACTTTCCGTATCTTTTCTGAGAATTAAGGTAACTTTATGGAATTTTCTGAATTCTTGTGATATAATGAACACATTACATTTTTGGAGGGATTTTATGACAATCTACAACTTCTCTGCAGGTCCTGCAGTATTGCCAAAACCAGTGCTTGAACGCGCTCAAGCTGAATTCTTGGATTATAACGGTTCGGGAATGAGTGTTTTGGAGATGTCCCATCGCTCCAAAGACTTTGACGATATTATTAAAGGCGCTGAGGCAACTTTGCGCGAACTCATGGCTATTCCTGAGAACTATAAGGTGATTTTCTTGCAAGGCGGAGCGTCTTTGGAATTTACCATGATTCCACTCAACTTTGCTCAAGGGAAGAAAGCCTACTATCTAGCAGGTGGTTCTTGGGGTAAAAAAGCCTATACAGAGGCTGTGAAACTATCTAAGACCATTGATTTTGAACCAATTTTGCTAGGTTCAACAGAAGACATCACCTATGCAGAACTGCCAACCTTTGATAAAAATGACATTGACCCAAGTGCAGCCTATGTTCACTTGACAACCAACAATACCATTGAAGGTACGGCTGTCTATGACATTCCAGATACCAATGGTGTTCCAGTTATTGGCGATATGTCTTCAAACATCTTGGCAGCTCGATACAATGTAGAAGACTTTGCCATGATTTATGCGGGTGCACAGAAGAATATTGGTCCAGCGGGTGTGACAGTTGTCATTATCCGAGAGGATTTCCTCAACGATCAACCAATGCTATCAAGCATGTTGGACTACCGCATTCAAGCAGAAAATGAATCGCTCTATAATACACCCCCAGCTTACTCTATCTACATTTCTAAACTTGTCTTTGAATGGGTCAAAGAAATTGGTGGTGTAGATGAAATGGAAAAAATCAACCGTGAAAAATCTGGTTTGCTCTACGACTACATTGACGCGTCAGCTTTTTACAGCAACCCTGTTCGCAAAAAAGAAGAACGCTCGGTTGCCAATATTCCTTTTGTTTCACCAAGCGAGGAATTGGATGCCAAGTTTGTCAAAGAAGCGACAGCAGCAGGCTTTAAGAATATCAAGGGCCACCGTTCTGTTGGTGGAATGCGGGCGTCGCTTTACAATGCCTTCCCACGTCAAGGCGTACTTGATTTGATTGACTTTATGAAGAAATTTGAAGCGGAGAATGCTTAATGGAAATCCGTCTTGCTCATCCAAATGAAATCGGGGTTATTTGTCAGATTATTGACCAAGCTAGAGTCTTTCTAGCAGCTTCTGGGAGTAGTCAGTGGCAAGGAACTTATCCTGATCAAGATACGATTTTTGATGATATTTTAACAGGCAAGGGCTATGTTGGTCTGGTGGACGGTAAGGTTGCAGTTTATGCGGCTGTCTTTCGTGGGACCGAGGCTGCTTATGAAGCCATTTATGAGGGCAATTGGCAGCATAACAATCCCCTTTACACGACTATTCATCGTGTGGCAGTAGCCAAGGAGTTTCAGGGTCAAGGTGTGGTTCAGACCTTCCTGCAAGGGATTATCGAAGGGCAAAAGGGGCCAGACTTCCGCTGTGATACCCATGAGAAAAACCTGCCTATGCAGCACATTCTGGAAAAGCTAGGCTTTGTCTACTGTGGAAAGGTTCCCTTGGACGGCGAACGCCTGGCCTACCAAAAAATCAAACACAAGAGCGAGCGCAGTCTTTATCAGGAGATTAGTGAAGACGACCGTTGGCTCTTAGGAAATAAGTAATAAAGAAAGTCAGGCGGTAGCTCTTCCGCCTTTTTAGGTAAGAAAAATGGTATTTAGTGTACGAACGTTTAACAATATTAACCAGGTTGGTTTGAAGGAATTGGGCAATCGTTTTCAGATTGATGGAGACCATGCGGCTAATCCAGATGCCTTTATCATCCGTTCTGAAAACTTGCATGGTTTTGATTTTCCTGAAAATCTGAAGGCCATTGCCCGTGCAGGTGCAGGAACAAACAATATTCCAATCGAAGAAGCTACGGAGAAAGGAATCGTGGTCTTCAATACTCCAGGAGCCAATGCCAATGCCGTAAAAGAAGCGGTGCTTGCTTCTATCCTCTTGTCTGCCCGTGACTATATCGGAGCGACAGCTTGGACCAATACCTTGTCAGGAGATGATGTACCAAAACAAGTCGAAGCTGGCAAGAAGCAGTTTGCAGGGACAGAGATTTCAGGCAAAACCCTTGGTGTTATTGGACTTGGTGCTATTGGTGCCCGTATTGCCAACGATGCTCGTCGTCTGGGCATGAATGTACTTGGCTATGATCCTTATGTGTCAGTTGAAACAGCATGGACGATTTCAAGTCATGTCAAACGGGTAGATGATTTGAAAGAAATCTTTACCAATGCGGATTACATTACTGTTCATGTTCCTTTGACAGATAAGACACGAGGACTCTTTAATGCTGACAGTTTTGGACAAATGAAAAAAGGAACGACCTTGATTAACTTCGCCCGTGGTGAGTTGGTCAACAACGCTGATTTGTTTGAAGCTATCGAAGCGGGAGTTATCAAGAATTACATCACTGACTTTGGAACAGAAGAAGTGCTCAACAAAGATAATATTATCGTCTTCCCACACGTTGGTGGTTCAACAGAAGAAGCGGAGCTCAACTGTGCCATTGCAGCTGGGCAGACCATTCGTCGCTTTATGGAAACGGGTGAAATCATCAACTCAGTCAATTTCCCAAATGTCAAACAGTTCTTGGATGCTCCCTACCGTATTACCTTGATTAACAAGAACATTCCAAACATGGTGGCAAAAATCACCACAGCTGTGTCTGAATTGGGCATCAACATTGACAACATCATCAATAAGTCAAAAGGTGACTATGCTTATACTTTGTTAGACTTGGATGAAGCAGATAAGGCGAAGATTGATCTCTTGGTTGCTAAACTTGAAACGACTGAGGCCATTGTCAAGGTTCGTGTTATCAAAAACAAAGGCTAGAATGCTATATAAGAAAATCTACCACAGTCCACTTGGGGCTATGTCCCTTGTTGCTAGTGATAGGGGCTTGCGAGGAGCTTGGTTTGAGGACCAGAAATATTTTGAACGAGGCCTAAGAGAAGAGCCAGTTCTAAGCTCACATCCTATTTTAGACCAGACTAGTCTCTTGCTGGATGCTTATTTTTCAGGTGAGGAAGTAGATTTTTCTAGCCTGACGCTTGAAGCTACAGGAACGGAATTTCAGGAAAAAGTCTGGGCTTTATTGAAAGAAATCCCTCATGGCCAGACGACTAGCTATGGACAACTTGCCCAGCAACTGAGAGTGTGCTCAGGGCAGGCAGTCGGCGGAGCAGTTGGGCGAAATCCTTATTCTATCATCGTTCCCTGCCACCGTGTTCTTAATCAAAAAGGGCAGTTAACAGGCTATGCGGGAGGACTGGATAAAAAAATCTGGCTCTTGCAACACGAAAATCCATACTTTGAGGTGAAACAATGATTTTATACTATGAATATCCTAAGTGTTCGACCTGTCGGGCGGCAAAAGCAGAGCTGAAAAGTTTGGGCTTGGAATTTGAAGCCATTGACATCAAGGCAACCCCTCCAAGTGCTGACCAGCTCAAAGCCTGGATGGAAGCAACAGGTTTGGAATTGAAAAAGTATTTTAACACTTCAGGCAATAGTTACCGCGAACTCGGTCTAAAAGACAAATTTGACAGTTTGACGGTGGACCAAGCCTTAGACTTATTAGCTAATGATGGTATGCTGATCAAACGTCCATTGCTGATTCAAGATGGGAAAATTTTGCAGATTGGCTATCGGACAAAATATGAAAATCTCGGCTTATAAGGTCGGGATTTTCGTATTTTTTGCGAACTATATAGGTGGAGGTAATTTATGGATACAATCAAAACTTATATAGAAATGCTTAAAGAATACAAGTGGCAGATTGCTCTGCCAGCAGCTGCAGGTTTGCTTCTGACGACATTCTTAATTTTCAGTCAACCTGCCAAGTCTGATCAGACAGGACTGACAGACTTTCCACAGACCGAGCAAACTTCTAGCAGCTCTGAGTTGGTCGAGGAAAACAGTACAGAAGAAAGTGAGGAGTCCAGCCAGCTGGTCGTTGATGTCAAGGGATCGGTAGTAAAGCCGGGGCTCTACACTTTAGAATCTGGTGCGCGTGTTAATGATGCGGTTGATGCGGCTGGCGGTTTGACCAGTCAGGCAGACCCCAAGTCTATCAATCTGGCTCAGAAGCTCAGCGACGAGGCGGTGGTCTATGTGGCCAGCAAGGACGAAAAGATCTCGGTGGTAGCCAGCACGACTGCCAGCTCTGCTATGTCCCCAGAAGGAAATGAAAGTAAGGTCAATCTCAACACGGCGACCGAGGCGGATTTGCAGACCATTTCGGGCATCGGTGCCAAGCGGGCGGCGGACATTATCGCCTATCGTGAGGCCAATGGTGGCTTCAAGTCGGTGGACGACCTCAACAATGTATCGGGCATCGGCGACAAGACCATGGAAAGCATCCGACCTTATGTCACGGTTGAGTAAGCCCCCCTGCCAGCCCATTCACCTGGCAGTCTTGGCGGTGGCGGCCTACTTTGCAGTCCATTCTTTTTCCCTCTTGACAATGGGCCTGCTGAGTTTGTTGCTAGCTGTCTTTGGGTTTCGGCAAGGTAAGGCAGTGTTCCTCAAAACGCTGCCGCTTCTAGCCCTGTGCGGTCTGTTTTTTGGATGCCAGAAGGTCCAATGGGAGCGGGCAGCCCAGTCAGCCCCAGAGCAAGTGACATCTGTTCAGGTTATTCCAGATACTATTGACATTAACGGGGACAGCCTGTCCTTTCGGGGTCGGGCTGACGGACAAAACTATCAAGTTTTCTACAAATTAGCCAGTCAGGAGGAGCAGGCTTATTTTCAAAAGCTGATAGGTTTGGTCCAGCTAGAAGTGGAGGCAGAGGTCAGCCTGCCAGCTGGTCAGAGGAATTTCAAGGGCTTTGACTATCAGGCCTATCTGAAAACACAGGGCATCTATCGGACTGTCAAGCTAACCGCGATTAAGAAGATTGTTCCTATCCAGTCTTGGAATGTTTTTGACTGGCTATCAAGCTGGCGGAGGCAAGCCTTGGTCTATATCAAGACCAATTTTCCAGCACCTATGAGCCACTACATGACAGGGCTCTTGTTTGGGGAGCTGGATAGTGACTTTGATCAGATGAGCGACCTCTATTCCAGTTTGGGTATCATTCATCTCTTCGCCCTGTCTGGTATGCAGGTGGGCTTTTTCATCGACAAGTTTCGTTGGATTTTGCTGCGTCTGGGCTTGACTAAGGAAACGGTAGATAAGTTGCAGATTCCCTTTTCCCTGGTCTATGCTGGTTTGACAGGCTTTTCGGTATCAGTGGTGCGGTCGCTTGTCCAAAAAATTCTGGGCAATATGGGCTTGCGGAAGCTGGATAATTTTGCGGTGACGGTCTTTGTCTGCCTGTTGATGCTGCCCCGATTTTTACTGACGGCAGGTGGAGTGCTGACTTTTACCTATGCTTTCTTGCTGACGGTCTTTGATTTTGAGGACTTGGGGCAGGTCAAAAAGGCTGCGGTGGAGAGTTTCAGTATTTCGCTGGGGATTCTACCTGTACTTATGAGCTATTTCTATGCCTTTCAGCCTCTGTCCATCCTCCTGACCTTTGTCTTTTCCTTTATCTTTGATGTCCTGCTCTTGCCAGGTTTGTCAGTTATTTTTCTCCTGTCACCTCTGGTCAAGATAACTTGGGTCAACGGATTTTTTGTCTTTATGGAAAAAATCATTGTCTGGGTGGCGGATTTGGGCATACGACCTTGGATACTGGGCAAGCCGTCTGGGCTGGTCCTCTTGCTTTTGCTGGTCAGCCTCTTCATGCTCTACGATTTCTACAGGAAGAAAAAATGGCTCTTAGGACTGAGCCTGGTCCTCGCTCTGCTATTTTTCATGACCAAACATCCTCTGGAAAATGAGGTGACGGTGGTGGATATCGGGCAGGGGGACAGCATCTTTTTGCGGGATATGCGGGGGCTGACGGTCCTGATTGATGTGGGCGGTCGGGTCGATTTTGCGGCCAAGGAAGAGTGGCAAGAGCGGTCTTCGCAGGCAAATGCAGAGCGGACCTTGATTCCCTATCTGCATAGTCGGGGCGTGGACAGGATTGATAGTTTGGTCCTGACCCATACCGATGCGGACCATGTGGGCGATGTGTTGGAAGTGGCGAAGCAGGTCCAGATTGGTCGGATTTACGTGTCACCAGGAAGCCTGACGGTGCCTGACTTTGTAGCCACCTTGAAAGAAATCAATGTTCCTGTTGATGTGGTGGCGGTGGGCGACCGCTTGCCGATTTTTGACTCCTATCTAGAAGTCCTCTATCCAGATGGGACAGGGGACGGTGGCAATAATGACTCTGTTGTCCTTTACGGTCGCTTGTTGGAAACGAATTTTCTCTTTACAGGGGACTTGGAGCAGGGGGAATTGGACTTGATAAAAGCCTATCCCAGCTTGCCTGTCGATGTCCTGAAGGCTGGTCACCATGGCTCCAAAGGTTCTTCCTATCCTGAGTTTCTAGACCATATAGGAGCCAAGATTGCCCTAGTATCAGCAGGAGAAAACAACCGCTACAAGCACCCTCACCAAGAAACCTTGGACCGTTTTGTCAGTCGAAATATTCAAGTCTATCGTACTGACCAGCAAGGAGCCATTCGCTTCCGAGGTTGGAAGGAGTGGAAGGTGGAGACGGTGAAGTAAGGGTAGAAATTTTCTTTTCAATTTAGAGTGTTTTATTCAGTTTCCTGACGGTTATCGTTGGGAGCTTTTTTACTTGTTAGCGTTTTCTTTGCATTTCATTCTTTTTACTTATATAATTGTAGTAGAGTGTTTATTTAACTCAAAAGGAGACTATATTTTAATGAATTTACATTTTTTACAAAAGAAGCACCATTTTGGTATACGTAAGTTTTCCATCGGTGTCGTGTCAGTTGCTCTGGCCATTAGCTTTAGCGTCCTTGGAGGGCAGGTTGCGGCTGCGCAAGAGGTAAGTCAAGTGCCTGCTAGTAGTCAACAAACTAGTCAGCTAGTAACAGATGAGCCAAGTCAAGAGCTGGCAACCAATGAGGTAGCTGTTCAAACTCCAGAAACCGTTGCTTCCTCACTAAACGAAGCCACACAGGAGAACCCAGCTCAAGAAAGCCAGCTTGTAGAAGCAGAACCAGCTATTCAGAAGGAAGTGGTCTCTCAAGACCTTTCAGCACCCCAAGCAGCACTTCCAGCAGAAGCAGGGCAAGAGCAGCCAGCAGTGGAGCCGGTAAATGAGAATACTCTCCCAGCCGAGAATTCTCATCAAATTATTGAGCCAGTAGAACTAGAGACTATTCAAACGGCACAAGAACCAGCAGGTTCAAGGGACGAGGCTACTCAAGCAGTTCAACCAACTGAAACAGCAGCAGGAGAAGCAGCTTCGACTGACCAAGCAGTAGAAGAAGTCGTTCAACCTGTGCTACGTTCAGCACGAAGAGTACGCAGTGTGGCAGCTCAGGAGTTGGCTAAATTACCGCTAGATGCCAATGGAAAGCTGGTAACTTCTTTGACCAATCAATCGGCTGTCAAGCTACAAACAGTATTTGCAGATGGAACCAGTCAAATTGAAGAAGCTACTGCAGCTAATCTCCCAAGAATAAAGAATGGTCAAAATGTCTCAGAACTGGTTGGCGCAGTATCTCCTGAATTGAAGGCAGTTAACTATGAGAGCTTGTATGAGCGTTTGAATCACTCAGAGAGACCACTAGAGAAAATACTGTTGGAGCAAGCTCTAAAAAAGGAAAATGGTGGTAAAGCTCTAACAAATGAAGAAATGACCCAGCGTAAGCGACAGGTTTATATGAACCAGTTAGATATGCGGGATAGCTTTAATGCTGTTCAGACAAATTTGGATAGTATTTTGGCAGGTGTTTTTGAAAAAACGACTACAGTAAATGCTGATACAATCAAAGCAAACAAAGAAAAGATTTTGCTTGGCTTGACCTATCTTGACCGTCAGTATGGGTTTCAATTTGGTAATTTTTCAGCCAAAGACCTCATTTTGTACCATCCAGAAGTGTTTGGAAATAGCAGTGACCCCTTGACCAATTTATTGGCGATAGGCGATTTGGCTTATGCTGATTTGGAGTTGAGAAACAACTTGGTGACCTACCAACGAAAACTAAGCTCGATTACCAATCATGCTGATGCGATTCAGTTTATTGAAAGTCAAGTGCCACGATGGACGGGACAAGAAGATGTATCAGCTTGGTTTAAAGATACTTCTAAGGCTTATATTGCAGAAGCTAGTAGTCCGCATGGGCAAACAGAACTCTACACCACCCTGCGAGATAGCCAGCGGTGGCAGAATCATATTTTGCCTCTTCTGAACCTGAGTGATGATTCACTTTATGCCATTAGTACGACAAATACCATCACTTATGGTGCGGTAGATACCTATCTAGCTGAAAAAAACGATAGTCAACGTGCTGCTCTAAAAACACAAATAGCAGACTACGCAGCTCACCAACAAGCTTTTTTGGATTTTTGGTATCGTATTAGTGAGCAGAGTGAACGATTAAAAATTCATGAGCCGATTATTGTGACCGACTCACTGCAGGCCTATTCAACTGGAAGGGCTTCTGCAGAACAATTGTGGTCGCCTAAATCAGGTCCGAAAGCCTTGACAGGAGTGCAGGAATTTATCGGTCCCATGAATCTTTATATCAATTTTGTTCGTGCAGGTGGTCAAGCCAATGGGACCAACAGTATGAACAATTTCCTCTATAAGTCATTAACCAATGATGGCCATGCTGTCTACACTCATGAGTTGACACACATGTTGGATAAGACCGTTTGGTTAAATGGGCATGGTCGTCGACCAGATCAGTTGCAGGAAGTATTTGCGAGAGGGTTATTTGAATCGATGAATATGTCTGCATCACCGACTTCGGATCCGATTTTTAACCTCAATACTGCCTATACTATTTCGGGCGATAGAACTCAAAATAGCCATCCAAGTCGTTTCCAAACTTCTGCAGACTTGAAAACCTATATGCAGGGAATCTTGGATGTGATCTATACCTTAGACTACGCTGAGGCTCAGTCTATTTTGAAACATACTGCTGCTGATAGGGCTGTTTTGCTCAATAAGATTAGTCTTATTCCAAATCCAGCCAATAATGGTGGTGGAAAAACGACTGAACTTGTAAACTCCATTGATTCGACTTCAGCTGCTAACTTACAGACGATCGCTGATTTTGTAGATCAAGGCTTGATTTCGGGACGCTACAAATTTAATGGCATGGAAACCAGAGGAACAGCCCGTACGAACTCCTACTATACTATTCCGCTCTTTGAACCGATTTATGCTGCCCTTCAAAATGATACGGGTAGCGGAGGTGATATTAGCTTTAAGCGAAATGCCTATGAAATTTTAGGTGAATACGGCTATGAAAAAGGTATGGTGGCCTATGTATCGGATCAACATGCCAATGACAAGGAAGCTCTTACTGCCATTATGCCTGAATTCGATGGGAATTTAGCAACCTTTAAGAAGGCTATGTTTAATCGCCGCATTGCCAAGGTGTCTGAACTAAAACCGACTAGTGTAGCCAGTGATTTTGCTGCGATTCAAAGTAAAATGGACGAAGCGATTGCCAAAGACTTAGAACAACTGAAAAGTAATGCTGCTAATAAGGTTCCCTTGTCCACCAGGGTTTCGGCTGTTCAAGACTTGAAAAAGAGCATCTTCCAGGCTTATTTGAAAGATACAAATGAATTCCGTACTAGCATTTATCAGGAACAAGTAGCGCGTGATCTGTATGTAACCAAGGGAGATGAGAAATCTCAAGATGGTCGCGGCACTCTTGATAGTCCTTACCAGAGTCTATCCTACGCTCTTGCCCAAGCAAAAAACGGGGATAGAATCAAGCTTGTTGATAATATCATGCATCGTCAGGACATGCCTTTCCGTCTTGATAAGTCTGTCACCATTGATGGTCAAGGCCATCGTTTAAGCTTCCGTGGACCTGATGTGGAGCTGGGGGCTGATGTAACCTTTGCTCATGTAACATTAAATATGTTAGCAGATGGTAGTAAACAACCCAATATTTATGCCAATGGCTATCACTTGACCTTGGATCAGGTATCTACAACAATGAGTCAGGCGCAAAGTGACTTACGTCCCACTCTAGTTGCCGGTTCGCGTTCAGGTCAACCAGCAGGCAGTCATGGGAAAATTACCATTCTTAATGGAAATTCAGACACACGGTTTAACACCATTTATGCAGGAAATGCTGATTCAGTAAGTAACATTCCAGTAACCATTTCTATCCTGTCGGATTTTGTTAGCGTAGACCAAGGCATCAAATTGTCAGGTGTCAATGGAGAAGATGTGACGGAGCCAGTTTTGGTCACATCAAAATCTAGCAGTCTGAAGTCAATTGACGGTAACGGAAGTTGGGATAATACAGTTGTGATTGATACTGCACGCATCTACGGACTAAACCTACAGAACATCCAAACGCTTGAATTGGTCAATAAGGCGGATGTTAGTTTAGCTAATCAGGTATCTGAAATCTCGACTGGTCTAGAACTAGAATCAGGGACTCAGTTGACCATTGCCAATGATCCAGTTAGACTGGGTAGTCTATCTGGGCAAGGAACCGTCATCATTCCAGCAGCATCTAGTCTCAACGTAACAGGAGATATTGATGGGGAAGTTGGAGTGCTTGTTAGAGGCTTTGAACAGGACTTAGCTCAGAATGTAAACAAGGAATACGTAATGGTTGAGGGCATGCTTTCTCCTGCTGCACGTATTACTTTGGAGAATGGGTTCAATCGTTTTAACTTGATCAAGGATGGACTAGTTTACCGTTTGGTAGAGCCGACTCAGGCACCACAAGTTCATACAGTAACCCTGCACTTTACTCAGTCAGGTCTCTTGTTAAAAGAGAAACAGGTACAGGTTGATGATGGGCAGTCTATCACAGGTGTCGAGAATGATTTGCCTAGCGCACCAGAGGGTAGCTACCAGTTGGATCCAAACTTTGACAGGACGGTGCTGGCTACTATTACTAGCAGTAAAACGATTGAGATTCCAGTAGTTTTGATTCTGCCAAAAGCAAGTCGTTTCCAGCCACAAATTACAAGCAATGCCCAAGTCCTACCAACTAGTACTAGTGAAGCAACCACGGCAGAAATCTTGAAGCAAATCAGTCTACCAAGTGATGTTGGTCAGGTTAATTTGGAAGTGTTAGGTACTCTTCCACAGACCAGTGGCGACCACACTGTCACAGTTCGAGTTGTTTATGATGACCTTAGTCAAGAAGAAGTAGTCGTTCCTCTTCATATTCTCTTTACAGAACATGGCAAGGGTGTCAAACATAGCCTGCCAGCGGGTGTTCTTCCTAAAGCTGATCGCTATCAAGCACAGGTTACAGGCTCTGCCCAAGTCCTACCAACTAGCCCTAGTGAAGCGACCAAGACTGAAATTTTGAAGCAAATCAGTCTACCAAGTGATGTTGGTCAGGTTAATTTGGAAGTGTTAGGTACTCTTCCACAGACCAGTGGGGACCACACTATCACAGTTCGAGTTGTTTATGATGACCTTAGTCAAGAAGAAGTAGTCGTTCCCCTTCATATTCTCTTTACAGAACATGGCAAGGGTGTCAAACATGGCTTGCCAGTCGGTGTTCTTCCTAAAGCTGATCTCTATCAAGCACAGGTTACAGGCTCTGCCCAAGTCCTACCAACTAGCACTAGTGAGGCGACCACGGCAGAAATCTTGAAGCAAATCAGTCTGCCAACCGAAGCTGGTCAGGTTGATTTGGAAGTGTTAGGTACTCTTCCACAGACCAGTGGGGACCACACTGTCACAGTTCGAGTTGTTTATGATGACCTTAGTCAAGAAGAAGTAGCCGTTCCTCTTTATATTCTCTTTACAGAACATGGCAAGGGTGTCAAACATAGCTTGTCAGAGGGTGTTCTCCCTGCTATCGTTACTGCCAAGGGGAGTGGCGTTCACCACAGCTTGCCAGCAGGCGTTCTCCCCGCAATCGTTACTGCCAAGGGAAGTGGTGTCAAACATAGCTTGCCAGCGGGTGTTCTCCCTGCTATCGTTACTGCCAAGGGAAGTGGTGTCAAACACAGCTTGCCAGCGGGTGTTCTCCCTGCTATCGTTACCGCCAAGGGAAGTGGTGTCAAACATAGCTTGCCAGCGGGTGTTCTCCCTGCTATCGTTACTGCTAAGGGAAGTGGCGTTCACCACAGCTTGCCAGCAGGTGTTCTCCCCGCAATCGTTACCGCCAAGGGAAGTAGTGTTCAACACAGCTTGCCAGTCGGTGTTTTACCACCATTAGTGACGGCCAAGGGAGCTGGACTGACTGTAGAATTGCCAGAAATATCCCTGTCGCAACTTGAGTTAGCTCAAGTCCAGCCTAAACCAAGATTAGCGCAACAGCAAGTAGTCTTTCACCAACAGAAGGAAGAACAGGTTAGAAGCCTGACAAGTGCAACTTCCTCAATGTCCAGCTCTTCTCGCCTCCCTGAAACAGGTCAAAGTCATAATAGTCTAAATATTTTTGGCTTCTTGTTAGCTTCATTAGGTCTAGGCTTCTGGCTAGGTCGCAAGAAAGCAGAGTAAGTAGGAAGCTAATTTACCCCTCCCAGTATTACTATAAAAAACGGATAAACACACTTGCTTTCTATAGAAAGTCAAGCGGGTTTGTCCGTTTCTTTTTGTCTTACTGTAAACCTGGATTTGCTAAGAAAATAGAGATTATCCCCATAAAAAGTTAGCAAAAAAGTCAAACATATGATATAATGATATAAATAAAATCGTGTAAAAATGAAGAGGTATTTTACTGTGACCTCTTCTATAAAATCCTTATATTTTTAGAAATCGGGTCGAACTTTCTTGATTTGAGTGACGAAGTGTGGAGTTTTTGAAACACTTTCAGACAGCTGGCTGAAGCTGAGGAAACAAAATGCCAGTTGTGCAAGCTGTTTGTGTCAATTATGTAGTCATTTCTTCCAGACTAATAGAGGAGAGTTTGATTGTTTAGGGAGTTACCTAAAGAGGAGTAGTATATGGGCATGGATATTGTACAAATGGGGTATCTGATCAATATCGTGGAGTGTAGATGTAATTTATCCCTTGCAGCCAAGAAAATTCATATTAGCCAATCTGCTTTAAGTCAATTTATCACACATTTTGAAGCGAGTGAGGGGATTCAATTATTTAATCGGAAAAATGGTCGTTTGGATGGTCTGACGGAAGCAGGTCGCATGGTTTACCGCTTTTCCACAGAAATCATTGCTAGGTATGAAGAAATGCAGGATTTAATTCAGAAAGAAGCGGCCAAACAGCAAGGGACTATTCGACTAGGGGTACCGTCCGTGATTTTGAGAGCCTATTTTTCCCAGCTTCTGCCAACCTTTTACATCAACTACCCTAACATCAATATAGAGATTTTTGAGGGTGGTGGCTTGGATTTATGGAAAAAATTTATGGACAATGACTTGAATATTGCCCTTCTTATTGAGCCAACCAATCTCGATGATAAAAAATACGAACAGCACCTCATCCACAAGGACGAGTACGTTGCCCTTATGGATAAAGACCATCCCCTAGCAGGTAAGGAATGGATTGAATGGACGGATTTGCAATCATATCCCATGACTACCTTTAATCAAAACTTTACCAGCTATAGCAATATTACTCAGAAATTAAAAGATGAAAATGTAACTATCCAACGGCTTCATTTGTCATCTTCTTGGGATTATTTGGTTGCTGCAACGGCTGGAAATGACATCATCAGCATCTTACCGAGTAGCATTGAGGAATTGATTGATGAAAGTCAGTTTACTGTGGTGCGCTTTCGCGATGCTTTGCCCTTTAATATCTGGCTATGTCGGCCTTATCGTAAACGGGTGGGAGAGGCAGAAAATTTTATTTACGAAGAAATACGGAAGTTCTATAGTCCACCAGTTGAATAAGAATAGGTGATTTAGGGAAGGATTTTATAGTATAATGGTCATCAGATAGGGGAGGGAAGATGTTACAGGAATTTGAATTTGGGGAAATGAGGATTACTTGGTTACGGGGAGCTGACAAATATACCGATGCAGGTACCCTGTTTGGGCCTGTTCCCAAGGCGGTTTGGTCCAGATACTATCCAGCGACCGAAGATGGTTTGCTGGCGGATTTGACGGACCCGATTTTGATTGAATACAAAGAGAAGAAATTCCTGATTGATAGCAGCTTGGGAACTGAAAAATTAGATGCCAAGCTTAGACGAAATCTGGGGGTTTTATCTGAAAATAAGGTTGTTGAGAGCTTGGCTAGCTTGGGCTATAGCTGTGAAGAAATTGATGGTGTGTTAATGACCCATATGCACAATGACCATGCGGGAGGATTGACCAGATTGAAAGATGGGCAGCTGGTGTCAACCTTCCCAAATGCAACCATCTATATCAATGAGATTGAGTGGGATGAGGTTCGTTATCCAAATCCTCGTACTCGTGGAACCTATCTCAAGGAAAATTGGGAAGCCATTCAATCGCAAGTCAAAACCTTTGCTTCCTCCATTGAAATCCTTCCAGGTATTGAAATGCACAGGACAGGTGGACACAGCAAGGGGCATTGCCTTGTATTGCTCAAACAAGGGCAGGAAACCATCATCCACCTGGCAGATTTACTACTGACCCATGCCCATCGCAATCCGCTTTGGGTTGCGGCTGTAGATGATTATCCCATGGATAGTATTGCCGCTAAGACCAAGTGGATACATGAAGCCTATGAAAAGGGTTATATCTTCCTCTTTTACCATGACCCCTTTTATGCCTTGCTTCAGTTGGCACCAGATGGTCAAGAAGTGATGGCTTACATGGAAAGAGTACGTCCTCCACTTGTTCCCTTTACAAGCCAGCAAGATAGGAAGTTGACGATTCCATCCACTGCTAAAAAATTCAGTTAGTCTGCACCCAGTGACCTGCTGGGTGTCTTTTTATGGTAAAATGGAGGAAGAAATAGAGGATGATATGACAATTATTGGACAGATTGAGAAGTTAAAAAAAGAAAAATTAGGTTCCTTGACCCTTTTATGCGGTGAGGATATTGGTCAATATCAGATTGCCAAGGATTTACTGTTAAGACGGGTCGATTTTGACCCAGCAGATTTAGGTTTTGCCTATTTTGATATGTCCGAGGCTGATTACAGTCAGGTTGATCTGGATTTGGTATCTCTGCCCTTTTTTTCAGATGAAAAAGTGGTCATACTGGATTATTTTGCAGACTTGACGACGGATAAGAAGCGGCATTTGACGGATGACGAGCTCAAGCAGTTTGAGGCTTATTTGGAAAATCCTGTCGAAACAACCCGTTTGATCATCCTAGCCCCAGGTAAGTTGGACAGCAAGCGTCGCCTGGTCAAACTCCTCAAACGAGATGGTCTTGTTTTAGAAGCCAGTCCGTTGAAAGAAATGGATTTAAAGAACCATTTTCAAAAAGAGGCCAATCAACTAGGCTTGCAGATGGCGGCAGATGTTTTTCAATACTTATTGGTCAAATCTAATTTTGATTTTGCAGAAATTAGTAAAAACCTAGCCTTTTTACAGTCTTACAAGGGACAAAATCTGATTAGGATGGCAGATATTGATGCCGCTATTCCCAAGACGCTGCAGGACAATATTTTTGATTTGACACAAATGGTTCTCCAATCGAACATCGACGAGGCCCGTCAACTTGTTCGTGACTTACGCTTACAGGGGGAGGATGAAATCAAGTTGATCGCCATTATGCTGACCCAATTCCGCACCTATTTGCAGGTTCAACTTCTGAAAGAACAGGGTAAGAGTGAGCAGCAGATAGTGGTAGACCTGTCTGACGTAACAGGTCGAAAGGTTAATCCCTACCAAGTGAAGTTTGCCCTTCGAGATTCCCGCTACCTATCCATTGGATTTCTGAAAAAGGTAGTGGCCTTGTTGATTGAAACAGACTATCAGATTAAGACAGGTGTTTTTGAGAAGGACTATCTATTTGACCTAGCCTTACTAAAAATTTCTAGCAACTAGTCAGACAAATAAGTTGAAAAGGCTCTCACAATGGAGTACAATAAAGTTATCATATAGACAGAGGAGTACAAAAATGGCAATTATTTTACCAGACCTTCCATACGCTTACGATGCTTTGGAACCACATATTGATGCAGAAACAATGACCTTGCACCATGACAAGCACCATGCGACTTATGTTGCAAATGCAAATGCTGCCCTTGAAAAACACCCAGAAATTGGTGAAGACTTGGTGGCACTCTTGTCAGATGTGGAGCAAATTCCTGCGGACATCCGTCAAGCCCTTATCAACAACGGCGGCGGTCACCTCAACCACGCACTTTTCTGGGAATTGCTTTCACCAGAAAAAACAGAAATTTCAGCAGAATTGTCAGCCGATATTGATGCGACTTTCGGTTCATTTGATGCCTTCCAAGAAGCCTTCACTACAGCAGCAACAACTCGTTTCGGTTCAGGCTGGGCTTTCTTGGTTGTCAATAAAGATGGCAAGTTGGAAGTTATCTCTACTGCTAACCAAGACACACCAATCATGCAAGGTTTGAAACCAATCTTGGCATTGGACGTTTGGGAGCACGCTTACTACCTCAACTACCGTAACGTCCGTCCAAACTACATCAAAGCCTTCTTTGAAATTATCAACTGGAACAAAGTTGATGAGCTTTACAAAGCTGCTCTCAGCAACTAACCTACTAGCTTACTGCGACGTTTTTTCGAGGAAACGATTTTTTTCCGAGAAAAAACTAGTCAGTCCTCTAGGAAAGCTAATCGGGCTTTCCGTGCTACAAGGAGCAAAGCCCTTGTAGCTGAGGAGTGGGAATAAGGTAGACGAGTTTTACAAAGCTACTAAATAAGATTGTAAAACAGGCGAATGTTCGCTTGTTTTTTTCAATATTTTGAGTATTTTTCTTTACAAGAAAAGAGGATTTTAGTATAATCTATTTTGTGTGTAATGGACGCACAAAAATACAGTTTATCCGCTGGGTTTAAAAGCACCTATGATTGACAAAGATAGGAGAATAAAATGAATCCATTGATCCAAAGTTTGACAGAAGGTCAACTTCGTACTGACATCCCTTCATTCCGTCCTGGTGACACTGTACGTGTTCACGCTAAGGTTGTCGAAGGTAACCGCGAACGTATCCAGATTTTCGAGGGTGTTGTTATCTCTCGTAAAGGCCAAGGCATCTCAGAAATGTACACTGTACGTAAAATCTCTGGTGGTGTAGGTGTTGAGCGTACATTCCCAATCCACACTCCACGTGTTGATAAGATTGAAGTAGTACGTTACGGTAAAGTTCGTCGTGCTAAATTGTACTACCTACGTGCATTGCAAGGTAAAGCAGCGCGTATCAAAGAAATCCGTCGCTAAGATGGGAGGAAGCAGCGAAAGTTGCTTCTTTTTTGTTTGTAAGAGCTAGCTTCCTATCTGACCTATCTATATGTATAAAGGGCGATCAAGAATAGATGTTTACTATATCTCCCTACATAAAATATGTTATACTGTTACTATATATCGTCATTTAGTTTATCTTTTATTACGTCGTTAACTCACCTTGCCTGATTGAAACAGTCTGGGGGACTGTTTCAAGTCAATGCCTAGAAATTAGAAAGCATTGAGTTATGCCTGCGGCTCTTTTGCGGCGAACTTGGTTCGCACTATCTCCAGCCTTCAAAGGTTCCCCGAACCTTTGAAGCGAGTACTAAAAGTAAACTAAAAGACTATACATAGAGGAGGTCGAGTATGAGTAAGCAAGTTATTCCAGCTGTTTTGTCTGATTTACGCCAGGATATTGTGCAGGTGCCTGACATCATAAAGGAATGTAGTGGTATTCGTATTTATGGTCGCCGTATCCGCTCGGTTTTATTTACAACGGATGTGGCGATTATTGCTAATCATAATGCAGATGCGGTTTTAGCGGTTTATCCTTTTACTCCTAGTCCGGCCATTCTCAAAAGCGTTATGATGGTTGCCTCTGTTCCTGTTTTAGCTGGTGTTGGAGGTGGTCTAACGTCAGGAATGCGGTCGGCCAATATGAGTTTGCTTTCTGAGTCAGAAGGGGCTTATGCTGTTGTGGTCAATGGTCCTACGGATGTTAAAACCATTGAGGAAATTAACAAGATGGCGGATATTCCCATTATCTACACCGTCGTTTCAGAGAAGGCAGACTTGTTATCACGAATTGAGGCTGGCGTAGATATTTTAAACGTTTCCTGTGGATTAGAAACTCCTAACGTGGTGAAAAAAATCCGTCAAGTTCTCCCAGACTTCCCCATCATTGCGACAGGTGGTCCAACTGAAGAATCCATTCGTCGCGTGATTGAAGCAGGAGCTAACGCTATTTCCTACACAGCTCCCAGCAATGCCGAACTATTTAAAAAGAAAATGGAAAAATATCGAACATCCAGTAAGGACTAACAGACCTTGCAATCTTCTATTTTATGATGTAAAATAGAAGAGTAGCTTCCCTTAGTTAAATGGATATAATAAATTCCTCCTAAGAATTAGTTGCAGGTTCGATTCCTGCAGGGGAGATACGGATGAGATAATAGGAATATTTTGGAGTATATTATGGAATTACAGCCTAGTAATTTTAATGCAAGTGGAACGAAATTAGAAAAAATATTAAAAGCTCTTTTGATTAGCCAGATTGTGCTTATTATTTCAACGTTTTTTAATGTAATGTATGATGCTACTTTTCAAATTGGAAATTTGAACATCTACGGAAAAGTGAACATAGCTCCATTATTTTTGGTTTGCTCAGTTATAGAAATTGTTGGTTTGATTAATCGAAATGAAAAGATTTTTATTCCTTTCCGAGTCATTGATACTTTTCTGATTTTAAATATTCTCTCCACTATATCGATAGCTGTTATTGAATCTGAACAAAGTGCTGCCTTTGCAAATAACGTTGGAAATTTTGCATCTTCAGTAATGTCATTTTTTACATTTGGTCTGTTTGAGATGCCGACAAATTTAGCACAATCAAGCAAACTTCTATTTGGATATCATTTCATTCGGTTGGTACTTTTAATATTATCTATCATTTTTGTACTTTATTTGTACAATCGTTTTATTAAAAAAGAAGAGTTAGTACACACAACCCACTTTGATTTTCATAAACTAGTGGAACTATATTCTAAAAATAAACTTTTAGTAATTGCTAATGTGTTGTTGGTAATTTCGCAACTATTGCCATTCAATATTATGAATAAATTCTTGCTTGCGACACCAGCTTTTGCTGATCATCCTATCGTTTCATCGGTAATATGTCTAGTTGCATTTTTATTACTATTAAATTTATTTCAAAATAATACAAACAATGTAAAACGCTATGCGATTATTGAAATAGCTTCCGTAATAATTTGGAATCCATTTTATGTTTATAAATATGGAACTCCTGGATTTGGTTACCTAATTTATATTGTTGGATTGGGATTGTTAGCTTATTCTGTTTTCGGAAACAAGTTGAAAACGGAAAGTAAGTAAAATTCTTAGTTTTTTATGTTAATACAAAAACGCTCTAGATTTCTAGGGCGTTTTAAAGTTATATTTTAGAAGATAATGATGAAATTGAAGGTCATCTAGAAATAGCTAATTGATTTCAAAGGTTTGTTTTGTCTAAAATATGACTAGGAGGTAAAATGAGGCAAACTATGATTCCCTTACTTCACCTCACTTGCATCCCATAAATAGTTTGTTTTCTGTTTATTAGATAAGCTATGGCAAGTACAGGAATGGCATAGGGTAGGATATTGGCGCCGAATACTTCATAACTAATGAAGATCGGAGCCAGCAAGGTATTGGTGGCTGTTCCAAAGACGGCACAATAGCCAAGGGCTGCAACAAGTTCAGTTGGTAGACCTAGTAATCCTGCTAAAACAGCCCCAGAACTTGCACCAATGGCAAAGAGTGGCGTGACTTCTCCCCCTTGAAAACCTGCGGCCAAACAAAGACAGGTCAGTAGGAGTTTCAGTAGCCAATCGTAAGCA
Organism: Streptococcus suis; assembly: GCF_002964575.1. GTDB lineage: Bacteria > Bacillota > Bacilli > Lactobacillales > Streptococcaceae > Streptococcus > Streptococcus suis_R. The sequence continues at coordinate 52,750 of NZ_POQQ01000050.1, read as the reverse complement.
AATACCTGTTCCCCAGCTAAACTGACATCAATTAAATTGGTTCCCAAACCAGCATATCGCCCCTGATGGAAGAAGAAAAGTAGAACGCTTAGTCCAACTCCCATGATAGCAATTTTTATATAAGGATTTGGAAGCCATCGAGTTGAGATGTTTTTTGCTTGTGCCAAAAACCAGGCAAATAGATTACCGACAAATCCGAAGCAGATGGCAATCAAGATCCATTTGAAACTATCTGTAAACTGGAATGAGGTAGTCGCGATGGCGTGCGAAAATTTCTCTAATCCCAATAAATGAGAAGTAGTAGAAGCTGTGAAAGAGGCAACTAGACAATAGGGAAGACTAGTCCAAGCATATTGACCAACAATCAAGACTTCGATGGCAAAGAAACTAGCAGCCAATGGTGTTTGAAAGAGTCCCGCAAAACCTGCAGCCATACCAATCTTCGTGATCATGTCTTTAGGCAAGTGTGTGAAACCTTGTTTTTGTAACCAATGCGAGAGACTGGCTCCAAGTTGGACAGCTACCCCCTCGCGGCCAACGGAAGCGCCAAAAAGATGACTGAGCCAAGTTGTAAAAATGATGAGCGGAATGAGCACTGGAGAAATGTGCACATTCTCCCCTTGTCCAGCTTTGAAGACTAAGCCCATACCTGCTTGGACTTCCCTCCCCCATTTTTGATAAACGAAAACAATCACCAACCCTGCAAGTGGTAGAAAGGGAATTAGATAAGTAAAGAATTCAGACCGTAAGTCACCAATCCCTAGTAGAATTTTCCCAAAGAATGTGGTGATAATCCCTGCACCGACTCCAATTAAGCAAGCAAAGAAAAGGAGTTGGCTGGCTTGTTTCATCTTATTGCTCATGATTCTCTAACTTGGAAGATTGATAGGCTCTCGATTGGGCCATCATATCACTAAAGGTCGCTTGAATAGCTGAGCGGTAGTCGTCCTTTTGGACTAAGTTACCAACCCGTTCAAGAACCGCATTTTCCCGACTGGTATCCAAAACAGGTTTGCCAGTTGCTCGCTTAAAGGCTGTGACTTGGTCAACTAGCTTCATGCGTTGTTCAAGCAAGTCAACTAATTGACTGTCAATAGCGTTAATATTTTCCCGGATATGATCTAGATTCATTTTTTCTCCTTTTAAGAAAACCAGTAACAGATGTTACTGGTTGATTTGATTATTCATTTACTTTGGCAGCAAGGTCAGTTGCAAATTTTTCTAGGTTTACGATATCCTCGTCTTCAGCAGCAAGGTCTACCTTGACATTTTCAGCCCCCTTGACTGCACCACGTGAACCCAGCATGACATCGAAGTCATCTACTGCACTACAGAAGTCATCATAGAAGGTATCACCAGAACCGCAAACACCGTACACCTTACCAGTCAAATCCAAGTCCGCTAGGTCAGCATAGAAATCAACGATTTCATCTGGAAGCTCACCATCACCACCATAAGAATAAGTGTAGCTGGCTACGACAATTAAGTCAGCATCCAAGATTTCTTCTGTTTCAATGGTCGTACATTCGTGCACCTGTACTTCCAAACCCAACTCTTCTAGCTTACTGGCGACGATATCAGCAATTTCTTCTGTGTTACCAGTCATACTAGCGTAAACAATTTTTGCTAGTGCCATAATTTCCTCCAAATTACATAGTAATCTCATTATACCATACTCCCATCATTTTCAAAAGGGGAAGTTTATGCTAAAATGATGAAAAGGAGTTGCTATGACTATTTACAGTACAATTATCGAAAAAATTCGCGAATATGACACTATTATCATTCATCGTCACCAACGACCAGATCCAGATGCTATCGGTAGTCAGGTTGGCTTACAGAAGCTCTTGCAGAAGAATTTTCCTGAAAAAACCATTAAGGTGACCGGTTTCAATGAGCCGAATCTTGCTTGGATGGCAGAAATGGATCAGGTTTCCGACCAAGATTATCAAGGGGCCTTGGTTATCGTAACGGATACTGCCAATACAGCCCGTGTGGATGATGACCGCTACACTCAGGGTGAATTCCTGATAAAAATCGACCACCATCCAAATGAAGAGCCTTATGGTGACCTGCTCTGGGTCAATACTGAGGCTAGCTCATGCAGTGAAATGATTGCAGAATTGGGCCTTCAAAGCCAGTTGGAATTGGATGGGGAAACTGCTCGACTGCTATATGCTGGTATTGTTGGCGATACGGGACGTTTTCTTTATCCGGCGACTAGCTCACGCACTTTTGAAATTGTTGCCCGCCTTCGTCAGGAAGATTTTGACTTTGCAAGGATGTCTCGCCAGATGGATACCATTGATTTCAAGATTGCCAAGCTGACAGGTTACGTTTACGACAACTTGGAAGTCGATGAGCACGGTGCGGCACGGGTCATTTTGACACAAGCTATTCTCAAAAAATACGGGGTGACCGATGCGGATACATCGTTTATCGTTGGGGCTCCAGGACGGATTGGTACTGTACAATCTTGGGGGATTTTTGTGGAACAAACTGACGGAAACTATAGAGTACGACTACGCAGCAAGTACATTCCGATAAACGAGATTGCCAAGCGCCACGATGGCGGTGGCCACCCACTAGCCAGCGGTGCTAACTCTTATTCTCTCTCCGAAAATGAGCAAATCTACCAAGAAATTCAAGAGGTCGTGAGGAATGCAAGTAAGTAGCCGTTTCCTTCGTCTAATGGGAACCATTATTGAAACAAAAATATGGCATCCAGAAGCTGAACCGATTTTGGATCAGGTTGAAGAGCTGCTTTATCTTTATAAAGACCGGTTTTCTGCCAATGATTTGACATCTGAATTGATGGAGGTCAATCTAAACGCAGGTGTTCAAGCAGTTCCTGTTGCCGATGACCTGTATGAATTGATTAAATTGGGCAAGGAACACAGTCTGGCTCAGGGATCTTTTTTGAATATTACCATCGGTCCCCTTGTACAAACCTGGCGGATTGGATTTAGTGATGCTAAGCTCCCTAGTCCCGAAGTCATCTCAGAAAAACTCCAGCTCATCAATCCAAGGGATATCGAACTCGATGACCGAGAGCAGACCGTCTATCTAAAAAAAGAAGGCATGGCTATTGACCTGGGTGCCCTAGCCAAAGGTTATGTAGCAGATAGGATTGTTGATTTTCTAAAAAGAATTGGAGTAGAGGCTGGACTGATTAACCTGGGGGGCAATGTCTTGACTTTTGGACAGGCTCCGCATAATCCAGATGGTTGCTGGCGAATTGGTATTCAGGATCCTCAGAAAACACGGGGTGAAAATGCCCTCGTCCTCAAGATAGGCGAAGAGTCGGTTGTCACCTCTGGTATTTACGAACGTAGCCTCACGGTAGATGGTCAGACCTACCACCACATTTTAAGTTCGCAAACGGGTTATCCTATCCAGAGTCAGCTGGCCAGTGTGACCATTGTGTCTAAAAACTCTGTCGATGGTGAAATTTGGACGACCAGACTGTTCGGTCAAGCTATTGATCAGATTATTAAAGTGGTTGAAGAGACGGATGGCATTGAGGTGGTCTTGATAGGTCTTGATGGGAAGATTTTTGTGACATCAGGACTTTCTAATAAAATACTGGCAGGCAAGGAGCGAATCTCAGATAGTTTGGGGAGCCCATCCAGAGGGGGATTTGGGGCAAGAGTGACCTCAGACCTGGCTTCTGGAGCTTCTGTCCTATAATCTGTTAAAAATGTTTGAAAAATAGGTAAAAAGACTTGCCAGAAGAAAAAAGTTTTGGTAAACTTAAGTGGTTATAATCTATGGCTCGGAAAGAGACCATGGCAGAAAGGAATTTTTAAAATGAAAAAAGATATCCATCCAGAATATCGCACTGTTGTCTTCATGGACACAACTACTGGTTACAAGTTCCTTAGCGGTTCAACTAAGAAAACTAGTGAAACAGTAGAATTCGAAGGTGAAACTTACCCATTGATCCGTGTGGAAATTTCATCAGACTCACACCCATTCTACACTGGACGTCAAAAGTTCACTCAAGCAGATGGACGTGTGGACAAGTTCAACAAAAAATACGGTCTCAAATAATCAGCGTTATAAAACCGTTAGAAACGTTGATTTTAAGCCATTCCTGAGCTATGGGAATGGTTTTCTTTTTGAAATGGTAACGGAAATGGTAACGGCTGGCGTTACATTCCCAAAAATTGGGCAAACTTTTCAGCCGTTTTTTCTTTTGTATTTTCCGTAACGTGAGCGTAAATATTCATAGTTGTTTTTTATCTTCATGCCCTAGTCGTTCCTGGACTTCTTTAATCGTTGCCCCTGCTTCAAATAGTAAAAAATTTTCATAAAGCTAGCAGGAAAATGAGTACAGGACACTTAGTATTCTTACATAGTTTTTGGCTGAATGGTGCATAAAAAATTTATGGTATTTGCTATTCAATCCAGATGATTTTTTGTTCCTGCTAGAGCCTTTTCGTTTTTTTTGCTATAATGTTAAAAGCTATATTTAGAACTGTATTCACAGTTCAGCACTTTGCTGGTGAATAGAGTTTCTTAAAAATGAAAGTATGAGGTTTTTGATGAAATACAGAGGAAGTATAGATAGTCGTGTGGACTATTCTCTCATTTTACCAGTCTTTTTTTTATTGGTTGCAGGGATCATAGCCCTTTTTATCGCGGTTAGTCAAGACTATCCCAATAGTGTGTTGCAAATGGTGGGGCAGCAGGTTGCTTGGATTGGTATTGGTATTGTGGCAGCATTCCTGGTGATGTTCTTTTCTACCAAGTTTCTCTGGCAGATAACACCGTTTTTATACGTGCTTGGTCTAGGCTTGATGGTCCTTCCCCTATTCTTCTATAGTCCAGATTTAGTGGCTTCGACAGGTGCGAAAAACTGGGTAACCATTGGAGGAATGACCCTCTTTCAGCCGTCGGAATTTATGAAAATATCCTATATTGTCATGATTGCAAGGGTTATTGTCACCTTCCATAAGCACCATACTGAACGAGGTCTTCGAGAAGATTTTATGTTGATTGGTTATATGACCCTATTTACACTACCTGTCTTGGTTTTATTAGCCTTGCAAAGTGACTTGGGAACTTCCTTGGTATTTATCGCCATCTTCAGTGGCATGGTCCTCTTGTCTGGTGTGTCATGGAAAATCCTCCTGCCGACAGCTTTGACGGTCTTGGTCCTGGTTGGTGGTTTCATGCTGATTTTTGTATCTCCAGGTGGAACAACCTTCCTGCATAATATGGGGATGGACACCTATAAAATCAACCGTATTTCAGCTTGGCTAGACCCCTTCAAACACGCACAATCAACGACCTATCAACAGGCTCAAAGTTTGATTGCCATCGGTAGCGGTGGATTGAAAGGTTTGGGGTTCAATAAAACAAATCTGCTGATTCCCGTTCGAGAAAGTGATATGATTTTTACTGTTATTGGGGAGGATTTTGGTTTTATCGGTGGGACAGTCTTAATTGGCTTGTATTTGTTGCTAATTTATCGGATGTTGCGGATTACATTAAAATCCAATAATCGCTACTATACTTACATTTCAACAGGATACATTATGATGCTTCTTTTCCATGTTTTTGAAAATATTGGAGCAGCCACGGGGCTATTGCCTTTAACGGGAATTCCCCTTCCCTTTATTTCCCAAGGTGGTTCTTCAATGGTATCCAATCTGATTGGGGTTGGTTTGGTACTGTCCATGAGTTACCAGTCGCATCTAGCAGATGAAAAAGAAGAAGTGAGATCACGCAAATATAGAAAAATTACGTTAGAACGTTAGAAAGTTGGTTACTATGGTAAAAATCGCAGTTGTTTTGGCAAATGGTTTTGAAGAAATTGAAGCCTTAGCCCCCGTTGATATTTTTCGAAGAGCTGGTTTTCAGTGTGATATGGTCGGTTTAACCAGTATTCGTGTAGAGGGTTCGCACGCTATCAAGGTGGAAGCGGATTGTCTATTTGATGGGGATTTGAGCCAGTATGATTTGATTGTCCTGCCAGGAGGCATGCCCGGTTCCACCAATCTCCGCGATGATGACCGTTTGATTGCTGAGTTGCAAAAAGCAGTAGCCAATGAGAAATACGTTGCGGCTATCTGTGCAGCCCCAATTGTTCTTGATAGGGCTGGTTTACTGGATGGTCGTCGCTATACTTGTTTCCCAGGGAAAGAAGCGGATATTTCCACTGGTATTCATCTTGCAGAAAATGTAGTCGTAGATGGACCAATTATTACCAGTCGAGGTGCAGGTACCAGCTTGGACTTTGCTTACAAATTGGTTGACTTGCTTGGTGGCGATGGTCAAGGCCTTGCAAAAGTCATGGTTCATAAAAATTAGCGGAGCAAAGTGTTCAAAAGTAGGGAGCTGAGGAAGAAATTCAGCTCCTTTTTTGGTGGGAATTTTACGAAAAATATGGTATAATGTTGGGTACTATTGTAGAGTTTTTATGCTCATTTTCTTCACCGTTTTATCAGCTGTTTGATGAATTGTTGTGATTTTTTTAGAGCAAAGCTTAGAAATAAAGGAATAAGAATGACAGAAGAAATCAAAGATTTACAAGAAAAAGCACAGGAATATGATGCCAGTCAGATTCAGGTTTTGGAAGGTCTGGAAGCTGTTCGTATGCGTCCAGGTATGTATATCGGAACAACCTCTAAAGAGGGCCTTCACCATCTGGTTTGGGAAATTGTCGATAACTCCATTGACGAGGCCTTGGCCGGTTTTGCCAGCAAGATTGAAGTCTATATCGAACCAGATAATTCCATCACTGTTGTGGATAATGGTCGTGGTATTCCGGTCGATATTCAGGAAAAAACAGGTCGTCCAGCCGTAGAAACAGTTTTCACAGTTCTCCATGCCGGAGGAAAATTTGGCGGAGGCGGATATAAGGTTTCTGGTGGTTTGCATGGCGTAGGCTCATCCGTAGTAAATGCCCTTTCGACCCAGTTGGATGTCCATGTTTATAAAAATGGTCAGGTTTATTTCCAAGAATACCGTCGTGGTGAAGTCGTTGCTGATTTGAAGGTTGTGGGTGAAGCAGACCGCACGGGTACGACCGTACATTTTACACCAGACCCAGAAATCTTTACTGAAACGACAGAGTTTGAGTTTGCTAAATTAAACAAGCGTATCCAAGAGCTTGCCTTCCTAAATCGTGGTCTCAATCTTTCTATCACGGATAAACGTGAGGGAATGGAACAAACCAAAGAGTATCACTATGAGGGTGGTATTGCTTCCTACGTGGAATACCTCAATGAAAACAAGGATGTTATCTTTGACACACCGATTTATACAGAGGGTGAAATGGATGACATCACAGTCGAGGTAGCCATGCAATACACGACTAGCTACCATGAAAATGTGGTCAGCTTTGCCAACAATATCCACACCCATGAAGGTGGTACCCACGAACAAGGTTTCCGTACAGCTTTGACTCGTGTTATCAATGACTATGCCAAGAAGAATAAAATCCTCAAGGAAAATGATGATAACCTAACGGGCGAGGATGTGCGTGAAGGTCTGACAGCGGTTATTTCTGTCAAACACCCTGGTCCTCAGTTTGAAGGCCAAACCAAGACAAAGTTGGGTAACAGTGAAGTTGTAAAAATTACCAATAGACTCTTTTCAGATGCTTTTGGAGAATTTCTTTTGGAAAATCCTCAGATTGCTCGTCGGATTGTGGATAAGGGGATTGTTGCGGCCAAGGCACGTATTGCGGCCAAACGGGCGCGTGAGGTCACTCGCAAGAAGTCAGGACTTGAAATTTCCAATCTTCCAGGTAAATTGGCGGATTGTTCGTCAAACGATGCTACCAAGACAGAGCTCTTCATTGTGGAGGGGGATTCTGCGGGTGGTTCAGCAAAATCTGGTCGTGATCGTGAGTTTCAGGCTATCTTACCGATTCGTGGTAAAATTTTGAATGTAGAAAAAGCCAGCATGGACAAGATTTTGGCAAATGAGGAAATCCGTAGCTTATTTACAGCAATGGGGACTGGCTTCGGTGCGGACTTTGATGTGGAAAAAGCTCGTTATCAAAAATTGGTTATCATGACCGATGCCGATGTCGATGGAGCCCATATTCGTACCTTGCTCTTAACCCTCTTCTACCGCTATATGAGACCGATTGTAGAAGCTGGCTATGTGTACATTGCTCAACCGCCTATTTATGGGGTTAAGGTTGGAAGTGAAATCAAGGAATACATTCAACCAGGTGCCAATCAAGAACAGGAATTGCAAGAAGCCTTAGAAAGACATAGTACAGGACGTTCTAAACCAACCATCCAGCGTTATAAGGGGTTGGGAGAAATGGATGACCATCAGTTGTGGGAAACAACCATGAATCCAGAGAATCGTCTGATGGCGCGTGTTTCAGTTGATGACGCTGCAGAAGCAGATAAGATTTTCGATATGTTGATGGGGGACAAGGTTGAACCTCGCCGCGAATTCATTGAAGAAAATGCGGTATATTCAACATTAGATGTTTAAAAACTGAGAAAACAAGTGCATAAGCTAGAGATTTATGGTATAATAAAGCGATATTTTCTAGTAATTACTATGAACTAAGGAGATTTACATGCCTACAGGAACAATCATCTTAATCGTTTCGATTGTTATTATCTTAATCGTTGCCTATGTAGCCTGCCTGATTGTTCGCAAACGCAATGACAACCTCTTGGTTGCATTAGAAGAGCGCAAGGAAGAGCTATTTAACCTCCCTGTAAATGAAGAAGTTGAAGCGGTAAAATCCCTTCACTTGATTGGTCAAAGTCAGGTTTCCTTCCGTGAGTGGAATCAGAAATGGGTAGACCTTTCTCTCAATTCATTTGCCGATATTGAAAATCATATTTTTGAAGCAGAAGCCTTTAACAATTCATTCCGTTTTGTCAGTGCAAAAAATGCGATTGATAGCATTGAAAGCCAAATCGACTTGATTGAAGAAGACATTGCTTCTATCCGTCACGGTTTGATGGATTTGAAAGAACAAGAGGAGAAGAACTCTGGTCGTGTCAAACACGCCTTGGATTTGTTTGAAAATCTACAAGCCGCTGTTCGTGATAATTCTGAAAGTTTTGGAGAAACCCTGCCAGAACTTGAAAAACAACTGAAGAATATTGAAGTTGAGTTCTCAGAGTTTGTTATGCTCAATTCATCTGGAGATCCGATTGAAGCTTCTGAAATCCTTGATAAGACTGAGGAGCATATGATTGCCCTCAATCAGATTATGGATCGCATTCCTCATTTGATTGAACGTGTGAGCAAGGATTTTCCAGAACAGTTGGAAGATTTGGAATCAGGCTATCGTAAACTTGTGGAGCAAAACTACTTGTTTACAGAAGGAAATATCGAGTCCCAATTCCAAAATATCCGCGTTTCAATTCGTGAAAATACTGCTTTGATTGTTTCCTTCGATTTGGATGCTGCAGAAGCTGAAAATGAAGGTATTCAAGGGAAGATTGATCACTTGTATAAGCTCTTTAATCGTGAGATTGAGGCGAATAAGTCCGCTAATAAGATTAGCAAGAACTTGCCAAAATTCTTGGAGCATGTGGTACAAAATACCAAGCTCTTGGATGAAGAAAGTCAACGTTTGAATGCCCATTACCTCTTGGCAGATAGCAAGCTTTCTCGTATCAACCAGCTGAAAAAACGTTTGGAAACCATTGAAATCGTCGTAGCTGAGAGTGTTGAGGGGATTGAGACACCACAAGTGGCTTACTCAATCTTGGAAGAACGCTTGGAACATTCGCTTTCTAGTTTGAAAGAAATCGAAGAAGAACAAATTGTATTGGCTGAGTACCTCAAATCACAAGAAGTATCAGAAAGTACAGCGCGCAAGAAAGCAACCCTTTATATCAATAAGTTGCACACTCTCAAACGCTATATGGAGAAACGCAATCTGCCAGGTATTCCAGCAGAATTCTTGACAAACTTCTTTAGAACAAGTGATCATGTGGAAGCCTTGATTGCAGAATTGGACTACAAGCGTATCAACATTGAAGTTGTTAATCGTTTGTTGGAAAATGCGACCTACGATATGAATCAATTAGAAGAGCTTGCCTATCTCATCGTTCAAAACGCGACCTTGACAGAGCAACTCCTACAGTATTCTAACCGTTATCGTTCAACTGATGAAGGAATTCAAGCAGCCTTCAATCGTTCCCTAGACATTTTCGAACGAGATTTTGACTACCAAGCAGCCTTTGAAGAAATTTCATTTGCCTTGGAAACAGTTGAACCTGGCGTAACAGAACGATTTGTTCGTTCTTACGAAAAAACAAGAGAAGCAATTCGTTACTAAATAAAGAGCCATCTTTGGCTTTTTATTTTTATACAAGAAAGGATAGGAAAATGACAAACGGTTTATTGGTCATGGATGTGGATTCAACGCTCATCCTGGAAGAAGGTATTGACCTTCTTGGTGAGGAAGCGGGTGTAGGCGAGCAGGTTGCAGCCATTACAGAACGTGCCATGTGTGGAGAATTGGATTTTGAAGAAGCATTACGTGAGCGTGTTTCCTTGTTGAAGGGCTTGCCTGTTTCTGTTTTCGATCGGATCATGGAAAAAATTCATTTTACACCAGGAGCGGCAGAGCTAGTAGCAGAATTAAAGGCACGTGGTTTCAAGGTTGCTGTTGTGTCAGGAGGTTTTCATGAAACAGTGGACCGCCTTGCAGAGCAGTTGGAATTGGATTATGTTCGCGCCAATCGTTTGGAAGTAGTGGACGGTGTCTTGACTGGTCAGGTTTTGGGAGATATTGTGACCAAGGATACTAAAAAGGCGTGTTTGGAAGCCTGGACAGCTGAAAATGGCTTGGATGTATCACAAACGATTGCTATGGGAGATGGTGCTAATGACCTACCGATGATTCAAGGAGCAGGTGTTGGTGTGGCTTTCTGTGCCAAGCCCATTGTACAGGAACAGGCTCCTTATCAAATCAATGAAAAAAATCTCTACAAACTAATAGAGATTTTGGATAGCTTATAATAAATGAAAGTCAGTTGTATAGCTGGCTTTTTCTAATCCTGCATAAGCAAGAGTTTTGGCAAATCAGGAACGGTTTCGATGATCCAGCTAGCACCTGCTTCTTCCAGTTCTTGTCGATTTCCGTAGCCATAGAGGACACCGATAGAAGCTAGTTGGTTGGCCTGGGCTCCCTCTATATCGTGTTCACGGTCCCCGACCATAATGGTTGTTTGCGGATCGTAGTCCAGCTGTGCTAAGGCATAGGAGATGACATCAGTCTTGCTAATGCGGCTACTATCCAGACTGGCTCCTGCAATGACATCAAAGTAGTGGGCGATGTCAAAATATTCCAGAATTTGCTTGGCAAAGACTTCTGGTTTAGAGGTAGCAATAGCCAAGGTCTTTCCTGCTTGTTTCAGGCTTTCCAAGAGTGGCAGAATGCCATCGTAAAGCTGGTTTTCAAACATTCCCTTGTCTTTAAAATAGACCCGAAAGGCATCGACAGCAGCTTGAGTGTCTGCTGGATTTAGCTGATAAAAGCGGGAAAAGGATTCATAGAGGGGTGGGCCGATAAAGCGTTGTAAATTAGCAAGGTCAGGCTCATCAATCCCCATTTGGTCCAGTGCATAGACGACAGAATGAAGGATACCTTGTCCTGAATCTGTTAGGGTGCCGTCAAGGTCGAATAAAATAGTTTGATACATAGGAATCTCCTTTGTTTTAGTATATCATATTTTCAGGAAAAGCTCTCCCTCATCTTGAAAGACTTGAGACGGAGTGCTACAATGATATAGAAAGGTGGGATATTCATGCGTATTCTAATTGCACCAGATTCCTTTAAAGAATCTCTCTCAGCAGAAGAGGTTGCCCAAGCAATCAAAAAGGGATTTTCAAAGGTCTATCCACAGGCAAGGTATGACTTGCTTCCTTTAGGGGATGGAGGTGAAGGAACTCTTGATAGTTTGACGCAGGCCTTGGGTTTGGAGAAATACCAGACAGAAGTGACGGGACCATTTGGGGACAGGATTTGTGTTTCCTATGCGATGAGGGATGAACTTGCTGTTTTTGAAATGGCTGAGATTGTTGGTCTTGCCAGCATTCCACTGGAAAAGAGAAATCCCCTCACTATTTCTACTCGAGGAGTGGGTGAACTGCTGGGTGAACTCATTCACAACGGTGCCAAACAGCTTTTCATCGGAATTGGTGGTTCTGCCAGTCATGATGGCGGTATTGGAATGGCGTCGGCCCTGGGCTTTCATTTTTATGACCAATCGGGTCAGGAGCTTGAAGCCATTGGTGCCAATCTGGGTAAGATTGTGGACTTTTCCCAAGAAGACATAGGTATTGATTTGTCGTCTGTTCAGATTGATTTGGTAACGGACGTGGATAATTTACTCTGTGGTCCTCAGGGAGCTACTTATATTTTTGCAGGTCAGAAGGGACTGGCAGCGGAGGAGTTTGAACGCGTGGATGAGGAGCTGGCTGCCTTTTATCATTTCGTTAACCCAGCAATCTTGACATTGGCTGGAGCTGGTGCAGGTGGTGGGATGGCAGCAGGTTTGGTGCAGTTTGCAGGAGCCCATATTCAGACAGGCATTGATTTTGTCTTAGACAAGCTGGACTTTGAACAAGTGGTTGCTGAGGCTGACCTAGTTATTGTAGGTGAAGGACGGATGGATGCTCAAAGTTTAGCTGGAAAAACTCCTGTAGGAGTGGCTAGACGAACACCAGCAGGCATTCCCATCATTGCCATTTGTGGTAGTTTGAAGGATAACCTTCCTGATTTTCCTTTTGAAAATATCTGCGCCGCATTTCCGATTATCGCAAGTGTTGACAGTTTGGAAAACACGCTAAAATATGCAGAAAAAAACCTGATCCGCACGGCAGAACAGGTGGCGAGAATGCTCCAGTTAGGAGGCCAACAAAGATGGAATTAGTGAAATATGTGGCTATTATCTTATTTATTTTTATTTGTCTTGCAAAGCTAGTATCTGTCATAAGACTTTCCAAAAAAGAAAGAGGAATGGAAACGAATGTAATAAAGGCAAATGGAGCAACGTTCTTTTTCAATGAAAAAAATGAAAGAGGCAGATTGCTAGGAATCCTTTGTCTAACCTGTATTATTTTTACTTTAATATTTATACTGCTTTATTGATAAATAAGTCTAACCAAATAGTTTTTTCCAGAAGGAAGGTTTTGTATCTTCCTTTTTTTCTACAGTTTGTACAAGATTTGGAAAGGTGGTTGCCAAGCTAATATCTTCCATGTCAATAGCATGGTCTGTATGAAAGACCAGAGCATAAGGAGATTTCCCGATTTTCTCATCGATGATAGCAGACGTAATGCCATAGGTTTGAGCAACTTTCATTAAGGAAATTTGTTGCTTATCCGATAAGGATGGTGATAGTTTGAGAAAGAGAGGAAGATAATGAGATGCTAGTTTTTGGCAGATAGTGTCAAAACGGCTGTTGACATTTTCATGAACCAATTCATCGAATGTGAGAACTAGTACAACACGTTCGCGATAGGTGCCCATGTATTGACGTTGTTGATCAGGGTTTAGGCGGGTTTCGCCAGAAGCTTTTTGTAGGATAGTTGTATGTAAATCAGTCATGGTTTTAGTATAGCATAATAGTGCAAAAAGGCAATAGAATACGTTTACATTATTTCTTTCAGTAAAATATCTGTTTTTTCTTGAAAAATCCCTTATTTTAGGGTATGATAGCAGTGTAACTATTTTAAACTCAAAGGAGAGTAATATAATGTCAATTATTACTGATGTTTACGCTCGCGAAGTCCTTGACTCACGCGGTAACCCTACACTTGAAGTTGAAGTTTATACTGAATCAGGTGCTTTCGGACGTGGTATGGTTCCTTCAGGAGCTTCTACTGGTGAGCACGAAGCAGTTGAGCTTCGCGATGGTGACAAATCTCGTTACCTTGGTCTTGGTACTCAAAAAGCTGTTGACAACGTAAATAACGTGATTGCTGACGCTATCATCGGTTATGACGTTCGTGATCAACAAGCTATCGACCGCGCTATGATCGCTCTTGACGGTACTCCTAACAAAGGTAAATTGGGCGCTAACGCAATCCTTGGTGTTTCTATCGCTGTTGCGCGTGCAGCTGCTGACTACCTTGAAGTGCCACTTTACACTTACCTTGGTGGATTCAACACTAAAGTATTGCCAACTCCAATGATGAACATCATCAACGGTGGTTCTCACTCAGACGCTCCAATCGCTTTCCAAGAATTCATGATCTTGCCAGTTGGCGCTCCTTCATTCAAAGAAGGTCTTCGTTGGGGTGCTGAAGTATTCCACGCTTTGAAGAAAATCTTGAAAGCTCGTGGTTTGGTAACAGCTGTTGGTGACGAAGGTGGTTTCGCTCCTAAGTTCGAAGGAACTGAAGATGGTGTTGAAACAATCATCGAAGCTATCGAAGCTGCTGGTTACGAAGCTGGCGAAAACGGAATCATGATCGGTTTCGACTGTGCGTCATCTGAATTCTACGACAAAGAGCGTAAAGTTTACGACTACACTAAATTCGAAGGCGAAGGCGCTGCTGTTCGTACATCTGCAGAGCAAATCGACTACCTTGAAGAATTGGTTAACAAATACCCAATCATCACTATTGAAGACGGTATGGATGAAAACGACTGGGATGGCTGGAAAGCTCTTACTGAGCGTCTTGGCAAACGTGTTCAATTGGTTGGTGACGACTTCTTCGTAACAAACACTGACTACCTTGCACGTGGTATCAAAGAAGGTGCTGCTAACTCAATCCTTATCAAAGTTAACCAAATCGGTACTCTTACTGAAACATTTGAAGCTATCGAAATGGCTAAAGAAGCTGGTTACACTGCCGTTGTATCACACCGTTCAGGTGAAACTGAAGATTCAACAATCGCTGACATCGCAGTTGCAACTAACGCTGGCCAAATCAAGACTGGTTCATTGTCACGTACAGACCGTATCGCTAAATATAACCAATTGCTTCGTATCGAAGATCAATTGGGTGAAGTTGCAGTCTACAAAGGCTTGAACTCATTCTACAACTTGAAAAAATAAATTAGTACAGTGTACTAATTTATCCCCGAGTTAGTATAACGAGGGTTATAATAAAAACAAGTCCGAAATCTTCGGACTTGTTTTTCAATGTCTGTGAGACTGTTTTATCCCCGAGCTAGCATAGCGAGGGTTATAGTAAGAACAAGTCCAAAAATCTTCGGACTTGTTTTCAATGTCCGGTGGACTGTTTTATCCCCGAGCTAGCAAAGCGAGAAATTAGTAAAACTCTCTAGTTTTTTCTGGAGAGTTTTCTTTGCCTTGCTATAGATAAAATGATATTCTAAAAAACAGACTAATTTAAGTATTCTAATTTTGAAAAGAGATGGAGAGTGGGATGATAGAGTGGATATTTTTTGATTTGGGTTCGACGCTTTTAGATGAAGAGGCTGCTTATGGATTCTATATAGATAAGTGTGTGAAGAAGTTACAGTCACTTGATATAGAGGTTTCAGCAGATTTTTATAAAAAGAAAATGGTGGAGTATGCTCATAAGTCGTTGGACCCAGTTCGTGCGACCTGGCAATATTTTGCACAGACCGTGCCACGTCCTTTATGGACGAATGAGGGGGTGAGCTTGTATCCTGAAACAATAGATATTTTAGAGAAGTTATCACAAAACTATCGATTGGGGATTATTGCCAATCAGTCTGGTAGTGTGGAAGAACTATTAAAAGAGTGGGGAATTAGCTCCTATTTTCAACTGATAATTCTCTCTGAAGAGGTTGGTGTGTGCAAACCAGATTTGAGAATATTCAAGCTCGCTTTAGAGGAGTCTGGCCTTCCAGCAGATAAGGCTGTCTATGTTGGTGACCGATATGATAATGATATTCTGCCCGCTAAATCCTTGGGAATGTATACTGTACGAATACTGACAGGTTTTGGAAAGTACACAAGAGAAAATGGTAATTGGAAGAGCGATTGGGTAGTTGCTTCATTGAAAGAACTACCAACTATTTTTGGGTAAAAAGAAAACTAGACTGAACATTCAGCCTAGTTTTTCTCTATTAGAACAAGCCTTTAACCTTGTCCAAAAGACCGCTTACGCCTTCAGAACCTGACAACAAGCCTTTAGCTTGCTCCAAGTATTCGCCGAAGTTGTCTTTGTTTTCTTCGATAAATTGTTTTGCACCTTCAAAGTCTTTGTTTGCGATCAAGTCTTTTACTTGGTTGAAAAGATCTACTGGATTCATGTATTTCACCTCCTATGTATCTATTAAACCAAAAATAGAGCGATTTCACAAATGATTAGTCTTCAAAAAATGTAACACAAACAGCTTCTGGAATGTAGAAATCATGAGAAAGTTCTGTCAATCGACCGTTTTCAGTATCCCTTGCAAAAACTGTCGCATTATCAGAGTCTTGGTGAACAACAATCAAGTGTTTCTCATCTGGGCTTAGGGTGAAATCACGTGGTGTTTTACCATTTGTAGGAACAATTTCAACAAGTTCTAAACTGGCATCCCCAAGTGTCTTGAAGACGGCGATGGAATCATTACCACGGTTAGAACCGTAGACAAATTTTCCATCTTTTGTAATGCGGATAGCAGCAGTGCCATTGAAACCAGTATGGTCTTCTGGCAAGGTTGAGATGGTTTGTAGGTGTTCAAATTCACCCCAGCCATCGTAAATAAGAACTTCAATAGTTGAATTAAGTTCACAAATGAGGTAGGCTAATTTTGCGACGGGATGGAAGACAATGTGGCGTGGACCGCTTCCCGGCCTTGCTTGATAAGTAGCAATTTTTTCTAGTTTACCTTGGTTTGAAACCTTGTAGCTAATAACTTGGTCGCAACCTAAGTCACAAGTTACTAAGAATTTGTCTGGTGCTAAATCAGAAAAGTGAACATGGGCAGATGCTTGGTTTTCATGTGGTCCAGATCCGTGATGTTGAGCTAGGTCAGCCAATTCTAAGGAGCCATCTGCTAATTGCTTATAGACCAGAACTTGCCCCTTATGGTAATTAGCAGCGTAAACTAGATTTCGTTCGTCATCTACGGCTACATAGCAGTGGGGAGCCCCTTCGCTGACGACATGGTTTAGTAAGTTAAAATCTGTATTGAAAGCTACGATACCACCTTGTCCATTTTCAGCTCCGACTGAGTATAGTCGACCAGCCTTATCAAAAGTCAGATAGGTTGGGTTTGGTTCTTCAACAACTAAGTCTAAATTACTGAGTTGACCAGTTTCAGCATTAAAATCAGCTTTATAAATTCCTTGGGATTGGCGTTTGGTATAGGTACCGAAATAAACAGACATGGCTATCTCCTTTGAACATGATTGCTAAAATTATACCATATTTTTCCTGCAAAGGCTGAGAAATCCTATAGTTCATTTATCTAAAATAGCCTATTAAATGATACAATAGAGAAAAAGAATGAGGAGCGATTGATATGGATGAGCAGAATCAACGATTTAGAATGTCCTGGTTTTTTAAGTGGTTTGTGAACAACCAGGCTGTTACATTTTTCCTAGTGACCTTGTTGGTCTTATTGACCGTTTTTGTATTTACCAAGGTCAGCTTTTTACTGAAGCCCATTGGGAGTTTTATTGAAATTATTCTCTTGCCTATGTTGTTGACGGGCCTGTTATACTACCTCTTAAATCCGATTGTAGATTGGTTGGAGAAATATAAAATTTCACGGACAGCTGCCATTTCGGTATTATTTGTATTGATTGGTATGCTTTTGGTTTGGGGCTTGGCGGTGGCCATTCCAAGTATTCAAGGGCAGGTGGTTTCTTTCGCCCAGAATCTTCCATCTAATATTCAGAAGCTTGAAGGTCAAGTGACAACCTTGTTGGAAAATGAGCAATTTGAACAGTTTCGCCCAACGGCTTTGGAAATATTGAATAAGGTCAATGACCAAATTGTTTCCTATGCACAGAAATTTTCTTCCAGTGCGGTTAACTGGGCTAGTAGCTTGATTTCAACGGCCTCACAGATTATCGTGGCCATCTTGATTATGCCTTTCATTCTCTTCTACCTCTTACGAGATGGTCAGCATTTGAATGGTCATGTCACCCAGTATTTGCCAACTAAATGGCGTTCATCCGTCAGCAAGGTTTTGACAGATGTCAATAGTCAATTGGCAAACTATGTGCGAGGGCAAGTAACGGTGGCCATCATTGTTGCCCTTATGTTCTCCTTTATGTTCTCGGTAATTGGTTTAAGCTATCCTATCACCTTGGGTGTTATGGCCGGTTTCCTCAATCTGATACCTTACCTGGGCTCGTTCTTAGCCATGATTCCAGCCGTTGTACTCGGTTTGATTGCTGGACCTGTGATGTTGGTCAAGGTCTTGATTGTCTTTATGGTAGAGCAAACCATAGAAGGTCGTTTCGTGACCCCGCTCATTATAGGTAGCTCTTTGAGTATCCACCCCATTACCATTTTGTTTGTCTTGTTGACGGCAGGTCAGATGTATGGGGTACTGGGGGTTCTGCTAGGTATTCCAATCTATGCTTCTATTAAGGTCTTGGTCAAGGCTGTATTTGAATGGTATAAGGTCTACAGTGGTCTATATGAAAAAGAAGGAGAAACTGAAGAAGTTCATGAACAATAGTGAAAAAATGTTGGCTTGTTTGGACCAGCAGGATTTAGCCAAGGCAGATAAGTATTTCAAGCGGGCCTTGGCAGAAGATGACAATGACACACTTTTGTCCTTGGCTGCCTATCTGGAAAGTATTGGTTTTTTCCCCCAGGCTGCACAAATCTATGATCAGCTCAAGGAAACCTATCCTGAGGTAGTCCTCAATCTGGCTCAGATTGCTTTTGAAGATGGTTTGGTCGAAGAAGCCTTTGCTTATTTGGAGGAAATCTCAGAAGACAGTCCTGCCTATGTGGAAGCCTTGTTGGTCAAGGCAGACTTGTATCAGGCGGAAGGATTGTCAGATGTGGCGCGTGAAAAATTGCTAGAAGCCAGTCACTTATCAGATGAACCCATTATCCTCTTTGGCTTGGCGGAATTGGACATGGAATTGGAATATTTTAAGGAGGCTATTTCCTACTATGCCCAGATGGATAATCGTGAAATCTACGAATTAACAGGGGTTTCGACCTATCAGCGAATTGGGCTTGCCTATGCAAGTTTGGGGAAATTTGAAGCGGCCATTGAATTTTTGGAAAAGGCTGTTGAGTTGGAATACGATGATCAGACTGTTTTTGAATTGGCTGCTCTGCTATTTGAACGAGAAGAATACCAAAAGGCCAATCTCTACTTCAAGCAACTGGATACCATCAATCCTGATTTTGAGGGCTATGAATATGCCTATGCCCAATCTCTCCATGCAGAGCATAAGATTGAAGAAGCCTTGGCCATGACGGAAAAAGGTTTGGCGAAAAATGACTTTGATGCCAATCTCTTGCTTCAGGCTTCCCAGTATGCCTATGAATTGCATGATGTGGAGGCTGCTGAAGACTATCTGCTTCAGGCAAAAGAGGTGGCAGATGATAGTAATGAACTAGCTCTGCGCTTGTCCAATTTATATCTTGAGCAGGAACGCTATGACGAAGTTCTTACCCTCATTGATGAAGAGGTTGAGAATGTCTTGGCGCGTTGGAATGTAGCAAAGGCCTATCAGGCATTGGAAAGGGAAGAAGAAGCCCTTGCTTTCTATGAGGAATTAGCTGGGGATTTAGCGGAAAACCCAGAGTTTCTGGCAGATTATGTAGCCCTTTTGCGCCAGCTTGGTTATTTGGATCAGGCAAGAGAGCAGGCAAATCGTTATATCCAGTTGGTGCCAGATGACTTGGCTATGCAAGAATTTTTAAATGAAGAGTAGGTTATGCAAGTAAAGCGATTATTTCAATACAATACACTCGGTGCCTTGATGGCAGGACTTTACGGAGGATCTTTGACAGTTGGTGAATTGTTGGAACATGGTGATTTGGGTTTGGGAACCCTGGACTCTATTGACGGTGAGCTGATTGTTTTAGATGGAAAGGCCTATCAGGCCAAGGGAGCAGGGGAGAAACCAGAAGTGGTTGAAGTTCCTGCCGATATGAAGGTTCCCTATGCGGCGGTTATTTTCCATGAAGCAGAAGTGATTTTTAAACAACGCTTTGAAATGACTAGCGATGAATTGCACCAGCGGATTGAATCCTATTATGATGGAGAAAATCTTTTTCGTTCTATCAAAATCAAAGGGACGTTTTCACGGATGCATGTCCGTATGATTCCTAAATCGGCTTCGGATGTTCGCTTTGCGGAGGTGGCTAGTCGTCAGCCTGAGTATACCGCTGAGAACATTTCGGGTACTATTGTTGGTATTTGGACACCAGAGATTTTCCATGGTGTCAGTGTGGCAGGTTATCATTTGCATTTTATCTCAGACGATTTGACCTTTGGGGGTCATGTCATGGACTATATCATTTCACAAGGAAATATCGAGGTTGGCCCAGTCGATCAGCTGGATCAACGCTTTCCAGTTCAGGACCGCCAGTATCTGTTTGCTAAGTTCAATGCTAAGGAAATTAGAGAAGATATTGATAAGGCGGAGTAGTTATAAGTAGCAAAAAAATCCATGAACTAGATTTTCATGGATTTTATTTTGTCTTCAGTTGGGGTGACACGGAGGGTTTTCTGACCGCGGTAGGTCACAAAACCTGGCTTGCCACCTGTTGGTTTATGGAGCTTCTTGGATTCAATCATATCGACTTGAACCAAGTTAGAATGCCTTGCCTTGGAGAAGTAGGCGGCTAGTTCAGCAGCGTCTGTCTTGACTTCGTCGCTGGGGTCCAAGTTATCTGTGATAACCACATGACTGCCTGGAATGTCTTTAGCGTGGAACCAAAGTTCGCCCTTTTTAGCCATTTTGAAGGTCAATTCATCATTTTGCAGGTTATTTTTTCCAACCAGAATAATGGTCTTCCCGTCCGTCGCCAAGTATCGCTCAGGTTTCTGACGCTTGTGGATTTTCTCACGGTGGCGACGCTTGAGGTAGCCTGTTTCAATCAACTCCTCACGGATTTCGTTGATTTCTGCTAGACTTGCCTGTCCCAGCATGGTGTCAACGGACTCCAGATAGACAATGGTTGCCTTGGTCTCCTCAATCAAGTTGGTCAGGTGCTTGACCGCCTCCTTGAGTTTCTGGTACTTCTTGAAGTAACGTTGGGCATTTTGGCTAGGCGTCAAAGCCACATCCAACTCAATTTCCAGCTCCTGGCCCGTATAGTAGTTGTCTAACCGCACACTTGGCTGGTCATTGGGCACCTGATGCAGATAGGTGGTCAAGAGCTCGCCCTTTTGCCGCACCAACTCCGCAGTCTCCGTATCCGCCAATTCCTGCTCCTGCTTGACCAGCTTCTTGCGATTCTTCTCCAGCTCACTGGCGACCCGCTTGATCAGCTCATTGGCCTGCTGGGCCACCCGATCCCGCTCCGCCTTGTCCTGATAGTAGAAGTCCAGCAGACTGCTCAGGCTCGCAAAGTGTGGCTGGTTTTCAGGGCTATTGGCAAATGGCAGAGCAGCATAGGACTTGTCTGTCAGGCTAGGTTGTGTTGCTTGGTCAAAAAAGGCACGGAAGTTCTTCAGGCGGTCTGACTGCAAATGACTGGTCAATTCAGAAGCCGTATCCCGACCCAAACCTTGAAAGGACTGTTGGAGATTTTTTGGACTCAGTTCCTGAGTCGATAAGATTTCAAACAATTTTTCGTCAGATACCGTGTAAGGATTGAGAGAATGCGTCTCCGGTGGACGAATGTAGGTGGAGCCTGGCAAAATGGTTCGGTAGGAATTTTGCGAGAAACCAACGTGCTTGATAGCCTCGATAATTTTCTGTTCAGACTTATCTACCAAGATGATATTGCTGTGCTTGCCCATGATTTCCACAATCAAGGTAGCTTGGATATGGTCGCCAATCTCATCCTTGTTGGACACGGAAAATTCTAAGATGCGGTCATTGTCCAACTGACGAATGTCCTCGATAATGGCACCCTGCAAGTATTTCCGCAGAATCATGGTAAAGGTATTGGGGACCTTTGGATTGGTAAAGTCCGATTGAGTCAGCTGGACCCGCCCGAAAACTGAATGGGCGGACAGGAGCAACTTATGGCTCTGACGGTTGCTGCGGATGTTCAGGACAATTTCCTGCTCAAAGGGCTGGTTGATTTTCTGAATCCGCCCACCTTCTAAATTGGCCTGTAATTCAGCCGTCATGTGATGTAAAAAAAATCCGTCAAAAGACATGGTTTTCCTCTTTCTAATCGCTTTAACTCAGTCTAGTATACCATAAATCAGTGACTTTTTGATGAAGGGGACAGAGTAGGTTAGGAAAAATTTTCAGAAAATTTAATCAAAAGTCTTGACAAAGTCTTTGGGATGCCGTATAATCGTCTGTAATCAGAAGAAGTAGTAAAGCAGAAGTCTTCAGGGAGCCTGTGGTGCTGAGAACAGGTGGCGGAGTTTTATGAAATGGGCTGATGTGCATTTATGTCTATTTTATGACGTCGTTAGTCGGTCTTGCCGTACCACCAGTACTGCCTTCACCCGACTGCCTAGTCCTAAAATGCCCTAAATTCACAATGATTGTTTGCTGTAACTTACTTTGAGTAATTAGTCCAAACAGTCACGCAAATGAACTTAAAACAATGATAGTTCGGTCCGCACACCTTACAGTGCAACTCCTTGTTAGAGGAGATGAGATATGGGAGGATTCTAGACAATTCCCATAAGTGAGGTGGCACCGTGTCATTGACGCCCTCGCATACTGTTTTTCAGTATGCGGGGGCTTTTCCTTGTCTTTGTAGATTGTAGTTTAATTGAAAAAACGGTATACAGATAATGACATTCTACTTTGACTATGGTAGATAATACGAGGTAATCAAAATGAAACGATGGCGATGGTGGAATAAAATAGTGAAGACGTAGAGATTGGATAGTGTGTATTTTAAAGGAGAATGAATATGTTAAAAAATAAAAACTTACTTGCTACAATTATTGCCCTTACTGTGATGGTGGTTGCTGCCCTGTTTATGACGCAAAAAGAGCAGAGCAGTCAGTCTGCTAGCTCTGAAAAAGTTAAAATTGGTGTTCTGCAGTTTGTGACCCATGATTCACTAGATGAGATTTACAAGGGAATCAAGGCCGGACTAGAAGAAGGTGGTTATTCAACAACAGACAATCTGGAGATTGATTTTATGAATGCTGAGGCTGACCAGTCTCAAGTTCAGACCATGAGTAAAAAATTGGTGGACAATGGCAATGAGCTTTTGATTGGGATTGCAACACCTGCTGCACAAGGTTTGGCAAATGCGACGACAGAGTTACCAATCATCATGGGAGCTGTAACAGACCCAGTTGGTGCAAACTTGGTGACAGACTTGAAAAATCCTGGTGGCAACATCACAGGGGTATCTGACCAAACACCAGTTGCAGACGCTGTTTCTCTCATCAAAGAAATCACACCAGATGCAAAAACAATCGGTGTCCTCTATTCTTCTAACGAAGACAATTCAAAAATTCAAGTAGCAGAATTTAAGGCTGCAGCGGAAGAGGCTGGCTATACTGTTCTGGAGTATGCAGTGGCTTCAAGTAATGAATTGGCTTCTACAGTAGAAGTAGCAACCAGCAAGGCAGATGTACTCTTCACACCAGTAGACAACACAGTTGCCTCAGCATTTTCAACTGTCGTCTCTGTGGCCAATAAAACCAAAACTCCGATTTTCACCAGTGTAGAAGACATGGTAGAGGGCGGCGGTATCGCATCTGTAACTCTTAGCCAATATGATTTAGGTGTGGCAACTGGTAAAATGGCTGCGAAAATCTTAGACGGTGCAAATCCAGGGGATACACCAGTACAAATCTTCAATGAAGGTACTATTGTGGTCAACCAGAAAGTTGCTAAAGAATTAGGAATTACCTTGTCAGATGATATAATCAATCAGGCAAGCAAGGTTATTGAATAAGACAAAGGAAAGTTATGATTGTATCAACAGTTTCACAGGCTCTCTTATGGGCTGTACTAGGAATGGGAATATTTGTCACCTTTCGGATTTTGAATTTCCCAGATATGACGACAGAGGGCTCATTTCCACTGGGAGGAGCAGTTGCAGTGACCCTGCTGACACAGGGAGTTCATCCTATCATGGCAACGCTGGCAGCCGTTTTGGCAGGTTGCTTGGCAGGTTTGGTCACAGGCTTGCTCTATACCAAGGGAAAAATTCCTACTCTATTGGCAGGTATCTTGGTCATGTCTTCCTGTCACTCCATTATTCTCTTTATCATGGGACGGGCAAATTTAGGCTTGTTAAATACTAGTCGCTTGCAGGATTTGCTTCCATTTTCAGAGCAGGTGAATGGTCTCTTGCTTGGTTTGGGCAGCATTGCTCTAGTCATTGCTTGTTTGATGTTCTTCCTTTATACCCGACTTGGGCAGGCCTTTATCGCAACGGGGGATAATCCAGATATGGCTCGCAGTTTTGGTATCAATACCAGTCGCATGGAATTATTAGGCTTAGTCCTCTCAAATGGGATCATCGCACTTGCTGGTGCCTTGATTGCCCAACAAGAAGGCTATGCGGATGTGTCGCGTGGTATTGGGGTCATTGTGGTCGGTATGGCTAGTCTGATTATTGGTGAGGTCTTGTATGGAAATCTGACCATGTTGGAACGCTTCCTGGCCATTGCAGTGGGAGCTATCTTCTACCAGTTCTTGATTTTGGTGGTTATTTCCCTCGGTATCAATACCAGCTACCTCCGTATCTTCTCAGCCATGATTTTGGCTGTCTGCCTCATGGTTCCTGAGTTGAAAAATAAAGTCTTGAAAGGAGCTAGCCTGTCACGATGAAAGCAATTGTTGAATTAAAAAATGCCACCAAGGTGGTGACAAACGGTTTTGATGAAGAACGTGTGATTTTGGACAATGTCAATTTGACTATCTACCAAGGTGATTTTATTACCATTTTGGGTGGCAATGGGGCTGGGAAGTCAACCCTCTTTAATGTTATTGCTGGAACCTTGCCCTTGACTAGTGGTTCGGTCCATATTCTTGGTGAGAACGTGACCAATTGGCCTGCAGAAAAGCGTGCCAAGTATCTGGCCCGTGTCTTCCAAGACCCTAAAATGGGAACTGCTCCTCGGATGACAGTGGCAGAAAACCTGCTTATCGCTAAGTATCGTGGCGAGGGACGGGGCTTGGTGCCACGCAGATTGGCCCAACAGACCGAAGAATTTGCCCAGCTTCTGCCGAGAGTGGGAAATGGTCTGGAAAAACATCTGGATACGCCAGCAGGACTCTTATCAGGTGGCCAACGCCAGGCATTGAGTTTGTTGATGGCGAGTTTGAAACAGCCTGAACTCCTGCTCTTGGATGAGCATACTGCAGCTCTCGACCCTAAGACTAGCCAATCCTTGATGCAGTTAACAGATGAATTGATTGCGACCAAGGGAATGACGGCTCTCATGGTCACTCACCAGATGGAAGATGCTCTCCGTCACGGCAATCGCTTGATTGTCATGAAAAATGGTCAGATTATTCAAGACCAAACAGCAGAGGAAAAATCCAAGATGAAGCTGGAAGATTATTACAAGTTGTTTGACTAAAGTCTGGAGCAATCCAGGCTTTTAATATATCTTAAATTTTAGGAAGAACCGGTATCTTAATACCAAACTGTAACTAGAATTTAATATGATGTGAGCTCTGTTGAATTTCAGCAGAGTTTTTTGTAAATTTTCCTGAAAAAATGTATAATAGAAGCGATAGCTAAAATATAGTCTTTTAGTTTACTTTTAGTACTAGGCAACGAGCCGCAGGCATAACTGGAGTTAGGCAAGGCGAGTTAACGAAGTAATAAAAGAAAAACTAAATGACGATAAATAGCAGACTGTAATTCGACTTGGGCATCCCAAGGACCGTTGGTAAGAAAAAATAAGGTGGACACCTGTGGGATGTCCTAAAAAGGAGAAAAAATGAGTAGCATAAAAATCATGGCTCTCGGTGGGGTACGTGAAAACGGAAAAAACCTCTATATTGCCGAAGTAAATGAGCATATTTTTGTCTTGGATGCTGGTGCTAAGTATCCAGAAAATGAACAGTTGGGTGTCGATGTTGTTGTCCCAAACTTTGATTATTTGGAAGAAAACAAGCACCGTGTGGCTGGGGTCTTTTTGACACATGGACACGCGGATTCGATTGGCGCCTTGCCTTATCTCTTGGAAAAAATCAAGGTACCTGTCTTTGGCTCACATTTGACTATTGAATTGGCGAAATTGATTGTCAAGAACAATAATGCAACCAAGAAATTCAAGGATTTCCATGTTATCAATGCAGCGACAGAGATTGATTTTGGTGATTCTGTTGTGTCTTTCTTTAAGACAACTCACTCTATTCCAGAGAGTTTGGGGATTGTTGTCAAGACGGACCAAGGAAATATCGTCTATACAGGTGACTTTAAATTTGACCAAGCGGCTGACAAGTATTATCGGACAGACTTTGGTCGTCTGGCAGAAATTGGCTCTGAAGGAGTTTTGGCCCTCTTATCCGACTCTGCTAATGCGGATAGCAATGTGCAGTCAGCTAGTATGCATGAGGCTGGTGAAGAAATTCTCAATACCATTGCTGACTGCGAAGGGCGTGTCATCGTGGCTGCAGTGGCAAGTAATATTGTTCGTATCCAGCAGATTTTTGATGCGGCAGAGGCGACAGGTCGTCGTGTTGTTTTGACGGGGCACGATGTGGAAAATATTGTCCGTACGGCTATCCAATTGAAAAAACTTCGATTGGTTAGCGAGCGACTTTTGGTCAAGCCAAAGGATATGGGCAAATACGAAGACCATGAATTGATTATCTTGGAAACAGGCCGGATGGGTGAGCCACTGAACGGGCTTCGTAAGATGGCCATTGGTCGCCACCGCTATGTCGAAATCAAGGAAGGCGATTTAGTCTATATCGTCACAACTCCAAGTGTTTCCAAAGAGGCGGTAGTTGCCCGTGTTGAAAACTTGATTTACAAGGCTGGTGGAACGGTCAAATCCATTACAAAAAACCTGCGTGTATCTGGTCACGGCAATGCCCGTGATTTGCAGCTCATGCTCAATATCCTCCGTCCTAAGTATCTCTTCCCAGTTCAAGGGGAGTACCGCCAGCTAGATGCCCATGCCAAGGCTGCCCTTGAAATCGGCATGTTCCCAGAGAATATTATTATCGTCAAGCGTGGGGATGTCATGGTTTATGAAGATGGCGATTTTGTCCATAGCGGAGCGGTTCCTGCTGGTGATGTCATGATTGACGGAAATGCCATGGGAGATGTTGGAAATATTGTCCTTCGTGACCGTAAAATTCTCTCCGAAGATGGTATCTTTATCGTGGCAATCACTGTCAACCGCCGTGAGAAGAAAATCATTTCCAAGGCCAAGGTCAATACGCGTGGATTTGTCTATGTCAAGAAAAGTAAGGATATCTTGCGTGAGGCTTCTGATTTGGTCAATGCAACGGTGGAAAATTACTTCACCAAGGATAGTTTTGACTGGACAGAACTTAAGAGTGCTGTTCGCGATGACTTAGCTAAATTCCTCTTTGACCAAACCAAACGTCGCCCAGCCATTTTGCCGGTGATTATGGAAGTGAAATAGAGTTTTATAAATGCAAAGAGCCCAGGGCAACCCAGGCTTTTTCTAAATAAGGAGAAACATATGGCAATCATGAAAATAGAATACCATTCTGAAGTTTTGGATATGTCCAGACAGGTTACGGTCTTATATCCCGACCGAAATCGTGTGGAAAATCCTGATGATAACGACATTCCTGTCCTATATCTCTTGCACGGGATGGGAGGCAATCAGGATTCCTGGCTCAATCGGTCGACTATTGAACGCTTGGTTCGTTATACTAATCTGATTGTGGTTATGGTCAATACGGACAAGGCTTGGTACACCAATACCACCTATGGTATGAATTATTATGATGCCATAGCGCTTGAGTTGCCTCAAATCCTCAAGCGGTTTTTCCCAAATATGTCTGACAAGCGGGAGAAGAATTTTATTGCTGGCTTGTCTATGGGGGGATATGGGACTTTCAAGATTGCCATGATGACCAATCACTTTTCTTACGCAGCCTCACTTTCAGGAGCCTTGCAGGTTGATTTTACCAGTCCATCTGCCTTGGAATTAGGTAGTCCTGACTATTGGAAGGGTGTTTTTGGAGATTTAGATAATCCAGAAAATCCAAATCTACTGACTAATATTTCTAGATTTTCGGACAAGAAAACCAAGTTCTACGCCTGGTGTGGTGAGGAGGATTTTCTCTTTGAGGGGCATCAGAAGGCAGTCGGGGAGTTAAAGGAACTGGGGTTTGATATAGAGGCTAGTTATGGACCAGGTAAACATGAGTGGTATTATTGGAACCAACAGATTGAAAAGGTCTTGGCTTGGCTGCCCATTGATTTCAAATTGGAAGAAAGATTGTCCTAGAATTTAAGAAAAATTTCAGAAAATAAGACTATACTGAAATCTATTTCTAGAGAGAGGTATAGTGTATGAAATTTTTTGCTTCAATTTTTAAATGGATCTGGCGAACAGTTTGGAGCTTGGTTTGGCTCTCCATGGTTTTAATCGCATGTGGTTTGGGGATGTTGTTCTATTTTCAACAGGAAGCTGCGCCTCAGATGCTACAAACTTTGGCTCAGGAAGTACAATTGATGGTTAAAGGTCAATCTGAGGTCAGTATTGAAGAGGGTGTTGATACCATCAAACATCTGACTACTGATACGGTTAATACAGCTGACCATGGACGTTGGGAAACCAATACTGCGACTGTCTATATTGAAACCCAAAATCCAATATTCGTAGCTGCCTATGAAACGGCTATTGCCAATTGGAATGCGACCGGTGCCTTTACCCTAGTCCTTACCACAGATCCAAATCAGGCAGATATCATTGCTACTGAGATGAATGATAGCAATACCCAGGCGGCAGGTGAGGCCAATTCAACGACCAATTTATTGACAAATTATTATAGTTCGGTGACAGTTCGCTTGAATAGTTATTATCTCTTGAATGAGGAGTATGGCTATGATATGGACAGAATTATCCATACAGCTGAACATGAATTGGGTCATGCCATTGGTTTGGATCATGATGATAGTCAGGCTTCTGTTATGGAATCAGCTGGCTCTAATCATGGTATCCAGCAGGCAGACATTGATGCCGTAGTGGCCTTGTATTCAGAATAGAAGGGAAAATATGTTACGAACAATTACGAATACAATAAAACGTTACCCAGAGCAAGCCTTGCTCTTTCTCTATAATGCTGGGATTTTTGCATGGTTACAATCGACCAGTCATTCCATTATGGAACAAATCGGTATTGATAGCAGCTGGTTTGATAAAATTCCAGAACCTATCAAGGCTTGGACAGGTGCCAGTCTAGAGAGTATGCAGACCTTGCTCAATTCTTCCGCTTGGGGCTGGCTGATTGTGTCCATGCTTTTGATGATGGTTATCCGATTTGTTAAAGGTGTGATTAAGTTTGTCATCATGCTCATCATTATTGGTGGCGGTCTTTATCTGCTCTGGCAGAATAGGGAATTACTTAGCGGTTTGGTCTAAATATTTTTTGAGAAGGACAGTGGCTGAAAAGTTGCTGTTTTTTGCTGAAATCAGAAAAAGGATTCCGCACTGTTACCCTAAATTATGGTACAATATTGCTATGATTATTCTAAGTGGAAACAAGATTGAACGCTCATTTGCGGGCGAAGTTTTATTTAACAATATCAACATTCAAGTCGATGAGCGGGATCGGATTGCCCTTGTCGGAAAAAATGGGGCTGGCAAGTCAACTCTGCTCAAAATCCTTGTCGGAGAAGAAGCAGCGACCAGCGGAGAGATTTCAACCAAGCGTGATTTGTCTCTTTCCTATTTGGCACAGGACAGCCGTTTTGAGTCGGAAAATACCATTTACGATGAAATGCTCCATGTATTTGATGATCTGCGGATGACGGAGAAACGCCTGCGGTCTATGGAAGAGCAAATGGGCAGTCTTTCTGGTAATGAACTCGACCAGCTCATGAAGACCTACGATAGTTTGTCAGAGGAATTTCGTCTAGCAGGTGGCTTTAACTATGAGGCGGATATCCGTGCTATTTTGAATGGTTTTAAGTTTGACCAGACCATGTGGGACATGAAAATCTCCGAACTCTCTGGCGGTCAAAATACTCGACTTGCTCTGGCAAAAATGTTGCTTGAAAGCCCAGAATTATTGGTGCTGGATGAGCCAACCAACCACCTGGACATTGACACGATTGCTTGGTTGGAAAATTATCTGGTTCACTACAAGGGAGCCTTGATTATCGTCAGTCACGACCGGTATTTCTTGGACAAGGTAGCGACACTGACACTGGATTTGACCAAGCATTCCTTGGATCGCTATGTGGGTAATTATTCTCAGTTTGTTGAGCTCAAAGAGCAGAAGTTGCAAACGGAATTGCAAAACTATGAAAAGCAGCAGAAGGAAATTGCCAAACTAGAAGACTTTGTCCAGAAAAATATTGTCCGTGCCTCGACCACTAAGCGTGCTCAGGCTAGACGCAAGCAATTGGAAAAGATGGAGCGACTGGACAAGCCAACAACTGGGCAGAAGTCTGCCAACATGACCTTCCAGTCGGACAAGACTTCTGGCAATATCGTCTTGACGGTGGAAAATGCTGCGGTGGGTTACGATGGAGACATTCTCTCTCAGCCTATTTCCATTGACCAACGAAAGCTGGATGCCATTGCCATAGTCGGTTCCAATGGAATCGGAAAAACAACCCTGCTCAAATCTATCATCGGAGCTCTGCCATTTATCAAAGGGGAAGCTAAGCTCGGTGCCAATGTGGAAGTGGGCTACTATGACCAGACCCAGTCGGCCCTGACGCCTTCCAACACCGTTTTGGAGGAGCTCTGGTCAGCCTTTCCGACCACGCCTGAAGTGGAGATCCGCAACCGCCTTGGAGCCTTCCTCTTCTCAGGCGATGACGTCAAAAAGTCCGTATCTATGCTGTCTGGTGGGGAAAAAGCCCGCCTGCTACTCGCTAAGCTGTCCATGGAGAACAACAACTTCCTCATCCTCGACGAGCCGACCAACCACCTGGACATCGATAGCAAGGAGGTCCTGGAAAATGCCCTCATCGACTTTGACGGAACCCTGCTCTTTGTCAGCCACGACCGCTATTTCATCAACCGCGTCGCCACCAAGGTGCTGGAAATCTCGGAAACGGGCTCCACGCTTTACTTGGGCGACTATGATTATTATTTGGAGAAAAAGGCAGAGCAGGAAGCAGAAACCCAGCCTGACCAGCTAGAAAGCCCCAGCCAATCAGCCGGAGCCATGGACTACCAAGCCCAAAAGGAAAACCAAAAAGAGCAACGCAAATTGGCCCGCCGCATCGAGCAAATCGAGGCAGAAATTGAGAACATCGAAAACCGCCTAAGCGAGCTCAACCAAGCCATGCTAGAAACAAACGATATCGCCCAGCTGACCGATTACCAGAAAGAAATCGACCAACTGACAGCCAAACAAGAAAGCCTCATGGAAGAATGGGAAGCATTATCCGAGCAGATGGGATAGGTTGACAAGAAGTTGACACTAGCCAAAAAACCTTGATAAATCAAGCCTGCAAGCAGGTCTTGCGATAGAAAAAATCTGCCGCAAAATTCTCTTGCGGTCAAAAATAACATTTGCAAGCCAGCCTTTCTTTGCAAACATCGACCGACAAGCTAAGATAAGTATAGAGATTAGCATCACTTCTCGAAGGTGGTGTCAACATCTCAGCGCAGTGGTTGATTGGCAGATTTGTTCGTGTTGCACACTTCAAATCTGACCTAATCAACTGTGCGGGGGCGGGACGACGAACTCTTTTTCATTTTTCGAGTTCTGTCCCGCTCCCGAAAAGGAGAACGAAATGAACTTTGGATAACAAATTAAAGACTTACGGAAGAAGGAAGACTTGCCCCAGGAACAGTTTGCCCTCAAGCTCAATGTGACACGGCAGGCTGTTTCCAACTGGGAAAATGACAAAAACCTACCCGACTTGGAACTCTTGATTCTCATGTCCTCTGTCTTTTCAATCTCCCTAGATCAACTTATCTTAGGAGGAACTGACATGAACAACATGACAGAAAAACTAGTCAAGGACGGTCGTGAAGGCCGCCGTACCCAGATGCACCTGACCATTACCATTATCGGAAGCTTTCTCATCAAGGCCAATTCCGTCGAATATGTCGATGCCAACGGCATCCTGCATGAAAACTTCTACCTGCTCCCAGTCGGCTACTTGCTAGTTTTTACAGGAGCCCTTGCCTCGCTCCTATCAGGACTAGCCCTGCACCGCTTTAGAAAAGAAAATACCTAACATGACCAAACATCCACGTTTTAGCAATAGCGACCAATTTTTCGCCTGTCCACATTGTGGGCAGGCTCTTGGTCTTGACCTCAACAGCCTCCGCTGCCCCAACCGCCATACCTTCGACATCGCCAAGCAGGGCTACGTCAATCTGGCACCCCAGGTCAAGCAGTCTGCCAACTACCACAAGTCTAGCTTTGAAAATCGCCAGGCCTTTTTAGAGGCAGGCTATTACGATCATCTCTACGAGGCTTTGGAGGGGAAAATAGCAGAGCTGGGTTTGCAGTCAGTCTTGGACATCGGCTGTGGAGAGGGCTTTTATTCCCGCAAATTAGCCGAGAAAATGGACTTGGACATTCTTGCTTTTGATATTTCTAAGGATTCCATACTCCTAGCAGCCAGATCTGACAGTACCAAGTCAGTCAAATGGTTTGTCGGAGACTTGACCAAGTTACCGATTCAAGACAAGACCATTGACGGCATCTTGGACATCTTTTCCCCAGCCAATTATCAGGAGTTTGCCAGAGTATTGAAAGTTGGTGGGGCTATTCTCAAACTGGTCCCAGGACCCAATCACCTCAAGGAGCTCCGCCATTTAGCCAAAGACCAACTCCGAAAGGAGTCTTATGATAATCGTGATATAGTGGAGCATTTTAAGGCTTATGTGGGACAGGTTGAGGAGGTCTTTGTCAGTCGTACCCTGCCGATTTCTGCCGATCATGCTCAAGTATTGGCAGATATGACCCCTCTCTTTTTCCAAGTGGACCAGTCCAAGCTGGACCTGAGCCAGTTGACCGAGATTACGGTGGAGGGAGTGCTCTTGGTAGGAACTGAATAAAGAATGAAACCGCCTCTGATTTCAGAAGCGGTTTTGCTTTATTTCTCAAATTCTGCCTTGCTTTTCACATCGCCGTATTCTTCAGCGACTTCTTTGCTGAGGATGTCAGTATAGCTGGCAAGTTGGATGTCTTGTCCGTATTTTTTACGGAGGGCAGTTGTGACCAAGCGGTAGGCTAGGTTGGCATTTCGGGACAGGATGGGCCCGTGGAAGTAGCTGCCGAAGGTGTTTTTGTAATGCAGGCCTTCGCCACCGTCTTCCTTATTGTTGCCATTGCCATAGACAACCTTGCCCAGAGGTTTTTGGTTGTCAGCTAGGAAGGTACGGCCTTGGTGGTTTTCAAAACCATAGTAGGTTTCGTTGAATTCATCATTGTGAATTTTGATGTCACCGATGAAACGGTTATTGGTTTGGTTGAGGGTGTAGTGGCCCATGATACCTAGACCGTCAATCTTTCTACCGCCTGCTTCAATATAATATTGACCGAGCAACTGGAAGCCACCGCAGATAGCCAGCATGACGCCATCGTTTTCGATAAAGTTTGCTAGGCTGTCTTTTTTAGTCGGTAAATCCTTGGCTAAAATAGACTGCTCATAGTCTTGACCACCACCGAAAAAGGCGATGTCGTAGAAATCCTTGTCAAATTCATCTGTCAGTGAAACGATGTCCACCTGTACACGAGCCCCTAGCTTTTCAGCTACATACTTGAGCATGAGGATATTGCCATTGTCACCGTAGGTGTTCATCAAATCACCGTAGAGATGGGCGATGTGGAGATCATAAGTGTAGTCTTTTTCAGGACTTTTTAATGAAGTATAGACCATTATTTCATCTCCTTTCCAACGGCTTGGCGTTGAGCCAGCAAGTCACGGAATTCCAGCATAGCCGTATAGGTTGCGAGGATATAGGCATGCTGACTGCTGGACTGCTCAATCAAGGTCATGATGTCTTCCAGTTTTGGTGTTTCAGTAATCTGGTCCTCTGGATAGCCAGTCACACGGAGGCGACGGGCAATTTCAGACGAACGAACACCGCCTGCAAAGACTTGTGGAATGTCCATTTGAGTGATTTGTTCAAAGTCAGCATCCCAAATCCAGCTGGTATCAATTCCGTCAGCGTAGTTAGCATTGAGAAGAACAGATAGGCTAAAATCGTAAGGAGCCAGTTTCATCATTTCAATGGCCTGGGTTGCACCGACAGGGTTTTTAATGAGGACCAAGGTACAATCCTTATCACCGAGTTTAAAGGTTTCTTGGCGACCGAAGACTGCCTTGGACTTGTCAAATCCTGCCTTAATTTTCTCAGGTGCTACTCCGAAAAATTCTGCTACGCTGACAGCTGCTAGGGCATTGTAGATATTATAAAGCCCGCCGATGTTGATTTTGTAATCCTGACCGTCAATGGCAAAGGTAGAAGAAGTATTGGTGATTTCTTTTAGTTCTGTCAACTTGTAGTCCAGTTCAGGTCGGCTAAAGCCGCAGTTGCTACAGATGTAGCTGCCCAAGTTGGCGTAGGTATTGAGCTTGTACTGGATAATCTGGTGGCAATGCGGGCAGAGAACACCCTCGGTATTGTAATGGGCCAGACGTGGCTCATGCTCTTCCGTCGCAAAACCGTAGTATTTTACTGGATTGATAACGTTCGTCGAGTTGAAAAGCGGGCTGTCACCGTTGGCTAAAATGGTTGCCTGCGGAGCTTTTGCAGCCCCGTCCAAAATCATCTGGTAGGTGGTATAAATCTCACCATAACGGTCCATTTGGTCGCGGAAGATATTGGTAAAGACAATCAGGCTAGGCTTGATAAAGTCGGTTACACGGGCTAGGCTGGCTTCGTCGATTTCCAAGACGGCAATCTTCTTGCCGTTTTTGTTTTTCTTGGCAGATAAAAAGGTTGCCGTAATCCCTGTAATCATATTGGCACCGCTGGTATTGGTCGTGATTTCGCCAAAGGCTTCTTGAAGAATTCCAACGGTCAAGGCAGTTGTTAAAGTCTTACCGTTGGTACCTGTCACAACAACGACTTCATAATCCTTAGCCAAACTATCTAAAATATGTTTATCGAATGTGAGGGCAATTTTACCAGGCAAGGTAGTTCCTCGGCCCAGTTTGTTGAGGACAAACTGGCTGGTCTTCCCTGCGGCAATCCCTAATAAAGTATTTATTTTCATGGGACTATTTTATCATAAAGGTCAGGGATTTTCTAGAACGGAGTATGTAGAAATACTGATACATTTCTGATGACTATTTGTAATAAATTTAATCCTATCTTCATCCTTTTCTAAAAAAAGAAAGAAAAAATGTGATATAATAGAAACGTTACCATGTACGAGTTAGGAAGTATGAGAAACCTATGTTAAACTTAAGCCAGTTACTGGATGCTGGGTATTGGTCAAGTCTGATTGCTAGTCCTTGGGTAGCTATCCTACACTTGATTGACATCAGCATCGTTGTTTATTTGATTTATAATTTTAGTAAGGCTATTGCTGGTACGAAGATTATGACCCTCATCCGTGGGGTATTTCTCTTTATCATTGCACAACTTCTTGCTAGTTTATTTGGTTTGCAGACCATTGCCTGGTTGATCAATCAGGTCATTACCTATGGAGTTATCGCAGCAGTTGTTATTTTTGCTCCAGAACTGCGAGCCATGCTTGAAAAGTTAGGGCGGACGACCCATATTTTTTCAGCTAATACGCTCAGTAAGGAAGAAAAGCTCATTGATGCTCTTGTAAAATCTGCAGCCTATATGTCACCGCGTAAAATTGGAGCACTTGTGGCAGTGGAGCAGGCTCAAACCTTGCAAGAATATAGGGCAACGGGTATTTCGTTGAACGCAGATATTTCGCGTGAATTATTGATAAATATATTCATTCCTAATACCCCCTTGCATGATGGAGCAGTTATTATCAAGGATGATAAGGTGGCGGTTTCCTGTGCCTACCTTCCCCTGTCTGAAAGTGCAGGTATTTCAAAAGAATTTGGCACTAGGCACCGGGCTGCGATCGGTTTGTCAGAGGTTTCAGATGCCTTTGTTTTCATAGTTTCAGAGGAAACGGGTAGTATTTCCATTGCTCATAATGGTAATTTCAAGCATGATTTGAGCTTGGAGGAATTTGAGGCTGAACTATGGACTATTTTCGGTTCTGACAATCAGGAGAAAAACACATTTTTGAAGCGATTGAGAGGTGGCAAACATGCAAGAAAAATTTAAAGCTGTAGGTCACTTACTTCTCTCATTATTCTTAGCGCTTTTGCTTTTTTTCTATGCGACTACTACCAACTATAAAAATTCGGAAACAGCCGCTCAGAATACGGAGTCAGAAACCTATGTTCATACCTTAAATAATGTACCGATAGATATTGAATACAATACCAGTGAGTACTTTATTTCAGGTTTCTCATCAACAGTGACTGTTGAGTTGAGAGGATCCAATCGAGTGCTTTTGCAACGGGAATCCGATGAATCTACACGAACTTTTCAAGTTGTCGCAGATTTGAAAGAGATGAAGGCAGGCACCAATATTGTAAAACTCCAATTAGCCAATCTGCCAGCAGGAGTGACCGCGACCCTAGCACCAGATGCCATTACGGTTAATATTGGTAAAAGAGTTAGTAAGGCCCTGCCTGTAGAAGCTAAAGTTTATAGCAATCAGTTGGCAGAAGGTTACAGCCTTTCTAAGGTTTCGGTCAATGTAGATACTGTAAAAGTAACGACAGATGAAGAAACCATGGCTAAGATTGATCGAATTGAAGCCATTGCTGTAGATGTGAGCAATCTGTCAACAAATTATAGTGGAACAGCTAAGTTACAGGCTGTTGATAGCGACGGCAATGTCTTGCCAGTTGTCTTGTCACAGACAGAGGCAAACATGCAAATTACATTAACAAAAACGAAATAAGAGGTAAATTTTAAAATGGGTAAATATTTTGGTACGGATGGTGTCCGTGGAGAAGCAAACGTAGAATTGACGCCGGAATTGGCTTTTAAACTTGGTCGTTTTGGTGGCTATGTCCTCAGTCAGCATGAAACA
This sequence comes from Streptococcus suis, assembly GCF_002964575.1. Classification (GTDB taxonomy): domain Bacteria; phylum Bacillota; class Bacilli; order Lactobacillales; family Streptococcaceae; genus Streptococcus; species Streptococcus suis_R. The sequence continues at coordinate 15,554 of NZ_POQQ01000050.1, read as the reverse complement.
GATGTTCCCCGTGTCTTTGTGGCGCGTGATACTCGTATCTCAGGTCAGATGTTGGAAGCTGCCTTGGTAGCGGGGCTTTTGTCAGCTGGAATTCATGTCTATAAGCTTGGTGTGCTTGCGACCCCAGGTGTAGCTCACTTGGTCAAAACAGAAAAAGCGAGTGCTGGTGTTATGATTTCTGCCAGCCACAACCCTGCCCAAGACAATGGTATCAAATTCTTTGCAGGCGATGGTTTCAAGTTGGATGATGCCTTAGAAGCAGAAATTGAAGCCCTCTTGGATGCCGAAGAAGATACCCTTCCTCGTCCCTCTGCACAAGGCTTGGGCGATGTAGTCGATTATCCAGAAGGTTTGCGTAAATACGAATCCTTCCTTGTATCGACTGGTATCCAGTTGGAAGGCATGAAAGTGGCCTTGGACACTGCCAACGGTGCAGCCTCAACTTCTGCCCGTCAAATCTTTGCAGATTTGGGAGCTGATTTGACAGTTATGGCTGAGAACCCAGATGGTTTGAACATCAACGAAGGAGTTGGGTCAACCCACCCAGAAAAACTGCAGGAATTGGTGAAAGAAACTGGCAGTCAAATCGGACTTGCCTTTGATGGTGACAGTGACCGCTTGATTGCTGTCGATGAAAATGGTGACTTGGTTGATGGCGACCGTATCATGTACATCGTTGGTAAGTACTTGGCAGACAAGGGCTTGCTTGCTAAAAATACCATTGTAACAACGGTTATGTCTAACCTTGGTTTCCATAAGGCTTTGGACCGTGAGGGGATTGAAAAAGCTGTGACCGCAGTCGGCGACCGTTATGTTGTCGAAGAAATGCGCAAAGGTGGCTATAATGTCGGCGGTGAGCAGTCTGGACACGTCATTCTCATGGATTATAACACCACAGGAGATGGTCAGTTGACCGCTGTGCAATTGACCAAAATCATGAAAGAAACTGGTAAGAAATTGTCAGAATTGGCAGCAGAAGTATCTATTTACCCACAAAAATTGGTCAATATCCGTGTGGAAAACAGCATGAAAGACAAGGCGATGGAAGTGCCTGCTATTGCAGCTATCATTGAAAAAATGGAATCAGAAATGGCTGGCAATGGTCGTATCTTGGTCCGTCCAAGTGGTACCGAGCCACTCTTGCGTGTTATGGCAGAAGCACCAACGGATGCTGAAGTCGATTACTATGTGGACACCATTGCCGATGTGGTCCGTGCAGAAATCGGAATTTAAGTAGAAATCAATCATTCGTTTAGCTGATTTCATTGTCTGGATCACAAGATTGAGTAGGTGGCTAGTAGTTACTCTCAAGACAGTGAAAATAAAAATAAAAAACTGGAGTTGCTTGCTCCAGTTCTTTGATGTTATGAGGAAATTATGAGTATTTTAGAAGTAAAGAATTTAAGTCATGGATTTGGTGACCGCGCCATTTTTGAGAATGTTTCCTTCCGTTTGTTGAAGGGGGAGCACATTGGTCTTGTTGGTGCCAATGGTGAGGGAAAATCAACCTTCATGTCCATCGTGACAGGTCAATTGAAGCCAGATGAAGGCAAGGTAGAATGGTCCCGCTATGTAACGGCAGGTTATTTAGATCAGCATGCTAAACTAGAAAAAGGCCAGTCTGTCCGTGATGTCTTGCGAACAGCCTTTGATGAACTGTTAAAAACCGAGGCTCGTATCAATGACATTTACATGTCCATGGCAGAAGAGGGAGCGGATATGGATGCCCTCATGGAAGAGGTTGGTGAACTGCAAGACCGTCTGGAAAGCCGTGATTTCTATACGCTGGATGCCAAGATTGACGAAGTGGCACGGGCTCTGGGCGTTATGGATTATGGTATGGACAAGGACGTGACGGAGTTATCAGGTGGCCAACGTACTAAGGTTCTTTTGGCAAAATTGCTCTTGGAAAAGCCTGACATCTTGCTTCTGGATGAGCCGACCAACTACCTGGATGCCGAACACATTGACTGGCTCAAACGCTACTTGCAGAACTACGAAAATGCCTTTGTCTTGATTTCGCATGATATTCCTTTCTTGAATGACGTGATTAACATTGTCTACCATGTGGAAAATCAACTCTTGACCCGTTACACAGGGGATTATTACCAGTTCCAAGAAGTTCACGCTATGAAGCGAGCTCAGTTAGAGGCTGCCTATGAACGTCAGCAGAAGGAAATCGCAGATCTGCAGGACTTTGTTAACCGTAACAAGGCCCGCGTTGCGACACGAAACATGGCCATGTCCCGCCAGAAGAAGTTGGATAAGATGGAGATTATTGAACTCCAAGCGGAAAAACCAAAGCCATCCTTTGATTTCAAAATGGCTCGGACACCAAGTCGCTTTATCTTTCAAACGACTGATTTGGAAATTGGTTATGACCGTGTATTGACCCGTAAACCGCTCAATCTTACCTTTGAACGCAACCAGAAGATTGCCATTGTCGGTGCCAACGGTATCGGTAAATCCACTCTTCTTAAAAGTTTGCTAGGGATTATTCCACCGCTCGGTGGTTCTGTGGAGCGTGGGGAGTATCTGGAACTAGGCTATTTCGAGCAAGAAGTTGCCGGAGGCAATCGTCAGACGCCACTGGAAGCCGTTTGGGATGCCTTTCCTGCACTGAACCAAGCGGAAGTACGGGCAGCCTTGGCTCGTTGCGGTCTGACTTCCAAGCATATCGAAAGCCAGATTCAAGTCCTTTCCGGTGGTGAACAGGCTAAAGTTCGCTTCTGCCTACTCATGAACCGTGAAAACAATGTGCTGGTCCTTGACGAGCCGACCAACCACTTGGATGTGGATGCCAAGGACGAACTCAAACGTGCCCTTCAGGCCTACAAGGGCTCTATCCTCATGGTCTGCCACGAGCCTGATTTTTATGAAGGCTGGGTGGATGATGTCTGGGACTTTAACGACTTGACATAAGGAAAGAAGCTATCGAAAGGTAGCTTTTTCTTTGTGCTTATACTATAATAGAATGAGCATAGTAAAGGAGTTAAAAATATGAAAAGAAAAGAACGAGGTCATATTGGCTAGGCCTCTCCAGAGGAAATAAGAATGACAGATTATGTACACTACAATCAAGAACGTTGGAATCGTGTTTCAGCTGGGCAGGGAAATGCCTATACGGTTCCGCTCAGTCATGAGGAATTTCTTCTTGCCAAGGACAAGCCCTTATCCGTTTCCCTGACAGTTGGAAAGACGGTGCCGCTTGACTGGTTTGAAAAAGCCCAAGGCAAGAAATTACTGGGTCTGGCTTGCGGTGGTGGTCAGCAGGGACCGATGTTTGCGGCTCACGGTTACCAAACGACTATTATGGATTTTTCCAAGGAACAGTTGGACAAGGATCGCTTGGTTGCGGAGCGGGAAAATCTGGACTTACAGACGGTACAGGCAGATATGACACAAGCCTTTCCCTTTGAAGACGAGAGTTTTGATATCATTTTTTGCCCTGTTTCAAATGTCTATATCGAAGACCTGGAAAATATGTGGCAGGAATCCTATCGGGTTTTGAAAAAAGGCGGACTGCTCATGGTTGGCTACATGAACCCTTGGATTTATATCTTTGACGGGGACGATGTTTGGGACCGTCCAGACAAGACCTTGGTGCTCAAGTATAGCCTACCTTTCAACGCACGACAATTAGAAGAAGCAGGACAAATCACGATCAATCCAGAATATGGCTATGAATTTAGCCATACCTTAGAAGAACAGATTGCTGGGCAATTACGAGCTGGTTTTGCCATGATTGATTTTTATGAATCTAAAGACAGTCGCAATCGCCTGTCCCAATTTGGCTCAGACTATTTGGCCAACTTGTCTGTAAAGTTATAGAAACAAGCTATCGAAAGGTAGCTTTTTCTGTGCTTGTTCCTTAAATATAGTCTGAAAATTATAATGTTTCTAAAAAAGCTTGACAAGTATTTCAAAAGGAGTATAATTAGAATTGTTCTAAAGAAAGTTTAGAATGATTATAATTTAGAGGTAAACAATTATGACAACAAAAGATTATGGAAAAGCTCCATTTGTAACCAATATCGAAACAGCAACGCTTGAAAATACCAACTACCGTACAGCCCTCTGGACTGGGGAACTCTTGCAAGTTACCCTCATGTCTATCCCGGTCGGTGGTGATATCGGTGCAGAAGTCCATAATGAAAACGATCAATTCCTCCGCATTGAGCAAGGTCACGGCCGTGTTATCATGGGTGAATCAGCTGATAAGATTACGCTTGATATGGAAGTTGGACCAGAAGATGCCATTTTGATTCCAAACGGTACCTACCATAATGTCATCAACATCGGTCAAGAAGACCTAAAAATCTACTCTATCTATGGACCAGCCCACCACGCTCACGGGACAGTTCACGAAACGCAAGCCATCGCTATCGCTGCTGAAGAAGCAGAAGAGCACGGTCATTAAGATGAACATTTTCCAACTTCAATCGGTCAGCTTATCGGACAAAGATAAGTCGATTTTAACGGACATTAGCTTCACCGTTGCAGCAGGCGAGCGACTAACCTTGGTTGGGCCTTCAGGCAGCGGCAAAAGTTCTATCTTAAAACTCTTGGCAGGCTTGACATCCGCGACCAGTGGGACTATTTTCTTTCAGGGGAGGGACATAGCAGAGCTGGATATGCCGACTTACAGGAGAGAAGTTTCCTATTGTTTTCAACAGCCAGTCCTCTTTGGACAGACTGTCCAAGACAATCTCCAGTTTCCATTTACCATTCGTCAGCTAGCATTTGACCCAGCCAAAGCCCTAAAGGCCCTAGAATCTGTTCATCTAGCACCAACATTTTTAAGCAAGAAAATCACAGAACTATCTGGAGGAGAAAAGCAGCGAGTTGCCCTCATCCGCAATCTACTCTTCGAGCCCAAAGTCTTACTCTTAGACGAAATCTCTGCAGGATTGGATGCCGAAACCAAGGCCATTGTCAACAAGCTCTTGGCAGACTACCAAGCTGCTGGAAATACCCTGATTGAAGTCACTCATGACCAGTCAGAGATTGATGCAGCCCAAAAGATTCTGAGAATAGAAGGAGGTCGGGTCCAAGTATGAATGTTTCAGTAGATAACCTATCCCTAGCCCTTGTTTTCGGGCTGGTCTTGGTGGCCATGGGCATTAGCCAAAAGGAAAAACTGGGCTTGACCAAGGATATTTTCATGGCAGTTGTCAGAACTGTCTTCCAGCTAATTTTTGTCGGCTACATTCTCAAATTTATCTTCCAAGCCTCTAATGTCTTTCTTAGCTTGGCAATGGTTTTGATCATTCTTTACAATGCCAGTGTCCAAGCCAACAAACGCAATCCCAATGGCAAGAAATCCTTGATTCATCCTTTTCTTGCACTTTTGGCTTCGACTGGATTGACCTTGACAATTTTGGTACTATCGGGTGCTATTCAATTTATTCCTTCACAGGTCATTCCCATTTCAGGGATGTTGGCTAGTAATGCCATGACGGCCATCGGTCTGTCCTATCGGGCTATGTACAAGTCCTTCACAGACAACCGCCAGCAAGTTTTAGAAAAATTAAGTCTGGGTGCAACTGTCAAATTGGCTTCACAGGATATTTTGCGAGAGGCTATCAAAACAGGTATGCAGCCCACCATTGACTCAGCTAAGACAGTCGGTCTGGTCAGCCTGCCAGGTATGATGTCCGGTTTGATTTTTGCAGGCGTTGATCCAGTCCATGCCATTCGTTATCAGATTATGGTCATGTTCATGTTGCTGTCTGCGACCAGTCTGGCTTCAGTAATCGCCTCCTACGCAGCCTACCAGACCTATTTCACCAACAAGGCCCAGTTGGAGTTTGAATAAGAATACCTTGTAAACTGCATGTGGAGTGACCTCATGTAGTTTTTATATCTTAGAACGGTATTCACAAGTGAAGTGCTTTAATATATGAAATAGTTTTTTGAGGGAATAATGACTGTATGCTGAAAAAACTCTTAGTCCATACTCGTTTTTTATTCTATTGACCAACGTTCGTTTTTCTGCTAATATGGAAAAATGTTTGTTTGGAGGTAATTGTTTGAAAAATATAATTTCTATTTGGAAAAAGATGAGTTTAATTCGGAAAATCAGTATTGGGGTCTTTTTAGGATTAGTCTTGGGATTGAGTGTGCCTCAGTTTACGATGATTTCTCTCTTAGGAAGTCTCTTTGTTGGAGCTTTAAAAGCCATTGCACCACTATTGGTTTTGACACTGGTTGCCCACGCCCTGTCTCAGGCACCTAATGGTCAAAAAAGCAACATTCGAACTATCCTTTTCCTGTATCTGATTGGCACGTTTGCAGCTGCGAGTGTTGCTGTTATCGTCAGCTACCTATTTCCATTAAAATTGGTTCTTACCGAGGCAACTGCGACAGAAATTTCACCACCTCAGGGGATTTCAGAAGTATTTCAAGACTTACTATTGAACATTGTTGACAATCCAATCAATGCGCTTGTGAATGCCAACTATATTGGTGTTTTGACTTGGGCAGCGATATTCGGACTTGCCTTTCGGAATGCGAGTCAACACACCAAGGATTTATTGCAATCAACAGCGGAAGTAACCTCAAAAGTAGTCGGTTGGATTATTGGTCTTGCACCATTCGGAATTTTAGGCTTGGTTTTTGACACAGTCGCAAATAATGGATTGGCAGCTCTTAAGAATTACGGAGTTCTATTACTAGTATTAGTTGGCAGCATGGCTTTTGTCGCTCTGGTGGTCAATCCCTTGATTGCATTTATGGTCATGAGAAAAAATCCTTACCCTTTGGTATTGGAATGTCTCCGTGTTAGCGGTGTAACTGCTTTTTTCACAAGAAGTTCAGCAGCCAATATTCCCGTTAATATGCAGTTGGCAAAACGGTTGGGAGTTGATCCAGATACCTATTCCGTTTCTATTCCCTTGGGTGCGACTGTCAATATGGCTGGAGCTGCCATTACAATCAATATTTTGACAATGGCTGCGGTAAATACACTCGGAATCACAGTTGATTTCAGTTCAGCTCTTCTTTTATCTGTTGTCGCATCTCTATCAGCTGCAGGAGCATCTGGGGTAGCAGGAGGTTCGCTTCTCCTCATTCCAGTTGCATGTAGTCTTTTTGGCATTCCAAATGAGTTAGCCATGCAAGTAGTTGGAGTCGGATTTGTGGTCGGAGTGATTCAGGACTCTTGTGAAACAGCCCTCAACTCATCAACCGATGTTTTGTTCACAGTTGTAGCAGAACGCTCTGCTTGGAAAAAATAGAAATAAGTTGGGAGACCAACTTTTTTTCGTTGTTTCAATTCTGAAATCTCTTTCATTTTGTGATAAAATAGACTTACTTTAATCCAGTCTTTTGGTTTACTTTTATTACTAGCTTCAAAGGTTCGGGGAACCTTTGAAGGTCGGAAATGAGACAAACGAAGTTTGTGTCAAAACAGTCATAGTAGTGACTGTTGAAGGTTGGAAATGAAACAAACAGAGTTTGTGTCAACAACTGTTCGGGGAACCTTTGAAGGTTGGAGATGAAACAAACGAAGTTTGTGTCAAAACAGTCAGAGTAGTGACTGTCAGAGTTTGTGTCAACAGCCGCAGGCATAACTGAAGTACGGCAAAACGAGTTCAAATAATGATGAAATTATTTGAAGTTGGAAATAGGGAAACGAAGTTTCCACTTTCGTCGACGTAATAAAAGATAAACCAAATGACGATACTGAAAAGGAGAACACATGACAGTAAATTTTAGAGCAGAGTTTGACAAACGCAAAGATGAGTTTCTAGCGGACCTCTTTGACCTCCTCCGCATCAATTCTGAGCGTGACGACAACCAGGCAGATGCCCAGCATCCATTTGGACCTGGCCCAGTGCGTGCCTTGGATAAGTTTTTAGAAATCGCTCAGCGTGATGGCTATCCAACCAAGAACGTTGACAACTACGCAGGTCACTTTGAATTCGGCGAGGGCGACGAAGTCCTCGGTATCTTCGGTCACTTGGACGTGGTGCCAGCAGGTAGCGGTTGGAACACCGACCCATACGAGCCGCAAATCATCGACGGCAAGCTCTTTGCCCGCGGATCCTCTGACGACAAGGGACCGACCATGGCTTGCTACTACGGCTTGAAAATCATCAAGGAGTTGGGGCTTCCGACTTCTAAAAAAGTCCGCTTCATCGTTGGTACCGACGAAGAGTCAGGCTGGGCGGACATGGATTACTACTTCGAACACGTCGGCCTTCCCCTGCCAGATTTTGGATTTTCTCCTGATGCCGAGTTTCCGATTATCAACGGAGAAAAGGGCAATATCACAGCTTATCTTCATTTTGCGGGGGAAAATAGCGGAGCTGCTAAACTGCATTCCTTCGCAGGCGGTTTGCGTGAGAACATGGTGCCTGAGTCTGCGACAGCGATTATTTCTGGTGACCTAGCAGACCTAGACAGCAAGTTGGCAGATTTCACAGCAGCCTATGGCCTAAAAGCTGACGCGGAAAACCTTGAAAACGGTCAAGTTCAAGTCACCGTCATCGGAAAATCAGCCCACGGTTCAACCCCAGAAGAAGGCGTCAACGGTGCAACTTACTTGGCAAAATTCCTCAGCCAATTCGCTTTTGACGGAGCAGCTAAAGCCTATCTTGACTTGGCAGGCCAAGTCCTTCTAGAAGACCATGATGCTAAGAAACTCGGCGTAGCCATCTACGATGAACAAATGGGTGCCCTTTCTATGAACGCAGGTGTCTTTAAGTTTGATGAAGCCTCATCTGACAATACCATTGCCCTCAACTTCCGTTATCCAAAAAATACAAACCCTGAAGCTATCAAGGCTGGTTTGGAAAAACTGGGCGTGGAAGCTGTTAGCCTGTCTGAACATGGTCACACTCCACATTATTGCCCAATCGATGACCCAATGGTTGCAACCCTTTTGTCTGTTTATGAAAAACACACAGGCTTGAAAGGTCACGAACAAGTAATCGGTGGTGGTACATTCGGCCGCTTACTCAAACGTGGTGTTGCCTACGGAGCCATGTTCCCAGGTGATGTCAACACCATGCACCAAGCCAACGAATTTATCGAAGTTGAGCAACTCTACCGTGCAGCTGCCATTTACGCAGAAGCTATTTATGAATTGATCAAATAGTATCAAGACGGGTTTGCTCGTCTTTTTTAGGAGGAAATATGGAACTGAAAGAACTTTATTCTTCAGATATAGAAATGGTCAAACAGCTCTTTTTATCTGTATTTAGTCAGGAGCCATGGAATGATGATTGGGCTGACGAGGAACAATTAGACCGCTATCTAGGTGATTTGCTGTCACATCCAAGAGCACTTTGTTTTGGCTTGCTTGACCAAGGTAGCCTCATTGCCCTTTCTCTAGGGCACATTCGCTACTGGTATGAGGGGACCGAATACCGTATTGAAGAGCTCTGTATCTCTCGCGATTACCAAGGACGAGGAATCGGGCAGGATTTCCTAAAAAGAATTGAGGAACAGTTGATTGAGAGAAGGATTGTTCATATTCTCCTGCAAACCGAACGTAATTTACCAGCCTTTTCCTTCTATGAAAAATGTGGTTTCCGTGCCTTAGAAGAAGATGTGACCATGGTCAAGAAAGTAGGTCATAATGGAGCTAGCTGAAATTGAGCAAGCCATCATGAAGGATGCAGCTAATCAAGCGTTTACGAACAAGGGAATAGTCCCGCTTTTCCAAGCACCGTCTACCGCAAAAATCCTCATTATTGGACAGGCACCGGGATTAAAAACACAAGAAAAAGGCCGCCTCTTTGATGATGCCAGCGGAGAGAATCTGCGGAAATGGTTGGGTGTAAATCGTCAAACTTTTTATGAATCTGGTCAGTTTGCTATCCTTCCTATGGATTTCTATTATCCAGGAAAGGGGAAGTCTGGGGATTTACCGCCTCGCAAGGATTTTGCGTCCAAATGGCACCAGCTGATTCTGGACCAACTTCCTGATCTTGAACTGACCTTGTTGATTGGGCAATATGCTCAGGATTATTATTTGGAAAAATCCCAAAGGAACCTGACTGAAAGAGTACAGCATGCAGATGACTACCTTCCCACTTATTTTCCTTTACCACATCCCTCTTCAAGAAATAATCTCTGGCAAGCAAAGAATCCTTGGTTTCGAGCAGAAATCATTCCGCAACTTCAAAAAATAATTATAGAAATACTTGCAAAACAGAGCAAAAATGATACAATAATATAAAGATAGCGTTTTCTTCATTCAGAGGAGGTGCCGTATGAAAAAGTATCTGTTCTATTTATTGGGTTTCTTGCTTTTACTGTTCTGTCTAGGTCTGCCTAGCCTGGCACAAGCTGAGGGAATTCCAGACCGTCCTATTGATACGACGGTGGTTGATGAAACCAATCTTCTTTCCAGTGAAACCATCGCCAGCATTGACCAGCTCAATCAGACTTGGGCAGTTAGTGAGCAACAACTACAGGTCGGGGTCTATGTGACTGAAAGTCTTTCAAGGGATATTAAAAGTCTGGCAAATGAAACCTTTCGTGCGTGGCAGGTTGGTTTTGCAGGGACAGACAATGGTGTCCTCTTGGTGATTGCCATAGCTGACAGGGAATTTCGGATAGAAACTTCAGACAATGCTGCCACGGTATTGACAGATGTGGAAGCTAAGGACATTCTGGAAAATGCTAGGGAATTTTTCCGCCAGGAAGACTACGACGGAGGAGTAACCTATATTGTCCAATCCATAGGAGATCGTTTCTATGGTACCAGTCTGGGTCAGGAACAACTGGCAGCTATGGAAGAAAGGACCAGTGCAGAAAGTGATGGTTTTGTATTATTTTTAATTCTAATACTAATCTTCATAATTTTTGGAATGATTGATAAGGCTAGCCGTGGTCGAGGCGGTGGTCCAGGAAATCTTCTATGGATGCTGGTGGATGACCGCCATCATTATCATGACAACCATTCCTCCCATTCTTCCTCTTCTTCATCATTCGGAGGAGGTGGCTGGTCTGGAGGCGGTGGTGGAGGCGGCGGAGCCTCGTCTGGTTGGTGAGAAAGGAACAAGTATATGAAAAAGAAATGGTTAATCATACTAATCCCGATCCTCGCTCTGCTATTTTTAGGAATGGAGGCTGTCGGTCAATACAATGGGCTGGTCGATAGCCATGCGGAAGTGGAAAATGCCCAGGCCAATGTGGATACCCAGCTCCAACGCAGATATGACCTGATTCCAAATGTGGTTGCTGCGGTCAAGGGAGCTATGGAACACGAGGAAGAAATATTTACTGCTATTGCGGATGCGCGTGCGAAAATTGGCTCCAGTCAAGCAGGAACTAGTGACTACAATCAGGCCCAAAGTCAGCTGGATTCGGCTGTTTCTCGCCTGCTGATGGTGGCGGAAAATTATCCGCAACTGACAGCCAATCAACAGGTATCTGATTTGATTACCGAGCTGGAAGGGACTGAAAATCGGATATTGGTTGCCCGCAAGGATTATAATGCAGTGGCAACAGCCTACAATAAAAAAATCAAACGATTCCCGACCTCCATCTATGCTAGCCTGTTTGGCTATGAAAAAGTTGAGCTTTTCCAAGCCAGCACAGATGCGGCAACAACCGTGCCAAGTGTGGATTTACAGGATGATGAGTAAGTTGTAAGCCCTCACTTTCCGTTGGAAATAGGGGCTTTTTTATGTTAGAATAGGAGAACGGAGGATTTGAATATGTCTAAACAACGTTACGAAATTGAAGAAAAATACCAGTGGGATTTGACCACTATTTTCCCAACAGATGAAGCCTGGGAAGCAGAACTTGCAGATTTACAAGCTGAAACTGAAAAAACAAAAGAATTTGCAGGTCATTTGCTCGACTCAGCGAAGAGCCTTTTGACAATCAGCGAAACGCAACTTGGTCTTATGCGCCGCATTGAAAAGCTTTATGTCTATGCGTCTATGAAAAACGACCAGGACACTCGTGAAGGAAAGTATCAGGAATTTCAGGCTAAGGCTATGGGGCTTTACTCATCCTTCTCACAAGCTTTTGCCTTCTATGAGCCGGAATTTATGGCTATTACTGATGAGCAGTTGGAGGCCTTTAAGGCAGAAGAACCTGCTCTTGTGCAGTACAGCCATCAGTTTGAAAAGCTTTTGGCAGCTAAGGACCATGTCTTGTTACAGGAAGTAGAAGAAGTCCTTGCAGCGACCAGCGAGATTTTCGAATCACCAGCTGAAACCTTCTCTGTTTTGGACAATGCCAGCCTACGTTTCCCAGAAATCGCTGATGAAGATGGTCATTTGGTCCCACTTTCTCATGGTAACTACATTCATTTTATGGAGTCTAAAAACCGTGACGTCCGCCAAGAAGCATATGAGGCTATGTACGGTACCTACGAGCAGTTCCAGCATACCTACGCTAAGACTCTGCAGTCTAACGTTAAGGTCAATAACCTGAAAGCTCGTTTGCGGAAGTACGACTCTGCCCGCCACGCATCACTTGCAGCTAATTTCATTCCAGAATCTGTTTACGATACATTAGTAGCGGCAGTCAACAAGCACCTTCCGCTCTTGCACCGTTATATCAATTTGCGTAAGAAACTCTTGGGTATTGATGACTTGAAGATGTATGATATGTACACACCATTGTCAGATTTCAGCACAAAGATTTCTTATGAAGATGCACTCAAGAAATGCCAAGAAACCTTGGAAATTTTCGGTCAGGATTATGCGGCTATTGTAAAAGAAGCCTTTGAAAATCGCTGGATTGATGTCCATGTCAATGAAGGAAAACGCTCAGGAGCCTATTCAGGTGGTGCCTATGACACCAACGCCTTCATGCTTCTCAACTGGCAGGATAACTTGGATAACATGTATACCCTTATCCATGAAACAGGACATTCACTTCACTCTATGTTGACTCGTAAGACGCAACCCTATGTCTATGGCCATTATTCATTCTTCTTGGCTGAAATTGCTTCAACGACCAACGAAAATCTCCTAACAGAAAAACTCTTGGCAGAAGTAGAAGATGACAAAGAACGCTTTGCTATTCTCAATCATTACCTAGATGGTTTCCGTGGTACAGTCTTCCGCCAAACGCAATTTGCCGAGTTTGAGCAAGCAATCTACAAGGCAGACCAGGAAGGTCAAGTCTTAACGGCTGATTTCCTCAATGAATTGTACGGTCAGACTAACGAGAAATACTACGGACTTTCGGCAGAAGAAAACCCAGAAATCCAGTTTGAGTGGGCTCGTATTCCACACTTCTATTACAATTTCTATGTCTACCAATATGCGACAGGTTTTGCAGCAGCATCAGCTCTGGCAAACAAGATTGTCAATGGTAGTCCAGAAGACAAAGAAAACTATCTCAACTACTTGAAAGCAGGTAGCTCAGATTATTCCCTCAATGTCATTGCCAAAGCAGGTGTAGACATGACCAAGGAAGATTACCTCAACGATGCCTTCAAGGTATTTGAGGCTCGTTTGGAAGAATTGGAAGCTCTTGTTGAAAAAGGGGTTCATAAATGAGCAATATCAAGAATAGGATTGAATATAGAAAAGGTCAAACATCCATTATCTGGATATTGATTTACGCTACTATTCTAACAATCCTCTTCTTGTTTCTGACACAACCGGGCTTAAGCAGCAATAGTTCTTCTTCAACAGACCTATCGACTATCCGTGAGCAATACATCCTCGATGCTGAACCAATGACGCTTGACCGGGCAAGAATCATCTCTCCAAAATTGGAAAATGAAACGGATGTAGAGTACCAGGAGCGTTTACAAGAGATCGTCGATACTGTCAATGAGAGGATAGAGGAGAAAAAATCCAGCATTAGAAGACAAGCCGAAACGGTGCAGACTCCAAATAATGAGTTCATTACGCCCATTTTACTAGCTATTTGGGGAATTACCGCTGCTTTTGTTATCGGAGCTCTTATCAGTAACCATTTGAAATCTCGCCAGCCTATTGCAGTAGTGATGACTGAGGAGTATATTGAATTAAAGGCTGGTATGTTTCGTGAAGAACATCGTCTCTACTGGAACGAAATTGCAGCGATAGAATACAGTATGAGGTATCAACGTCATTCCAATTCAGGGGGCTATTCTACAAGAAGATACCTAAATTTTAAAGATTTTAATGATACAATTTTGGACAGAATCAATTTAAATAGCTTGGAAAATTCTGATTTCAATAGTATTCACCGCGATATTAGCAGTTTGGTTCCAGATATGAACTGGATTTATCCCTAATCTTGTGTATTGGAAGCTCTTGTTGAGAAAGGAGTGCGAATATGATTTCCTACAAACGATCTTTTGTATTACCACTTGTTATTAGCATGGTATTTATCTTGATTGGTATGGGCTTAATGTTAAAGCCAGAACCTGCTATTCTATCAGGATTGGGCTACCTATTGTTAGCTGTTCCTTCTGCCTTCTATGCTTATTTATGGCGGAAACAAGGACCGGTCTTTGTCCTTAATCAGCAGTGTTTAGAGTATAAAAACAAACTTTTGGGAGAAAGAATAACCATTCCTGTAGCAGAAATTGGGAAAATTCAATATGAGCTTGTCCGCATTTACCGTGATTATTATTCAAAACGGCTACGCATTGTAGGAAGGACAGGAACCCTTTTGGCTGAGGTGAAACTTGAGAATCTTTCTGGAGCTGATTTCAATGAAGTGTATCAATTCCTCAGTCCACTTGAACCTCATATTATGTGGGAATTTCCAAGTTAAAAAATAAAAATGAATCGGAGGAAGTATGCTGACAGAAGAAAATTTACAGGATATTTTTGAGATTGCTGACCTACTATCTGAGGGCAACCGAGATATATTTATCCAATTAAAAGAGAGCGTCTTTGCAAGTGATCCCAATCACATTTTAGACTTGCTAGAAGGTATTTTATCACCAGAGGCATTTGATGCCTTCTTAGATCGTGTGGGAGAAGTAGAAAAGGACAATTTGTTGCTTATTCTACTAGCTTTACTGGAGCATAATCGGTACGTTTGTGTTCGACCACGCAAGGATCGCTTATTTGATTTTATCGCGGCTTTTGATTGCCTACAGCCTGTACGAAATGCAGGGATTTTGTTAAAACTAGATTCGGCTGGCTTGGAGGAAACTGGCAATGTGCCAGACTGGGCTGCGATTATTGATGAAAAATATGCTAGTGAACAGTTTTGTTTGGCTGCTGTAGAGATGAATGCCGACCAGTACCATCTCTTATTCGGTAAAGTAGCCACCATAAAACGAGTACAGAATCTCTTTGCTAATCTAGGTTATCGCCTGGACTATGCCAAAAATATGTAAGTGAAAGGCAGGAGAAATCCTGTCTTTTAGTATGTATCGTCATTTAGTTTTTCTCTTATTACTTCGACGTACGAGGAAACTTCGTTTCCCTATTTCCAACTTCAAACGAGGCTGGGCAAAAACTAGCCAATAACTAGCCAATAACTAAAAAATACACAGACAGATTGAGCTGATTTTGATGAAATCCAGCCGTACTGTCTGTGTTTTTCTTTTTATCTCTATTATCTTGGACTAATTTCTTAGCCAATTTCGTGAGATTCATACTCATTAGGAGGAATCCTATCTCAGT
>NZ_POQQ01000005.1 GCF_002964575.1 Streptococcus suis | reverse complement strand
TATCTCTCTCAAATCCATTCTGCTCCGTTCTTCGTGAATAATTCTTAAACGAGTAGACAACCCCATCTGGTTTTATCCACTGGTCAGAATCTTCTAAGTAAGTCCAGTTTTCAGGATTGGCATCACTCTTCTTATAGCTTTTCTTCTGCTCTTTCTGATATGTTCCGTAGGGAATCAGAGGTGTTTTCCCCAGGTCATCAAGGATAAAGCTATAATTTTCTTCACTACCATAACCTGCATCCGCGACAATGTGTTTAAAGAGTTCTAGGGTTTGGATGGATTGAAGAAAAGGCTTGAGTGTACGAGTGTCAGTTGGATTCGGAAACAGTCCGTAAGCTAAGGCAAACTGGCTGTTTGTGCCAAGTTGGAGGTTGTAGCCCGGTTTGAGCTGACCATTTTTCATACTCGCTCTTTTATTTCAAGGCTCGTGAAGAAACAGTCTCTCCCCAGACTGTTTCTTCCTCTTTCATCCGCATAAATGTTGCATCGTGATCCGTTTTAGAGTAGGAGTTTCGCTCTTGTAGAATCTGCTTATCTCGTTCGTACTTCTGTTTCCGAACAAGACAATCTTCTTTCAACTTTCTCTTGAGTTTCTTAATTCTTCTTCGTTTCTGTCTGTTGGCTGATCCACCTTTAATGACTTTCGGCTCTTGTGAGATAGCTTCTTCCACCTCGTCCAATACTTGTTCTGTCTCATGGAGGAGTTGTTTGAGTCCCTCGCTAGTGAGGCATTCTTCCTGGGACAAGGCAGTATTCACCCCTTCTTGAACTAGATTGTCATAGAGGGCTGAAATACTTCCATTCAAGGCATCTTCATAGCGTTCAACGGCCTTTTTCCACGTGAAAGAATACTTGTTGGCATCAGCTTCTACCTTGGTCCCGTCAATGAAGAGAGCCTCATCTTCAATCAATCCATTCTCTCTGAGGAGGAGAGTGAAGTAGATGAAGGCAGATTTGATGAGCTGATTGGCGTGTGTGCTAGCCCGAAA
>NZ_POQQ01000049.1 GCF_002964575.1 Streptococcus suis | reverse complement strand
AAACATGTTTTTTCTTGGCGATAGCGTCTTTGCTCTCATGCGTTAAATACAAATATGTGTTCTCAACGTTTAGAACAACTTGCACCATTGCTAAACTCTTTTCTCCAAGCAATTTCTTGATTTTCCAACGCACGCTATCTGCAGTAACTGGATTTTTAGCAATATAAAGCACATGATAGTGTGGTTTTTTATATTTCTGCCCCTCAACATTACTCTTGTCTTTATCGTGAAGCGGACTAACCGCTATCGGCACTCCAAGAGTTTCCAGCTTCAACTCCCAATCACTTGGAATTGATTCTGGATAGAGTAAAAAAGTGAAATATCTTGCCTTTTCTTTAGCCATAAGTTATAATTAACCCAAGTATAATATATCCAAAAGCCCCGCCTGCCAGCTCGGCTTTTTTTATTTTACTTGACCTTTCTTGTAATTTTCTAGAGCAACCGAAATCATCGCAGATTTTGATAACCCCATTTCTTTTGCCATCTTTTCAAGATTTTCAAGCACTGAATCACTAAGCGTTATTGTCAATCTTTTTTTCATGAATCACCTCTCATAAAGTTATAAAGCAATAGTAACATAACTACGCATTAAATGCAACATTTTTAGTATTTTTTTAAAAATATCGCCGAAAACTCGCCGAAAACTCGCC
>NZ_POQQ01000048.1 GCF_002964575.1 Streptococcus suis | reverse complement strand
TTTTTTTAACTTTTTTTTTTTTTTATCACAATATGTAATTTTTTATTCTTGTAACTTGCCATTTTGAACTAAAAGAAATATAATTAAGTTGAATAAATAGAAAGGACTGTTATCTTTTATGAATATACTCTCCGAGAAATTCAGATTAAAAAGAAAAGAACTAGGACTATCCCAGCAAACTCTTGCTGAAGGAATTTGTGAACAAAGTCAGATTAGTAAAATTGAAAGGGGGCATTTCATCCCTTCCGCAGACCTTTTGTTCAAACTCTCTCAACGACTTGAAGTCCCACTAGATTACTTTTTCAATGAACAAATTGAAGTTAAATCTAACCTGTCCAACTTCAAGCACCTATCTTCTCGTCTACTAGACGATAGAAATTATGACGATTTAGAATATCTTTATAAAATAGAGGTTGACCGAAGTACTTTTCTAACACTAGAAGATCGAACTTACCTTGAATGGATTAAAGCTATTATTGACTTCTATCAATATAACCTTCAGTTTGAGGCTATCTCCTACTTGGAAAATATATTATCAAAAGTATCCTCAACTACTTTAATTTACTTAAAGGTATTGAATACACTATCTAATTTCTACTCCCTTGTTGGCCGTGAACAAGAATATGAAGCAAACTACTCTCATTTAATGGAGTTGTATCAGACAAAAAATCTAGATCATCAAGAGTTTTTATTTGGTTACATCAGAGTCCGCCACAACTACGCTCACTATTTAGTATCAAAGAAAAAATATAACGAAGCCATCCAAGAAGCTCTTGAAACAATTGAACTCTGTAAAGAAAAACAAACAAGCTACCAACTGGCTCCCCTTCTTATTCTCGTCGGAAATGCTGGGGCACAATTTCTAGACAAGGAACAGGTTAAAAATTATTACATAGAAGCGAAAGAACTATGCAAGATTTATAACAATCCTTTGATGTTAATGAAGATAGAAAATTATTTGAAGGAATTGGATAATACTTGATTTGTACTCAAAAATTAAAACTGTCAGACCAAAGAAAAAGTCCATAGAATTAGGTTTCTAAGGACTTTTATTTTTAGTATTATAATATTAAGGAAATATTCTATGAGGATTGTCCCATGTTACACAAATAACTAACAGACTATCCATTTTTTTGTCAGATATTTCTCTTAAATCTTTTTTCTACATTTTCACCCTTTTCAATCGCAGAGCGTTCAAGACGACGGACACTGAGCTGAGGGCCATGGCTGCACCTGCAAACATAGGATTGAGCAGAGGTCCACCAAATACATGTAAGAGACCCATGGCGATTGGAATGCCAATCACATTATAAGCAAAGGCCCAGAAGAGATTTTGTTTGATGGTTCGCATGGTTGCCTGGCTGAGTTTGACAGCCTTGACCACATCTAAAATATCACTATGCATGAGAACAATATCGGCAGACTCAATGGCAATATCAGTCCCAGAACCAATGGCCAGACCCACATGGGCTTGAGCAAGGGCTGGGGCATCGTTGATGCCATCCCCCACCATAGCGACTGTCTTGCCCTGTTCTTGTAATAGCTTGACTTGGTTGGCCTTGTCATCTGGCAGGACCTGACTGACCACCTGCTCAATGCCGACTTCCTTGGCAATGGCTTGGGCAGTTTTTTCATTGTCCCCTGTCAGCATGACCACTTCTAATCCCATGGTTTGCAGAGCCTGGACAGCCTGACGGCTGGTCTCTTTTACTTTATCAGCAATGGCAATGACTGCTAGTAATTCTTGCTGGGTTGCTAGGAAAACAGGCGTCTTGGCTTGATGGGCAAATGCCTCCGCAACTGCACGCCCTTGGGAAACATCAATTCCCTGTTCCCGCATCAACCGTTCATTGCCCAGATAGATGGTCTGCTCTGCTATTGTCACCGAAAGACCACGACCTGAAAGAGCCTGAAAATCGGTGGCGGGCAAGAGAGCAATCTTTTCTGTCTGAGCAGCTTGCAGGAGAGCCTGAGCCAAGGGATGCTCGGAAAATTGCTCACTACTTGCTGCCAGCTGGAGGACCTGCTCACGATTTTTAGTAGACAAGAGATGAATGTCTGTCACCTGGGGTTTGCCCTCAGTGATGGTCCCAGTCTTGTCGAAAACAATGGTGTTCACACCTTGCAGGGTTTCAATAGCTTGACCAGACTTGAACAAAAGACCGTTTTCTGCCCCTTTTCCAGTCCCAACCATGATAGCCGTCGGAGTTGCTAGACCTAAAGCACAAGGGCAGGCGATGACCAAGACGGCGATGATAATACTTAGTGAAAAAATCCAGGATTCTTGCCCCAAGAAGTACCAGGCCAGCCCAGACAGGAATGCCAAGCCCATGACAACTGGCACAAAGACGGCAGATACTTGATCAGCCAGTTTGGCAATGGGTGCCTTAGACCCTTGAGCCTCTTCCACCAAACGAATGATCTGTGCCAGAGTCGTATCACGACCAACCTTGGTAGCCTGCATGGTAATGGCACCTTGCTGGTTAAGGGTACCGCCAAAAACATTGTCGCCTAGTGCCTTCTTCACTGGTAGGCTCTCACCCGTCAGCATGGATTCATCGACACGTGTCTGGCCTTCTAGAACTTGACCGTCAACAGGAATCTGTTGACCTGGGCGAACAATGACCTGGTCACCGACTACCACATCTTCAATCGGTACTTGCATTTCCTGCCCATTTCGTAGGACCTGAGCCGTCTTGGGAGCAAGATCCATCAATTTCTTAATGGCCTCAGAAGTTTGACCTTTGGACCTTGCTTCAAAATATTTTCCCAGGGTAATCAAGGTCAAGATAACGGCGGCTGATTCAAAATACAGTTCTGGATGGTGACCGTGCATGGCTACCTCTTTACTCATCAGAAGAAAAGCAATCATCAAAAGCCCCTGAACCAAGGCTGCCCCAGTCCCAACAGCGATTAGGGAATCCATATTGGGATGGCCTTGCAAGAGGGTTTTAAAGCCCTTTTGGAAAAAACTGCGTCCCAAATAAAGGACAGGGATGAGCAGGAGGACTTGACTGACCGCATAGACTAGCGGTTGATGGAGCAAGGCTGGTAATGGGAACCCACCCCAGGGCAACATAGGCCCCATAGCAATATAGAGCAAGGGAAGGGTAAATGCTGCTGACCAGACAAATCGTCTCCAAAGACTGTCTTCCTTACTTGGTCCCTTGTCCACCATCTCTTCTACATCTTCAGGTCTGATCAGTTGATAGCCTGCCTGCTCAACTGCTTTTTCAAGACTAGCTGGATTTTGCATATCACGGCTATAACGGATAGTCGCCTTTTCTGTTGCCAGATTGACAGAGACTTCTTCTACACCCTCTAGTTTGCCCAGAGCTTTTTCAACCGTCATGGCACAAGAAGCACAGGTCATGCCTGAAATATCATAAGACTCTGTCACCAAGTTATCGACTAACTGATAACCCGCCTTTTCAACTGCCTGACGAATATCCTCTAGTCCCAACAGCTTTTCATCGTAGTTAACACTCAATTTTTCAGTTGCTAGGTTGACACTAGCTTCTTCTACTCCTGCTAATTTACCAACAGCCTTTTCAACTGTCATGGCACAAGAGGCACAGGTCATGCCTGTAACGGGATAGGTAGCTTGTTTCATATCCTTCTCCTTTGACTACATTTGTAATCACATTATACACAAAACGACTACATTTGTAAACAAAATTGTTTCAAAAAAGAGAGGTTGCCCTCTACTTCTTCCTAGCCAACATGGTAGCAAATCGCATTTTGAGGAAATTGCCATGTTCATCACGCTTATGGAGCTGACCAAAATCTTCATTGTACTTGACCAGTTCCCAGTCACGGTAGTATTCCTTCAACTCACCTGCTCCAAAAGTAAAGGAGAAATTCATAGGACAGGGTGCATCCTCCGTATCCATGGCCGCCACGATCAAGTTATAGCCACCTGGCCGCGTCTTCTCCTGCATATTGCGGATAATGGCTGGCACCCGATCCCGCTCCAAGAACATAAAGACTACGGTTGAGATAATCCAGTCATAGTCCTGCTCCAGACTGGCTGAATTGATATCATAGGTCCCAGCTTGCAGATCCAAATCCTCTGCTTCCTTGACCTGCAAGAGTGTCTGAATACTCGGCACGTGCTTGTCAACCGCCGTTACCTCAAAACCCTGCTGGGCCAAATAAAGACTGTTCCTGCCATGTCCACAACCCAAATCCAAAACCTTACAGGGCTCGATGATTTTCAAGGCCTCCAAGACTTCTGAATGTGTCCGTGTATAGTCATATTTTTTAGCAAAATAATCCTCTGGCTGACAGAAAAATTCCAAGAAAAACTCTGTATCCTCTGTCAACAAGGTCACCCGATGCCAAGCCTGTGGCTCCACAAAAGGAATATCGTCTGTCGGACCATAGATGTATTCTCCCAAAATCTCATTATCATCTGAAATGGGCTCAAATTTGAGTTGACCCTTCAAGACCTTGATTTTGGCCCAAGTCCCCACCTTGGTATTATGCTTGGTCAAAAAATGCTGGGGAACCGTCTCCTGATTCCAAATGGGCATGCGTTTGTAAGGAACTAAAACTGTCATTATTTCTCCTTTTGGTCAATAGTAATTCTAGTCTATCATAAAGAAAATTGGAATTCAAACCCATTTTTTACTTGACTTGGAGTTGACTCTAAGGTGTATAATAGTTCTTATCAATCAGAAAGGACATTTACTTGTACAGTAAATGTGGGATAAATATGAAAGCAGCTATTTATGAAAAAGCCGGTAAGATGACCGTTGCAGAAATCGAAAAACCAAGCCTTCAAGCTAAGGATGATGTCATTATCAAGGTCGTGCGGGCCTGTGTCTGTGGGTCAGACCTTTGGGGCTACGGTGAGGATATTCACCATGACCACGGTGACACAAACTCTGGTCATGAAGCCATCGGTATCGTTGAAGAGGTAGGCGAAGACATTACAACACTTGTTCCTGGTGACTTTGTGATTGTTCCATTTACACATGGTTGCGGACACTGTGATGCCTGCCGTGCTGGCTTTGACGGTACTTGTGACAACCACCCAGGCTACACCAACTGGGGCAACAACTACCAATCACAGTACATCCGTTTCCACTATGGAAACTGGGCTTTGGTCAAAGTTCCTGGTCAGCCAAGTGACTACTCGGAAGGCATGATTAAATCCCTTTTGACATTAGCTGATGTTATGCCAACAGGTTACCACGCAGCCCGCGTAGCCGATGTCAAACCAGGCGACAAGGTTGTTGTCATCGGTGATGGTGCAGTGGGTCAATGTGCCGTCATTGCTGCAAAAATGCGCGGAGCTTCTCAGATTATCATGATGAGCCGCCATGCTGACCGTCAGCAAATGGCTTTGGAATCAGGTGCAACTGCTGTTGTGGCAGAACGTGGCGAGGAAGGCATTGCCAAAGTTCGTGAAATCCTAGGTGGTGGAGCGGATGCTGCCCTCGAATGTGTTGGAACAGAAGCCTCTATTGACCAAGCCCTCGGTGTCCTTCACAATGGCGGTCGCATCGGTTTTGTTGGCGTACCACACTATAGCAACCATGCCCTTGGATCCACCTTCTCCACCAACATTATCATCGGAGGCGGTGCGGCTTCTGTCACAACCTATGTCAAAGACATTCTGCTCGATGCCGTCCTCAAAGGACAGATCAATCCAGGTCGTGTATTCACCCAAACTTACAGCCTGGACAATATCGACCAAGCCTACAAAGACATGGCCAACCGTAAAACGATTAAAGCCATGGTGACGGTAGATTAGAAGGAATGATAAACCCCAGACAGTTTCGAAAACGTCTGGGGTATTTTTGAAAATAGAGTACTCTACAATTTGCACCAAATGCTACAAAAAAATCTAGACAAGGTTAATGTACTGACCCCAAAAAGTTAGACCAAAAATATTATTGAAAGGATTTAGTCCTGTTCAGTACAGACCTAAATCCTCTCAATAAAACTCAATTGCTACTTTTCAAGTGTTAACCAACCCCTACAAACTTAAGATACTCACTTGCTAAATTTACTTGTCTTACATAGTCTTTACTCTCTTACGATATCTTCTCCTTCTGTTAAAGCTATCGTCCTTCTTAGAAGATTTTAGAATATGGAGTATCAGTATGAGAGTTGCGAATAGGCTAACTATAGCTGAACTAATCGCTGAAAAAGTATAGCGATATTTAACAAGAATATCCAAATTCCCTGCAGGAATTCTAACTTGTGTTAGTCCCTTTTCTGAAACGGTCGCCTCTATCTCTTGACCATTAACAAGTACTACTTGTCCCTTGTATCTGAACAATGGAAGTTGCAGTATCGCTCCTTCTTGATGATTTAGCAACCAGATATGTACCTGATCCTGAGTTATTTCTTCTCCAACCTGAACTTGTTCACCATTCAAAAAATATCTATGTTCCCGAACAATATCCTGACTTTCTTGACTTACATGAATATTGGTATAATCATAATAGAATGCACTTCCATTAACGACTGGCAACTCCGAATCTGATTGCATTTCCCAAACAGGATAATGGCTAGGAAGATTATTCCTAAAATAATTCCAGCCATGTATATGAAATACAAACGTCAGTGGCAATAGAAAACAGAGACTTATCTTTGCCCACTTGGTCCCACTGATGTATAGAGCAAAAGAGAAAGTCAAAAATAAAGTGACAAAAGTATTGAAGCGCCAAGCAAATTGAAAGTTTTTTAAAGGGGTTTTATTAAAGAATTCCCAAGGAAAAAGATTGGTCGTCATGAAAAAGCATACCAGCCCTGTTATAAATAAATATTTTTGCCATCTAGATAATCCCCGGTAACAGACAGCCAAATAAATCAACAGTAAAAAAACAATTATTCCTGGTGTAAAGATTTCTAGACGATTTAAAAGAATCCCTCCAAGCAAGGTTGTAATTTGTTCCCCTTGAGGAAGCCAGGCGTAAGTTGTGTATATTTCTTGAAATAGTAACTGCTCAATAAATGGAATGATAAACGCTGAAGAGAGTAAAAAACTGACACCTACCGCATATAAGAGCGCACCAAAGCGTTCCCTAATATCTTCCAACCTTGCCTGACACACATATATCACGAAGAATATTGTTAGAAAAATTAGAGTGGCAAAGGTTATCAAAAGATGGGTATAGCTAAGTAGGGAAACTGAAATAGCTAGAATATACCACTTTTTCTTATCACCATAGAATAGTTCGTAAAAACCATATATTACAAGAGGCAAAATTGACATTGCTATCAATTCTCCAATCCCCATTCTAACAAGTATGTTTATAGTACGATATGTAGAAAATGTATATAAAAATGCAAAAATAAACCCAGTCATCTCATTCTTCAAACGTTTCCCTACAAAATAACAACTATAGAGGGTTAGAAGTGTTAAGACAAATAAATAGATTTTAAATGTATTCAAAAAACCAATAATTCCCTGAAACAATAGCAAAATTGACATAGGAAAAAAGGTCAAGCCTGGATAAAACTGAGCAATAGGTATACCGCCTATAAAGGATTTAAAATTAACCGGACTAGACCAAATATTGGTCATACTCTGTGCACGCGCTGCATGAAAAAATAGGTCATGACCTGTCATCAAGCCTCTCGTTCCAAAAAAACTATAGAAATATATCGCAGTCAATAGTAAAAATAGCAACAATACCGCAATATTTTTCAATAAACTCTTCATCAATCTCTACTCCTCACTATTTTACCTCTCTAATAACTAAGAACCTGCATTCACATGTGAAGTGCTTGTATGTAAGAGATAGTTTTTTGCTAATCAAGGCAGTTTTTTAGGGAAATACTGACTGTATTTTGAAAAAAAGCTAACGATGAGTAGCTGAAAACTAGCCTTAGATGGAAGTGCTGAACTGTGAATACAGGTTCTAACATATTTTCCAATAAAAACCCCGAAACTCAGGCTAGACAATCAAAATATAAATAGAACTCTGTATCTATGCGATATCAAGACAAGAAATTTAAAAGCTCAACTGGAGCCTTTCAACCATCAAATTGATTCAACTTCATCATTCTAAGAATATTTTTTAAAAAGCCCTAGCTCTCTTTGAGAACTAGAGCCCTTATACTTAACCACATTGGGATTTCTCCCAGTCTTAGCGACTATTGATCGCCTTCATGGTCCGTTTAATATCACGGTCTTGCTCACGGCGTTTGATGGACTCCCGCTTGTCGTAGTCGTGCTTCCCTTTAGCAAGCCCTATCAGGACCTTGGCAAAGCCGTCCTTGATATAGACCTTGAGGGGCACCAGGGTCATCCCTGTTCCCTTGACCTCATTACCCAAGGACTCGATTTGCTTCTTCCGCAAGAGAAGTTTGCGTGTCCGCGTTGGCTCCTGGTTCCAGATATTGCCCTCATCGTAGGGAGCGATATGGACATTGACCAGCCAAGCCTCGCCCTGCTTGATCTGGGCAAAGCCGTCCTTGAGGTTGATCCGCCCCGCACGAATAGACTTAATCTCCGTCCCCGTCAGGACCATCCCCGCCTCCACTGTATCGACAATGGTATAGTCGTGGCGGGCTTTTTTATTCTGTGCAATCACATTGCCCTCACCCTTGGCCATGCCTATCTCCTTTTCTTCTTGTTCTTTTTAGCCATTTCTTTGTAAAATGGTTTCTTTTTCTTGTCTTTTTTGCCACTTTTTGACTTGTGGTCTTTCCCAGACTTGTGACGTCCGCTGTCGCGACCAGCAACTTCTTGTTTGTGGTGCTTGCCCCGTCCTCGCCCTGACCGATCATCACGGTCACGGTTGGAGTGACTGGCCGTTCTCCGCTTGGCTTTCAGAGCTTTTTCCACAATATCCAGCTCGGACGGCACGTGGGCAAAATCAATCTCCCCTGTCATCTTGTCCGCCCGTGTTAGCTTAATTCGGATTGGCTGACCGACACGGAAGACACGACCGGATTTTTCCCCCTGCAAGGTCAGAGTCCGTTCGTGGAACTGGTAGTATTCGTTGAGATTGGTGATGTGAATCAGACCTTCAACCGTGTTTGGTAACTCAACAAAGAGACCAAACTTAACCACGCTAGACACAACACCATCAAACTCTTGCCCGACAAATTCTTGCATGAACTCTGCCTTCTTCATGGCTTCGACTTCCCGCTCTGCCTCAATAGCACGGCGTTCTAAACTGGACGAAGACTTGGCAAGCTCAGGAATAACCTGCTCAAAATGCTCTGCTTTTTCCGCAGGATTGTGACCATATTCCCGCACCATGCGGTGAACCAGCAAGTCGGGATAGCGGCGGATAGGACTGGTGAAGTGGGTGTAGAACTCCGCACCCAGTCCGTAGTGGCCGTGGTTGTGCTCCGAATAGCGTGCCTGCTGCATGGAGCGAAGCAACATCATGTTGAGGACATCCGCATAGGGTTCATCCTTGACCCTCTCCATGAGGTCCTGAAGGGCGTCCTGACTGATAGAGCTGGCCGTACCATAGACCGTCAGACCAAAGCTAGTCGCATAGTCGATGAACTTCTGCAGCTTGTCCGACTTGGGCTCCTCGTGGATCCGATAGATGAAAGGCAAGTCCAGCTTGGCAAAATGCTCAGCAACGCACTCATTGGCAGCCAGCATGAAGGACTCAATCATCCGCTCGGCAATGCCCCGCTGACGCAGCTGGATATCGACGGGCAGACCGTCCTTGTTGACGATGATTTTGGCTTCAGTCGTGTCAAAGTTGAGAGCCCCACGCTTGTAGCGCATGGTTTCCAGGGTTTCATGGAGCTTAACCATAAGGTCCACACTCGGTACGATTGCCTTGTATGTAGCAAGCTTTTCCTGATTTCCTGCAATCATGTCATTGACATCGGAATAGGTCATACGGAAGGTGGTTTTGATAACCGTTTGGCCAATCCAGTGCTTGACAACCTTTCCCTTGCGGTCTATTTCCATAATAGCCGACTGGGTCAGGCGATCCACGTTTGGATTAAGGGAACAAATGCCGTTTGACAAGCGTTCTGGTAGCATTGGCACCACACGGTCCGTCACATAGACAGAGGTCCCACGCTTGACAGCTTCCTGGTCCAAGGCAGAGCCTTCGGTCACATAGTAGCTGACATCGGCGATATGGACACCCAGTTCCAGATTACCGTTCTTGAGTTGCTTGATATGGACCGCATCGTCCAAGTCCTTAGCATCCGCACCGTCAATGGTGAAGATGATTTCATCCCGCAGGTCCAAGCGTCCTTCAAAGTCCTGTTCTGAAGGACTTTCTGGCACTCGATTGGCCTCCGCCAAGACTTCATCTGGAAATTCCGACACGATGTCCATGGACTCCAAAACTTCCAAGACATCGATCCCCACATCGTCCTTGTGGCCCACCACGTCCCGAATGGTCGCAATAAAGTGGTCCCGTTTCTTGTTTGGATAGGCTTCAATGTCAACTTTGAGAATTTCCGTTCCGGTCAATACCAGAGGTGACTTCTTGATGTAAATCTTCTGAGCGATTTTCTGGTTTTTAGACTTGATGTAGCCTGCATACTCTGGCTTATCTTCGTCAAAAACAATCAAGCCCACCGCTGTTTTCAGGCTATGTTCCAAAATATCAATGACTTCCGCTTCCGCAGCCGTTCCCTTGAGCCTGTCCGCCACTTTCTTAATGGCCACTTCCACTCGGTCGCCCTCGATAGCGAAGTTGACATCATCACGGCTGACAAAGAGGTCATCTTCCTCTTCATCAATGGTCACAAAACCAAAGCCTGACTTGTGGGCACGGAAAATACCCTGCAAGGTCACCTTGTTTTTGGATACTTTGGGTGCTGGCAGAGCAATCCGGCCAGCATTGTCAAAGACAAGCTGACGGCTACCTTCCATGCTGGAAACCAGCTTGACCAAGTCTGTAAAACTCTTAGCAAAGCTAGCTCCAAACTGATCAGCCAGCTGGTCCATGGTCACAGGACCAACTTCTTTAATATAGTTAATAATATCGTTTTTCATTTTAATGTTTACCAAGTGCTGGGCTCAAGCCTAGCACAATTTCTCTTAATGTTGCTTAGTTTTTCTTTTATTGGTTAGACAAGAGAAGAAACTGCATGTCTGCATTTCCATATTTCCAACTTTCAACCCTTCCTAGCATCTTACCCTTGAACAGTTCGGTCTACTCCTAAAAAAATAGACCAAGAACAAGTCCCAGTCTGATTTATCTATTTACTTGAAATGATAACAAGTGCTAGCGCATCCAACATCCATAGGAAAATCAGAATAGCCGTAATACGTTGCATCACAGCCTCAAAACCACGCGCCTTAGTACGCTCAAACAAGGCTCCGCTCGTTGAATCAAAGACGTTGCTAGACTGGTTCTTGGCTGGTTGGATAAAAATCACCGCAATCAAAATAACAGATAAAATCAAAAGAATGGTTAATAATAGTTGATACATATGATTTCACTTTCTACAATAACTTAGCATATTATACCACAATACCTATTTGGTTTCAAGGTGAAGGGTTACTTTTCTCTCTTTTGGACAGTATTTCAAAACCTCGATCTTATCTGGATGGGTCTTGGCATTCTTACTAGTCAGATAGTTTTTACTCCCGCATTCTGAACACTGCAAATTGATTTTAACTCTCACGAAACATCCCTTACTTTCAAGTAATTTCTAAAATTGGTCAAGGACCAAAGTAAATTGAACAAGACCAGACCACTAGATAAGTAAAATACCCAGTCATAGCCCAGTTGAGCAGCCACCGCTGACCCCATCATTGGCCCCACAACAGAACCTAGATTGTTAAAAATCTGGTTATAAGAAAAAATCCTGGAAATCCCTTCCTTGGGCGTCAGCTTGGTCAAGAGCGAATTGACTGACGGCAAGAGGGCTCCTGTTCCAAAGCCATATAGGAAACGTAAAAGTCCAAGCTGAAATGGATTTTGGGCAAAGACACAGAGAACGTTGATCAGCAGGCTATAGGTCAAAGCCATCAAGAGAAGCCTGTGGTTACCAATCTTATCACCCAACTTTCCTAAATATCCTGAAGTCACTAAAGAGGCCATTCCAGGTAGGGAGATGATAAAGCCAGCCACAAAGAGCAGGTTGTCCATCTGACCCAAATGCCGAACATAGAGGGTCAAAATCGGCACCACCGCCTGAGCAGCCGCGATGATAATCATAGAAGTTACAAAAAGCCCTACCAACATCTGCCTATCTTTGACCTGCTCAAAAACTTGTCGGATAGACAAGGCATCCTCCTTCTTAACAGGAACAAAATCCTCCCGAATGTAAAAAACGGTTAGCACGACAACCAAGGCATAAAGCAAACCAACCAGCAAGAAGACATTGTGGACACCAAACATCTCCGCTAGAATACCGCCCAGCGTTGGTCCAATCAAGTTTCCAGCAACCGCACCCGTTGACAGGGTTCCCAGTGCATAACCTGTTTTGTCCTTTGGCACCTGGCTAGCAATCAAGGCTGTCGCATTGGGAATATAGCCAGTAAAAATACCATTCAAGACCCGCAGGACAATCAGCCAAAAAACATTGGGCACAAAGGCCATACCTCCCATGGTAAAAATCATGGCAAAGGCCGCCCGTACCATCATGGGCTTGCGACCGTAACGATCTGCCAGACTACCCCAGATAGGAGCCATTACTGCCGCCGCAAAGGCATTGGCCGAAACCGCCAGCCCCGCATAGTATTCTACCTGACCAGCAGCCACTCCCAACTCCTCCACGAAGACCGAGATAAAGGGCATGACCAAGGTAAAACTAGCTCCAGCTAAAAAATTCCCTAGCCAGGCCACTTTCATATTTCGCTGCCAGTAACTACTACCTTCTTCCATCCTATAACTCCTCCAAAAGCCGAGCAACCTGCATCAAGGTCGACTCCACTGCTCCCCTATTATCAATCACCACTTGGGCTTTGCCCCGTTTTTCCTCTAAAGAAAGCTGAGCTGCCAGACGATTTTCCGCATCTTGAGCTGAATAACCGTTGCGCTTCATCAGCCGTTCCAACTGCTGCGCTCTATCGACATAGACCAGCCAGACTTCATCCACCTCTCCGCTATAATCCGCCTCGTAGAGCAGGGGGATATCCATGAAAACCACTGGAACGGTCTGCTTGAGGGCATCCCTTCTGGTCAACAGCTCCTGCCTGATAATCTGGTCCTGCAGTTCAGACAGACGAGCCCGCAGTTTGCTATCCGCAAAAACAGCCTGACCTAGCTTAGCCCTATCTAGACTGCCATCAGCTGACAAGATAGCTTCCCCAAACTCAGCAAGTAAGACCTGATAGAGTTTTCCCCCCTTGGCCTGCAATTCATGCACGACCGCATCCGCATCGATGACTGGATAACCTTGTTCTCTCAGAAAAGCTGTAACGGTTGATTTTCCAGAGGCAATGCCACCTGTTAGACCGATAACTTTAGCCATTTTTCACCTGACACTTGGGACAGAAATGTGTTCCCCGTCCGCCCAACTGGATTTTGACAATCTCTGTCTGGCAACGGGGACAGGCCTGCCCTGTCTTTCCGTAAACTTGTAAATAATCCTGCATGGTTCCATCCATGCCCAAGGCATTTTTATAGGTTCGAATGGTTGAACCACCTTTTTCAATTCCCAGTTGCAGGACTTCAATGGTGGCTTGACGGAGGTCCGCCACCTGCTCTGCCGATAGCTGATTACTTGCTTGAGCAGGATGAACTTGGGCCTTGAATAAGACCTCATCGACATAAATATTTCCCAAACCAGCCACTAAAGACTGGTCCAAAAGATGCGACTTAATGGGCTTTCTCGACTTAGCTAACTTGAGTGCAAATTCTTCTAGGACAAAATCTTCCTCCGTCGGCTCAGGACCAATTTTGCGACTGATAAAATAGACTTCCACAGCTGCCTTGCCCAGCAGTTCCATGGTCCCAAACTTACGGACATCCTGATAAACCAAGGTCGAGCCATCTGAAAAAGTAAAAAAGGCATGAAAATGCTTGTTGGCAGGCACCTGATCAGGAAAGAAATTGTATTTACCTTCCATCCGCAAGTGGGAAATGAGGACATGATCCGTCAGGTAAATCAAGAGATACTTGCCGCGACGTCTCACATCTAAAATCTCCTGACCAATCAAGTCCTGACAGAAGGCATCCACACCAGTCTTAATCATAGGAGCGTAGGTCACCTCTACCTTCTTGATGACCTTTCCCTTGACCAACCGATTCAAACCACGACGAACCGTCTCAACCTCAGGTAATTCGGGCATACTAAGATACTAAGCCGTTAAGCGACGCAAAGAAAAATAGAAACCTGACCGACGGTGCGTCGACACCTAGGTCACGGTTGTCTTTTTTCAAAGGGTCGTAGGCGTGTTCAATTCCATCACCTAATCGGCTTTCCTTTCTAAATAATGATAACAAGACAAAAGGAGAGCGACGCTGTGTGACTTGCACACAAGAAGCTCTATCTATTTTCCGAGCTTTTAGCTCGGCTTCAAGTACGCAAACACTCGTCCTTTCTAATAAAATTACAAAATAAAAGAAAAATAGGAACCTGACCGATGGTGCTTCGGAACCTAGGTCACAGTTGTGATTTTCAAAGAGGCCTAGGCGAATTCAAGACAACGCCTAATCGGCTTTCCTTTCTTAACTAAATTTTTGATAAACATACTTTTATTCACTATTCAAATCTCGAACATAGTGAACGTTTCGGCTAACTTCTCGGAAGCCATGTTTGATATGAAAATTCTGGCTCAGTAGATTATCCAGTTCCGCATCAGATCCTAGTTGGCATATCCCTTGACTTTTAGCCCAATGCTCAGCAAAATTCAACAGTTCTTTCGCAATCCCTTGACTACGGTAATTCGGGCTAATAAAAATCCCTTCTAAATAGGCAACTGGACTCGCCTGGCATCCTTCTACATAGTCGTGGCGAAGCGACAAACTAATCCACGCTATCGGCTCCTCACTTTGAGAGTAATACAAAAATTCAAAAGGAAACTCATTATTTGAAAATTCTTCTATCAAAACTTGCTCTTTTGTCTGCCAAACCTGACTTGCAAAAGAAGCCCAGATAGAAAGAGTCTGTTCATTAACTGCTCTAATCGTCATAATATCTCACCGTAACTACGGAAAACACCACAAAAGTGGTGCTTCACGCTTGAAATTAATTCATTCTATTCTGTTGAAGAAAGTCCCCGAACTTCCTCGCTCTCCAATTTCTAGGCTCGGTTTTTCAAATGGTCACTTTCTCATTTCTAGGTGACCAGCTGAAACAGTCTATTCCCAGACTGTTTCACTCCCCCGGACTACCTCGCTTTTCAATTTCTTGGCTCGGGTTAAAAACGTCCACTGGACACTGTACCGCCTCTTTCTTGTTTTTAGGTCGGCGGGCTATTAGAGCCTATCCCCAGGCTCTAATACTCTTTCTCATTATAGCCAAAATCGGCGAGGTCGAGTTTTTTGTCGCGCCAGTTTTTCTTGACCTTGACCCAGGTTTCGAGAAAGACTTTGTCGCCCAACATCAATTCAATATCACGACGGGCCATGGAACCGATTTTCTTGAGCATGGCTCCTTGCTTGCCGATGATGATACCTTTCTGGCTATCCCGCTCCACCATAATCGTCGCTCGGATATGGACCTTGTCGGTAAATTCATCACGTTTCATGGACTCGATGACAACGGCCACAGAGTGCGGAATTTCTTCACGGGTCAGGTGTAGAACCTTCTCCCGAATCATCTCAGACACCAAGAAGCGTTCTGGGTGGTCAGTGATTTGGTCCGCAGGGAAATACTGGAAGCCTTCATCCAAGTTTTCCTTGAGAATTTCCATAAGGCGGTTGACATTGTTCCCTTGGGTAGCAGAAATGGGTACAATTTCCTTGAAGTCCATCTGATGACGGAAGTCATCAATCTGCTCAAGCAACTGGTCTGGATGAACCTTGTCAATCTTGTTAACAACGAGAATAACTGGAACCTTGGCCTGTTTGAGCCGCTCCATAATCATGTCATCACCCTTGCCTCGTTTTTCATCGGCTGGCACCATAAAGAGCACCGTATCCACTTCACGAAGAGTGCTGTAAGCAGACTCCACCATAAAGTCACCCAAAGCTGTCTTGGGCTTGTGAATTCCTGGTGTGTCAATGAAGACAATCTGCTCTTCTTCTGTTGTATAAATCCCCATAATCTTATTACGGGTGGTTTGAGCCTTATCGCTCATGATGGCAATTTTTTGCCCCATTACATAGTTGAGAAAGGTTGATTTCCCAACGTTTGGACGACCTAAAATCGCCACAAAACCTGACTTAAATGTCATGTATTCTCCTTAACTTCTAAAAAATAAAGTCCCAAATTTTCGGCACAAAGATAATCAGTCCTGTCAACAGGGCAAAACCTGAAACGAACAAGACTGCCCCTGCTGCCATATCTTTTGCATTCTTGGCTAATAGATGGAAATGATAGTCTGACGCCAAATCCACTACACTCTCGATAGCTGAGTTCATAATTTCAAAAGCAATAACCAGGCTGATACTGAGCAAGAGGAAGAGCCATTCCGTCACAGATACTTGGAAAATCAGTCCTGCGAGTACAACAAGAATAGCAGAAGCAAGGTGCTTCTTCATATTGCGTTCTTCCTTGAAAGCCGTCAAAAGCCCCGACATAGCAAAGTCCAAGCTGGCCATCAATTCCCTATTTTTCCACCGATTTTTTGAATTATTCTCTTGTAAGTCCATAAGCTGTCAAAATTTCTTCTTGTAAACCAAACATTTCTGCCTCATCTTCTGGTCTATAATGATCATAGCCATTGATATGCAGAAAACCGTGTACAGCTAAAAAGCCCATTTCGCGCTCGTAGCTGTGTCCGTAATCTTCAGCTTGCTCACGCGCCTTTTCGATAGAAATATACAACTCACCAATATAGGCATCAAAATCTTCCATCATTTCAGCCAATTCAGGATTGTCCTGCAAGTCTTCCTCATCGAAGAAAATCTCGTTTTCTGGCTTATACTCTAGGCTAACGACATCTGTAGGACGGTCAATCCCACGGTACTCCAAGTTCACTTCATGGACACGCTTATTGTCCACAAAGGTCACAGCCATTTCCTTATTCTGCTTGCCAATTTTTTCGGCAGCAAACTGGAGCAAATCCGTAATCTGCTCCTGCATCTGAGCAGAAACCTGCCCCGTTTCATCAATCATTTCAATATACATAACACTACGTTCCCTTTACAGTTCCATTATAACACAAAACCTATCAATGAGGAGTTTTTAGTGGTATAATATCCTCAGAAGCTATCAAAGGAATGGAAAATGTTACAAACACCGAAACATATTACAGCAATTATCGAAGCTCATTTGGACCAAATGACAAGGCTTGAAAAGCAAATAGCCAGCTACTTTACCCAATTGGACCCTGCCAGTGCTGATCTCAGCCTTGAAAACACCACCCAAACCCTGCATATTTCCCCATCTGCTCTGACCAGGTTTGCTAAAAAATGTGGATTTTCTGGCTACAGGGAATTTGTTTTCGCCTTTCAAAATAACCAGCAGTATTTGGATAAGCATTTTGAGAAATTGCAGCGCAGCCTGACGAAAAAAGTCTTGATCGACTACGAAGAAATCTTGACTGCCACCAACAATTTAGTGGATGAAGAAAAATTGGAAGAAATTGCCAAGCTCATTGACAGTAGCAAACGTGTCTACTTCTATGGTATAGGCAGTTCTGGCTTAGTGGCCATGGAAATCAAATCCCGTTTTATGCGACTGGGTGTCGTTTGTGATGCCATTACAGATAAAAACAACCTCATTTGGACAACCAATATCCTAGATCAGACCTGCTTGGTCATTGGACTCTCCTTGTCCGGTCAGACAGAAGAAGTCATCGAACACTTACACTTGGCTGCTCAGAAAGGGAGCACAACTGCCCTTCTGACCACAAAGACACCTTCTCAATCCCCCTTTGACCAAGTCATTCCAGTCGCCTCTGTCCGCCATCTCAACTATGGCAACCGCATTTCCCCTCAAATTCCCCTCCTCATCATGCTTGATGTTATCTACGCCTATTTTTTATCCATCGACAAGGACAGAAAAGAAAGTATTTTCAAACAAACCATCAAGGAATAAGCAGAAAAGGCACTACTGTATTTCAAGTATTGCCTTTAATTAGTTAGCCAAAAAACGTGTCCCGATTAAATAATCATAGACATAGTCATTAACCTTTACATGCATGGCATCGTGAGCATATTCTGGTAAGATTTTCATTTCTTTTTCAACTTCCAGTCGATTGTAGATAGCAAATTGGGTTGATGGAGGACAAACTCCATCTTCTAAGCCCGTCACCATAGCTACCGGGCATGAAATCAAGTGAGCCAGATTTTTTACATCAATATAGGATAGGGTTCGAAGAACCTCCTCTTCCCTTTCATGAAACGGATCTGAAAATTTGAAATAACGAAACAATTCGTCGTAGGCTTCACTGTTGTTGCCAAGTTCCAAGACCCGTTTAAAGTCAGATAGGAAAGGATAGATGGCTACCGTTTTACTGATGTGGGGACTGAGAGCAGCAGCCACCAAGGCCAAGGCCCCTCCCTGTGAGGCACCGTAAGACACCAGGCGCTTCTGGTCAACAAAGTCCAAGCTGGCAATAATCTCAATCAGCTGATAGACATCCAGATAGACATCCTTATAAAACAAGTGGTCTGGTCCTTGAAGCATCCCTCGAATAACCTGCCCCTTAACAGTGAGACCATCAAATTGCCCCAAATCCTGAGAACGCCCCGCCTGACCACGGACA
The DNA here is from genome assembly GCF_002964575.1 of Streptococcus suis. Lineage (GTDB taxonomy): Bacteria > Bacillota > Bacilli > Lactobacillales > Streptococcaceae > Streptococcus > Streptococcus suis_R. The sequence continues at coordinate 63,600 of NZ_POQQ01000048.1, read as the reverse complement.
TCCATAACTACTACCCCATAACCAGCTGCTAAAAATTTCAAGTTCTCAGACCAGTCAGGTCCTTGACCTTGGTAACCATGGAAATAAAAGAGGACTGGAACAGCTTGCTCACTCTTTGGAAAGAGGCACTTGGCAAAAACCTTGGAGCCATTTGTACCCGTAAAGGTCAGTTCGTAGCAAGCTACATGAGGCAAGCCACATTCTTTTTCAAGTAATACATGGTCTGCTAGACCAGTCAACTGATTTTTTTCATTCTGCCAGAAAGCATCAAAATCTGCAGGGACTTCCTGCCGACCACGATAGGTCAGCATATCCTGCAAGGTCATATTATCAATCATCATTCAACCTCTCTACAACTAGAAAAAAGACGGAAAGCTTCCAAATCTAAAGGAGAAGAGAAAGGGAAGGAAGCTCTCCATCTTATCGTATATTATAGTAGCCCCTGCTTCTGTTGGAAGTGATAGAAGGCTCCCAGCATACCAGCAGCATTCTCATGCTCAGCAAAGGCCAGCTTGGTCTTGTCTGCTAGACTTGAAACCAGGTTTGCCTTAAGAGCTGCTTGGATTTTCTCATAAAGATAATCTTTTTGCGCCATAATACCACCGCCAAGAATGACCACTTCTGGATTGGCTACATAGCAGATATTGGCAATACCTTGACCAAGATAGTTGACCATTCGGTCAATGGCAGCAATACAGTGAGCATCTCCTGCCTTGGCTTCCTGGAAAATCTTATAGCCGTTCCAGTCTGCTGGATCCTGATCATGTAAGCGAGCCACCTCTTGGACAAGAGCCGTCGTTGAAGCAAGGTCTTGGAAAGCACCATCTGAAAGGTGGAGATAGCCGACCTCACAGGCTGAATTACTAAAGCCATGGAAGATTTGACCATCCACTAGCAAGCAACCTCCAATGCCCGTGCCAATGGTCAAGCAAATGGAAATCTGACTGCCCTGACCAGCACCTGAAATACCTTCTGCTAGGCCCGCACAGTTTACATCATTTTCAATCTCACAAGGAAGTCCGAAACTTGTTTCAATTTCAGACTTAAACTGGGTACCAGCATAGTTTGGAATTTGTGGCCCTGAATAGAAAATCTCTCCCTTGTTAGGGTCAACCATCCCAGCTGATGAAATAGCTACACCTGAAAGGGGGGCTTGGGCATGGAAATCTGCCACAAGTTTTTTGACTGTCGCTAGGATATGGGGGCCGCCCTTGTGGGCTTCCGTGTCCATCTTGTAACTTTCAAGAATCTGACCTGCTTCATCCAGACGACCATATTTAATCTGAGTTCCGCCAATATCAATAGCAAGATAGGTTTTCATAGACACCTCCTAGGCACCAAATCTTTCCTTAGCATCACGAATGACCTGAGCTGCTTCTTGGGCAATGATCAAGTCTGCTTCCGTCAAGGCTGTCAGAGGTTCACGAACAGAACCAATATCCAAGCCATCATTGATACGGATGACTTCCTTGATGACAGCGTACATATGACCATGACCGGAAACCAGTTTACCAATAATAGTATTGATAGTCGCCTGCAATTGACGGGCTGTTTCCAAGTCCTTGTCCGCAATCAATTGGTTCAAACGCAGGAAGAGTTCTGGCATAGCACCATAGGTACCCCCAATTCCACCCTTAGCGCCCATGAGGCGACCACCGAGAAATTGCTCATCTGGACCATTGAAGACCACATAGTCTTCACCGCCTAGACTGACAAAGGTATCAATATCCTGAACTGGCATAGAGGAATTTTTCACCCCGACCACTCGTGGATTTTTCAACATTTCCTTATAAAGACTTGGTGTCAAGGACACACCTGCCAGTTGCGGAATATTGTAGATAATGAAATCGGTGTTTGGTGCAGCTGCACTAATACCGTTCCAGTAAGCAGCAATGCTGTACTCTGGCAAACGGAAGTAAATCGGTGGGATGGCTGCAATAGCATCAACACCCAATTCTTCCGAATGGCGCGCTAGCTCCACACTGTCCTTCAAATTATTGCAGGCAACATGGTTAATGATGGTCAATTTACCCTTGGCAACTTCCATGACCGCTTCAAGAATTTGCTTGCGGTCTGCCACACTTTGGTAAATGCATTCACCAGACGAACCGTTGACATAAAGCCCTTGAACACCCTTGTCAATGAAATACTGAACCAGGGCTTTTACACGTTCTGAACTAATCTCACCAGCCTCGTCATAACAGGCATAGAAGGCTGGGATAATTCCATGATATTTCGATAAATCTTTCATTCTAATTCCTTTTAACTGTTTTTATTCTTGACCCAAATTCTCTAATAAATAGAAAGGATAGGCCAGCGTAGGCAAAAAATAGCAGACAAACCAGACCGATTAAAAATGTCAGGTCTGAATAAAAGAGGATAGTAGCTACAAGTAGAAAGACCAGACCAACCATAGCAGTCAAGGACAACATATTCCCCAGGCATAAAATTCCTTTTAGGAATAAGTCTTTCAACTGCAAATCAAATCGACTGGCTAACGGGTAGATATAGACCCAAAGTAGCTGACTAAAGAGCAGGATGGCAATACAGCTTGCACGAAAACTGTCAAATACCAGACCAACCTGTCCCCAAATCAGATATAGATCCAAGAGGCAAAATGTCGTTAACCCAATTTCTACCAGTGACAAGACCAAGCCCTGTTTCCACTGGCGACCAAAATGACCCCAGTAGGTCGACCAGACCTTGACCTTCCCTTCTTCATTCATGTCCCATAAACTCGCTTGGAGAGCTAGTTTGGCAATTCCCAAGGTAAAAAGAGGAAGACTTGCCAAAACAGTTAAGCCATTTAAGAGCATGAGATCAAAGAGTTTTTCTACCAGTTGCCATGCTGGATGATTAACATCAAACAAGGACTGAACCAGTGTTCTACCACCCTTTCCTTTCATTTACATCTTCCCCTTTCTATTGTAGTTGAGAACTAATCGTCTAGTAAGACTTTAATGACAAACTTGCGGACAGTCTTTTGTCCACCTGCCCATTGGTTTGGCTGATGAACCTCACCAGGTAGGAAAATGGCAAAGTAATTCCCATCAAGTAGACTATCCACCCATTTTTCACTCGGAACAAAACCGATATCACTTGCTGGATCAAAACCAGTATCTTCTCCAACCAGACGACAACCGTAAGAAATTTGTTCCTGTCCACTGATAACAAAATGGATATCTGCGTAGGAACGATGGTATTCGAATTCCTCCTTGAACTCTTCTGAAAGAGTATTTTCCTGAAGGAAGTAATAGACAGCCTGACCAGCGATTTCATACCTGCCTAGGTCCTGCTCGCGAAAATCACCCTTTTCCAAAACAGCCAAGGCAAGATCCAAATTGGGATGTAGTCCCTTATATTGTGAACAATTGTCAATATGATCATAAATCATGTATCTTTCTCCACCAACTATCCGAATTCTTAGCCTTTAACCGCTCCCATGGTGATACCTTGAGTAAAGGATTTTTGGAAGACAAGGAAGACAGTAACGATTGGTACTGCAGCCATAGCCGCCCCCGCCATGATGACACCATAGTTGGTTGCCATTTCAGCCTGCATGGTTGCAACACCTAGCGAAATAGTCAAATTCTGACGAGAAGTCAACATAACCAACTGCATGAAGTAGTCATTCCAAGAGTTGATGAAGGTAAAGATAGCCAAGGCTGCAAAACCTGGTTTGACAATTGGAAAGGCAACATTCCAGAAGGTAGACACTTCTCCACAACCATCAATTTTAGCAGATTCCAACAATTCTGTCGGAATATTTTCTGAGAATTGCTTCATCAAGAAAACCCCGAATGGCCAGCCAACTAAGGGTAGAATAACTGCCGCTAGCGTATCATGAATTCCCATAAAGTTGATAATCCGTACCAGAGGCACAAGCACAACCTGCTTAGGAAGAGCCATGGCAGCGATGAAGATTGAGAACAAAATCCGCTGTCCGTAGAACCGTTTCTTAGCCAAGACATAACCAGCTAGAGAAGAGGTCATACAAACCAAAATCATGGTCGCCAAGGAGATAAAGACTGAGTTCCATAGCCACTGTAAGGCTGGGTTTTGAACCGTCAACTTGGTAAAGTTTTCTAGCGTTGGCTGGGTTGGCCACCACTGAGGGGGGATGACAATGGTATGCGGCTGTGACTTAAAGGCACCTGTCATAATCCAATAGAAAGGGAATATGAAAAGGATGGTCAACAAAAGCAAGATAATCGTTGAAATAACACCAAAGGGTGTAATGGTTTTCTTTTTCATAGTTTCCTCCTTTCTAGTATTCCACATCGTTACCCAAAATCTTGAATTGGGCAAAGGAAATCAGTGCAATCATGACTGCTAGGAAAACACCCATGGTGTTTGCATATCCATACTCAGACAGCTTGAAGGCTTTTTCGTACAAGTAGTACATGAGGGTGGATGTTGAATAGTTAGGTCCACCTGAGGTCAAGAGCTGAATAAGGGCAAAACACTGGAAGGAGTTAATGGTAGTAATAACTGCGATATAAAGAGTGGTTGGTAAGAGGCTTGGCCATTTGATTTGCCAGAAAACCTGATGCTCATTGGCACCGTCCACACGCGCTGCTTCTACCAAGGAATTATCAATATTTCCAAGAGCTGCAATGTAAAGAATAATCGGCTGACCAACTGAAGTTGTTAAGAGGATAATGATGATGGCTAACAAGGCCCACTGTTTATCCCCTAACCAACTGATATTTTGTTCAATAAGGCCGCCAGATTTCAAAACGAAGTTCAAGATACCTGACAGGGGATCGTAAATCCATTTCCAAACAACCGTTACAGCAACGGAACCCGTTACAACAGGCAGGAAGAAAACTGCACGGTAGAAAGAGCGAGCGATGACATTCTTTTCATAGGTCTGCGAAGCGACAAAGACTGAAAAGAAAACAACTACTGGCACTGAACCAACCACGATAATCAATGTGTTAATCAGAGATTTGATAAAGATCGGATCATTAAACATCCGTACATAATTATCCAGTCCAACAAAGGTGAAATCTGTCATGGTATAGTTAAAGAAACTGGTGACAAATCCCATGATCATTGGAGCGAGTACAAAAATGGTGAAGAAAATGAGAATAGGAGCCAAGAAGGTATAGGATACAATGGTTTCCCGCATTCTAATCTTATTTATCTGCACTTAGAACACCTCAATTCTATTCGTAATCATTCTTTATGAAAATCAAAATACCTACTGAAAAAATAATTCTTGATTTTCACAAAGCATGAAAGGAATGGCTCCTTTTCCATATCTATTGAATAGCTAACAGAGAAAAGGAGCCTCATTCAATTCATTTATTTAATGGTTGCGTTTGCTTGCTCAGTGAATTCTTTCAAAGCAGCCTCTGCTTCTTTTTCGCCATTTGATACAGCTTGAAGCATTGGGAACCAAAGAGTTCTCATTTCAGCAAATCCATCAATTGTGTTGTAGTATGGTGAGTAGTAACCAGTCCACTTGTCAATAGTAGCCATACGTTCGTCATCATAGAGAGCACCAAATGATGTACGAACTGGGAAGGCACCTGTACGAACAACGTTCTTAGGACCCCATTCTTTGTCATCTGCGATGAACTGGATGAATTTCTTAGACGCTGCTACACGAGCTTCGTCGCCATTGTTGAAGACTGCAAAGCCGTTTACAAGGTATTCAAGAGCTGCTTTACCATCTTCAGATGGGAATGGTACTTCAAGAACTTCTACTTTAGATGCTTCTAACAATTGTCCTTGGATACCATTTTGAGCAGGTCCCCAAAGGATAGTGTAAGAAGTTTGACCATTTGCAAAGTTTTGGATGTCATCGCCACCTGCGTATTGAGAGCCGTTCATCATGTAGCCGTCTTTAATCCAACCAGCTGCCTTATCCAAAGCCTTGATCATTTGTTCAGAATCAGTTGTATATTTGGTTACGCCTTCATCAGTGATGCTACCGCTGTAGAGGTTTGCCAAGAAGGCACGAGTACCTTGGTCACCACCTTGACCGTTAGAGAAGAGGGAACCAGGGTTGTAACCCTTGTCTTTCAAAGCCTTGATGACTTTTTCAAAGTCGTCAGTTGTCCAGCCATCTTTTACAAGGTCAAGAACACCAGCATCTTTCAACATCGCTTTGTTGAAGGCCATATAGAATGGAGCAGAGCTGAGTGGGTACATGTAGGCAGTATCACCAGCCTTAGATGCTTGAATGATGTTATCGTTGTTCACATCTTTGACAAATTCATCTGTGAAGAGATCATTCAATTCAGCCAATTTACCATTTTTTCCGTAGGTAATGATACGACCTGGTGCATCGAAGAGAACGTCTGGAGCAGTACCTGCTTCGATAGCAGTCGTGATTTTTTCTGGACCAGATGTAAAGTCAATGGTTTCCAGTTTGACAGTAATGTCTGGGTTAGCTTCCTCAAAAGCAGCAATAATTTTTTGCTCATAGGTACCAACACCGTCTTCTGTATTCTCTTGTGTGAATACTGGGAAGGCCCACCAAGTGATTTCTGTCTTACCAGAAGCACTTGATTCAGCTGTTTTTTCAGCAGTTGTATTACTGCTACCACCACTACATGCTGCGAGTGACAAAACTGCCACACCAGCTAACAATGAATGTATGATTTTCTTCATCATTCTTCTCCTTTATTTTTTTATCCCATTGGGAGTTTTCTTGGACAATATAACTATTATGTTTGCAAAGCCTTGATAAATCGCTCTGCTATTTCCTTTGGACGAGTAATGGCACCGCCGACGACAATCCCTGCTACACCTAAATCGTGAATGGTTTTAGCCTGATCTGGGTAATGGATTTTACCTTCTGCAATCACATCTATCCCTGCCCGACAGAGGCGGTCAACCAGCTCAATATCTGGACCATCTTCCTGTCTGCTATAAGAAGTGTAGCCGGAAAGAGTTGTCCCAACAAAATCAATACCTGCCTCGTGGGCTGCCACACCTTCTTCATAGGTAGAAATATCTGCCATGAAGAGCTGCTGTGGATATTTTTCCTTGATTTGCTTGATGAAGTCAGCTATGGCCAGACCATCGTAGCGCTCGCGTTTGGTACAATCCAAAGCGATAACTGCAATGTCTAGGGCTGCTAGCTCGTCAACCTCTCTCATCGTTGCTGTAATGAAGGGTTCTTGAGGAGGATAGTCTCTCTTGATAATTCCGATAATTGGTAAATCGGTTACTTCCTTGATTTCTTTAATATCTCGAACACTGTTTGCTCGAATACCTACAGCACCTGCCTCCTGAGCGGCTTTGACCAGAAGGGGCATAACCCCACCCTCTTCTCTATATAAAGGCTCTCCTGGTAAAGCTTGACAGGAAATAATAATGCCATCTTTAATCTGTTCTTTTAAAACGTCTTTACTGATGTGAACCATCAATATCTCCTTTCTATTACCGGATCCGAGTTAGCGCTTACATTATCATTATACAATATATTGACATCTTTTCAATAGACTTTAACATTTAAATTTTAATTTCTATCCTGAGAAAGAAATCACGTGTTTCTGAAACTACTTTCAATTTTCTAACTTTTTTATAAAAATAGTTTTATAGTCTTTTAGTTTACTTTTAGTACTCGCTCCAACTATCTGGGAGATAGTTGGAGGCTGGGGATAAAGTGAACGATGTTCACGTCAAAAGCCGCAGGCATAACTCAATGCTTTCTTATTTATAGGTGACCAGCTGATGTACTTCGCTTTTTTGTTTTCAGGCTCAGGTACGAATAGTCCACCGGACTATTCGTATCCCCCAGACTGCTTGCACAGTCAATGGACTGTGCAAGGTTGGAGATAATACTTGCAAAGCAAGTCACTTTTACAAAATCAGGCAAGGCGAGTTCAAATACTCCTGTGGAGTGTTTGAAGCTGGAAATAAGGAAACGAAGTTTCCTCGTACGTCGAAGTAATAAAAGAAAAACTAAATGACGATACTTGCTCCAACTGAAAAACCAGCCGACTATTCCGACTGGTTCTCTCTATTTTTTAATCCTCCAAAGCATAGGGCTGTAATTCGGGATTGATTGGGGTGTTGATGAGGTTATTGGCATAATTACAGAGGGTCGCAAGACTAACTCCCAAGACGACATCTAGGGCATTTTCTGCTGTATAGCCAGCTTGGAAAAATTCTTCCAACAACTGGTCGCCGACCTTGCCTTTTTCATGAATAACTGCCAGCGTAAAGCGGGCTAGGCTATCCAATTTTGCATCCGCCTCAATCGGTGTTCCCTGACGGAGGGCCTGCAAAATCTCATCTGGCATCTTGACCTGCTTGATGGAGATGGCGGTATGACCTGCGACACAGAAACCACAGCCATTGGCAACTGCTGCTGTAATCTGCACCACTTCTCGCTCAGTAGGTGTCAGGCTGTTGCGGCGATTGATACCACCGACTGTCTGATAGGTTTCCAAGGCAGTTGGAGAGTTGGCTAAAAGACCAATCAGGTTGGGAATGTAGCCACCGTTATTTTTCTTGACCGTTTCCAGATTTTCTCTCAAATCAGGTCTAACCGTGTCCAAGGTATGAATAGGGAAAAATGCTTGTGTCATAGGATACTCCATTTCATGATATTTCATAGACAGGTCTAAAAAAGACCCATATGATATAGTATCATCCTATCATAATACGATTGAACTTGCTAATATATTTTATCTATCACACCCATAAATAATGGCTAAGCCATCTGGATGATTGCCTCTGCTAAATCCTCCCACCTGTTCACTATCCTATCAGGACTAACACTTGTTTCAGGGGCTGGACGCAAGCGATGATTAAACCAAACAGCCTGCCAACCACAAGCCTTGGCCCCTATGACATCATTCTCAAAAGAATCGCCCACATAGCAAATCTCATCGGAGGAAAGTCCCAAACGCTGTTCCATAACCTGAAAAATCTGCGAATTCGGTTTTGCAACCCCAAGCTGACCTGAAATAAGAATTAGATCTTGATCAAACCATTCCAAAAGGCCCAAAGTGCGTATCTTCCGCAATTGGTGGCGATGAGGACCGTTGGTTATGATCCCAAGCGCAAGTCCCCTTTCTTTACAATGTGAAAAAATCGCTGGAAACATAGGACTAAGCTCCAACTGTCCTTGGAAATAATCATAATCAATCTGAATGGTCAAAGCTAGAGCATCCGATACCTGAAATCCAAAATCAGCTAGGGCTGCTTTCATCCGATAGATATGGCTGTCCTTTAAACTCATCTTGCCAGTCGCTGCTGCTTCAAATACCTGATCCGCATGATGACGAAAGGCTAGATAAAGGGGACCGACTAGCTCATCATCCACCTGCAAATGCCTATCCAAAGCCTTTTTGAAGGGCTGGATTTGGTCGTATAAGGTATCATCTAAATCAAAAATCACTGCTTTCATGGTTTGATTATAACAAAAAACCTAGCCTCTTGACTAGATTTTCTACTTTGAATCATTGCCAGAACCCTCCATAGACCTACACACTCTCCTCAGCCGAGGACCAAACACTGACTAACTCTCTTGACAGGTGATTGACATACAGAAAAGCTACTCCCGCAATCACAAGCGTCGCCAGGATGATCTCCACTTGCAAAACAAATGACAGGAGGGATTGAAGTCCCACCAACTTCCCTAGGGTCAGTTTTAGGGAAATAGCAGAGCTGACAAACGGAAAAGTAAAGGCTGCAAAGAGAGGACTAAAACCATTTTTGGTCAATCGTCTGAGCGAGAGAACCACTGTTAGATAGAAGGATTGGGACAAGACTAACAAAAACACAAGCAAGCGCAAATCTACCTGCTCTGCCAATTGAAGATAGGCAGTTAAGAGCAGGGCAGTCGGAGCTGCAAAGATAGCTAGCAGGGGAAATTGAGCCTGAACCAATTTGACATGTAGCAAACGATACACTACAACTGGCAACAAGATAGCAAAGGAAATTCCCGCAAAAATCAGAGAAAACCATCCCAGTCTAAAAGCTTGATAGACTGGCGCAGTCACCCCAACCATGGCAAAACCTACATAGACGATAAACCAGCTTGGAAAAACTAACTCCAACTTCCTTTGACTGATAAAACGAATAGAGAAATAGACGATATAGGCACCGTAAAGCAAAACCAGAGTTAGCCAAATTCCTTTACCAATTCCCAAAGGTAGAGGAGGAAGGCTGGCTATCAGCAATAACAAGCCCATAAAAAGCGTAGCAAAACAAGAAGCAACAATGGGCTGACCTAGCTCAGTCCTAGTTTTTGACCAGACAGCAAAAATTCTGGAAAACAGCAGACCATAGCCCAGCAAGACTAAGGCTTGCAGACTGGGTTTGATAAGGGGATGAACTGGAGCTAATAGATTGGCCAAAGCTACCAGAGCCAGTAGCAGACCTGAAAGGGCTAGGGGGACTTGGACTAAACTTCTTTTCATATTGGACCTCCGTGATGGATATGATGACTGATTGTAACAAGTTTAAACGAGTTACCCCTATCCTATCAGAAAAAGAAGATCCTTACTAATATATATTATTTATCCATCCTATAAAAAATGACTATACTCCCCCTTCTCCTACACCCTAGCCTGTATCTCATGCATCTGTGCATAAACACCGCCAAAGGCAAGCAGTTCCTCATGTTTGCCACGTTCAATAATCCGACCTTGGTCCAGGACTAAAATCTGGTCTGCATTTTGAATGGTGGACAGGCGATGGGCAATGATAAAGGTGGTGCGACCTTCCTTGACCACTTCCATAGCGTGCTGGATAATTTCTTCCGTTTCCGTATCGATATGTGAAGTCGCCTCATCCAAAATCAAGATTTTGGGATTGGAGTAAAGGGTGCGGGCAAAGGCAATCAATTGACGTTCACCGCTTGAGAAGGTTGACCCCTTTTCAAATACTGGTTCATCGATACCTTGTTCCAGGCGAGCAAGCATTGGACCTGCTCCAACTTTTTCCAGGGCTTCTATAATTGCCGGTCTATCCATCTTCTCCCTATCCATAGCCACGTTGCTAGCGATGGTCCCAGTGAAGAGATAGGGATCCTGAAGGACAATCCCCATGTGACTGCGCAGGCTCTCACGGGAATATTCACGGATGTTTTTCACATCAATCAAAACCTGACCCTCCTGAGGATCATAGAAACGGTAGAGGAGGTTCATAATGGAGGACTTGCCTGAGCCTGTGTGGCCCACCAGAGCTATGGTTTCTCCCTTGTCAGCCTGAATGGAGATGTCCTTGAGAATAGGCTTGCCAACTTCGTAGGCAAAGGTCACTTGGTTAAAGACCACCTGACCGTCTGTCACCGTCAATTCAGCACTACTATCGGGCTCCGTTTCTTCTTCCAGCAAGCCCATCAACCTCTTACCTGTTTCAATCGACCGAAGGAGATTGGGAAACTGCTTGACCAAGGCCCCTAGTGAAACGAAAATCCCTTCAATGTAATCAATATACACAAATAACTTACCCGGTGATAGACTAGATTGGCCTTGTAAAAATTGATAACCGACAATCGTCAAAATCCCCGTCAAAACCAAGAATTTCAGAAACTCTAGCAAGGTCCAAGTTGCACTGGATTGAGCCCAAATAATTTGATTGTCAGCCCGCCGCATTTTATCAGCAGTCGCTTCAAACTCTGCCAACATGTTCTCTTCCTGTCCGTAAAGTTGGATAAGGCTAGCTCCGTTCATGGTCTCATTGACCTGCGTATTGACCTCACTACGAGCATCATAGAAATCTTTCATCGGCTTATCTGTCATTTTTTTATAGACAAATTGAATACCGATAAAGACTGGAATTAGTAGCAAGAGAGCAAAACCTAGACTAGGATTGATGTAGAAAACAATCCCGTAGGTAAGAAGCAAGCGAATAAAACTATTAAAGACATTAACAAGAGTACCGTAAAACTGATTGCGCAAGGTTTCAGTATCGTTAACAATACGAGTGGCAATCTTCCCGGCAGGTTTGTCATCAAAATAGGAAATGGGCAGGTGCTGCATAACATCATAGGCCTGGTTGCGCAAATACTCTGCGATCCTATTGGCCGAGTGCATCAAGATCCGCATGGAAAGGTAATAGCCAAGTGCACCCAAGAAAATCATGGCCACATATTGACTTGCCATCTGCAAGAAAAGGGCTTCTTGGAAGGGTTGGCCTTCACTCAAGGCCCGTAAAGGTCCATCGATGGCTTTTTGAATAATGAGAGGGGCAAATCGCAAAAGACTAGAAGCTGCTAAGTAACAGATAACAGCAAACGTAAAGAGCCACTTGACGCGACCAATTTGCTTCAATAAAAATCCTAAAACCTTCATTATTCTCCTCCTTCCTGACTTTGTTGGCGCTGGTATTGTTCATAGTACCAGCCTTCTTGGGCTAGCAGGTCTGCCGGTCGGCCTTCTTCTACAATGCGACCTTCATCCAAGACCAGTACCCAGTCCGCATGGTTGACAGCAGACAGGCGGTGGGTCACAATGACATTGGTCTTACCAGCACGTTCTTTCTGGATATTTTGGATAATCTGACCTTCTGTTCGAGCATCAACTGCTGACAGGGAATCATCTAAAATGAGCAAGTCTGGCTCTCGTAAAAAGGCACGCGCAATAGAAATCCGTTGTTTCTGACCGCCAGAAATAGACACACCCCGCTCGCCAATCATGGTGTCCAGTCCATGACTCATCCGCTCCAAGTCCTGGCTAAAGGCTGCGGTTGCGATAGCCGCTTCAATTTCTTCCAAACTACTGTCACGCTTACCAAAGGCAATATTTTCCCCAACAGATTTTGAAAAGAGAATGTGTTCTTGGGGAACATAGCCGATTTTACGCTCTAGGCTAGAGCGTTTGAAGTCAAGGACAGACTGATGATTAACAAGAAACTCACCCTGCCCAACTGGATACTGACGTAACAATTGTCTAACCAAGCTGGTCTTTCCGGAACCCGTTTTTCCAACAATCCCGACTGTCTGACCGGCTTTCAAGGTCCAGTTAATCTCCTGCAAACTCGGACGGTCCGACTGAGGATAGCTAAAGCTGTAGTTCTTGAAAGAAATACTATCTAGCTCGGCTATTTCTACCGAGCCATCCACTTCCAAGTCATCTCCTGTTTCAATCAGCTCCTGCAGTTTTTCAAATGAAGTCTTACCTGTCTGATAAACTAGTATGAAATCCGCCAGGGTCCAGAAAGGCTCCAGGAGGGAACTGACATAGAGTTGCAGGGCGATGACCTGCCCCAGACTGAGCTGACCAGACTTGACTGCCCCTGCTCCAAGTACCAAGACCAGGATAGTCGACAAACCCAGACCGACCGTAGCCAACGGGTTATAAAGGGATTGTAGGGTAGTAATCCGGTCCCCACCATCCGCCAATTCCTTGGTTCGAGCCTGAAACTGCCCCTTTTGAGTTACCTTTTTGCTATAGGCTCGGGTTACACGAATACCCTCGACAACTTCCAAGACCTCATTATTGAGCTGTGCAACTGCCTCACGGTTGGCATCAATAGCCAAATCCTGCTTGCGACCAATGAAAAAGAAAGCAACTGCCATAAAAATCATCGGTAAGATAGCCAGGAAGGAAATCTTCCAGTCAATGAAAAACATGGTCGGAATAATAAAAGCTAACATTCCACCTGCATAGACCACAATCATCAGCCCGTAGCCAACCATCTCCATCAGACCATCAACATCCGTTGAAAAGCGGGTCATGACATCACCAGACCGAAATTTTTCATAAAAGGGCGTCCGCATGGTGACCATCTTTTTAAAGGCCCGCTGTTGCATATCAAATTTGAAATTGACAGAAGCCTGAAAAAGTTTCAAATGCCAAATAAAGCCCATCCCATAGTTGAGAAAGGTTACTAAGAGCAAAAGGCCCATTTCTTGAAGTAAAACCTGCTCAGTCAGTCCATTCTTAGTCAGCGTATCCACCATCCTCTGAATAATCTGCGTCGGTATCAAGAGGGTGACATCATAAATAATCAAAGTCACAACAACTACCAAGTAGAGCCACTTGTGTTGCTTGACATAGTCAAAAATCAATCGAAACATATATCTCCTTTTTGTATATACTTATCCCTTTCTAAGCACAAAAAAGCCCAGGTGTCTATCACTCCACCTAGGCATAGCTCAGTCCACAAAAATAGACCAACTCCCGAATAGCCATGACAAAGCCCACCTGACCATGATAAGACATGCTTGACTTTCCCACTATTCCAGAGTATGCCCCACGAAAAACTTCAACAGTCGTTCAATGAGCCCTGTTTTCCTGCTTAGAAAGGAGTGTATGATAAAAAATAGCTTGCTGAAGGACAAGTTGTGTGTTCATTTGTTTTACTCCTTTCTTTTTTCTAAGCCCTATTCTAACATAATAAACTGACAAGTCAAGATTTTTTTGATATCAGGGGAGAATTTGAGGCAGACATAACAAAAACCCTTGTGTTTCAAGGGTTTTTCAGCTTATTTTATGCTAGTTGCCGGGATTGAACCGGCGACCTCATCCTTACCATGGATGCGCTCTACCGACTGAGCTAAACCAGCAGTACTTTATTAGTTTACCATATTTTATCTATTTGTCAACACTTATTTAAAAAAGTAATATTCTTCCTAGAATTGTCTGACTTTTTTAAACAAATATGTTATACTATTGTTATAAAAATCACAAAGGATAGATTATGAAGCTTGAAGAACTCCACATTGGACAGACCTATACCATTATCGAATGTCTGGCCCATGAAGATATTCGACGACATCTAGCCCATCTGGGTTTGAAAGAGGGGCAAGAAATCCGCTTGATTTCAAAGACTAAGACCAATGCTATTATTCAGATTAAGGCCAGTCGTTTGGCACTGGACCAGGCAGTCATTGAAAGTTTAGTCCTTGAGGAAATTTCAGATAAGCATGAGACACTCTCCCTCGATCAATTACCGATTGGAAGCTCTGCCAAGGTTCTAGAAATCTGCGCAACTGGTGCCCTTCGCCGTCGCTTGATGGCCATGGGTCTTACCAAGAACACGCAGCTATTTCTCAAAAAAGTTGCCCCCCTCGGTGACCCTATCGAAATCACCTTGCGTGGCTATGAACTGACTTTGCGTAAATCCGAGGCACAAATGGTGCAGGTCCGTCTGACGGAGGAAGTAAAATGATAAGCCAAATCGCTCTTGTAGGTAATCCCAACAGTGGAAAAACAACCCTTTTTAACCTCTTGACAGGTACCAACCAGCGTGTCGGAAACTGGCCAGGAGTGACGGTTGAGAAAAAATCAGGTCTGATAAAAAATCGCAAACATCTAGTTCTACAGGATTTACCAGGAATCTACTCCCTATCACCCTACACAACTGAGGAAGCTGTTGCCAGAGATTATCTGATGACTGACCAGCCTGCTGCTATTCTTAATGTCGTTGATGCGACAAATTTGGAACGCAACCTCTATCTAACCCTGCAATTATTAGAAATGGGTCTTCCAACTGTAATCGCTCTCAATATGACTGATAGTCTGAAAAACCAGGGAAAATCCATTAACAGTGAACAACTCGCCTATCAACTAGGTGTTTCAGTTCAGCCAATCAGTGCCTTAAAGAAACTAGGCATTCCCCAACTCCTTCACGAGGTTGAAAAATGTAGCCATCAGCACATCGAACCAATCTTTCCTCAGTATGACAAGCAATTCGAAGCTGCTTTGTCACAAGTATTTGACCTCTTGCCCGACTCCGTCCCAGACCATCAAAAACGCTTCTATGCTATTAAGTTGCTAGAACAAGATCCGATTATCTTGGAGCAATGTCCTTTAGATCAACAATCCCTACTCGATTTACAGGAAATTATTACGATTTTAGAAAAAATATACGCAGACGATATGGAAGCCATCATCGTCAATCAACGCTACCAATTGATTGAGAATATCGCTGAGCTAGTCACCAAAGAGAGCGATACAAGATTTAACCTCTCTGACAAAATCGATCAGGTTGTCACCAACCGCTTTCTTGCCCTACCAATCTTTGCCATTGTCATGTGGCTGACCTACTTCCTTTCTATCCAAACTGTTGGAACCATGGGAACAGACTGGGTCAATGAGGTCTTATTCGGAGAGCTAGTTCCAAACTATATCCAACATTATCTGCATGTTTTTGACATTGCTGATTGGCTTCAATCTCTGGTGCTCGATGGAATTGTAGCCGGCTGTGGAGCCATACTCGGCTTTGTTCCACAAATTTTTGTTCTCTTTTTCTGTCTTGGAATTTTAGAAGACATTGGCTACATGAGCCGCATTGCCTTTGTCATGGACAGGATTTTTAGACGCTTTGGCTTATCTGGAAAATCTTTCATTCCCATGCTGATTTCCACTGGCTGTGGTGTTCCAGGAGTCATGGCCAGCAGGACCATTGAAAATGAACAAGACCGAAAAATCACCATCATGACAGCTACTTTTATGCCCTGCTCTGCCAAACTTCCCATCATTTCTTTAGTTGCCGGAGCCTTCTTCCCAGACAATCCCTGGATTGCTCCAAGTGCCTATTTTGTCGGCATGGGAACCATTGTTCTATCTGGCATGGCCCTTAAAAAGACCAAGCAACTGGGCGGAGTAGCTAGCCCCTTTATCATGGAATTACCATCCTATCATCTACCAGAAATTAAAACTGTCGGTCGCTATGCCTTCGACAAGGCTCTGAGCTTTATTAAACGGGCTGGTACCATCATTTTTGTAACCAATATCGTCATCTGGTTTGCTAGTTCCTATAACTGGGGTTTGCAGATGGTTGAAACAGAGGAGAGCATTCTGGCTTCTATTGGACGCAGTTTCTCCCTCTTCTTCCAGCCGGTTGGATTTGGCAATTGGCGGGCAACTGTTGCGGCCATCACAGGACTACTAGCCAAGGAAACCGTCATTGCCACCTTTGGTATTCTCTACCGATTAGGAGAGACTACTGAAGAAAATCCTGAACTCTGGGGACTGCTACAACAAGACTACACTGCCTTGTCAGCCTATTCCTTCTTGGTCTTCAACCTCCTCTGTGCCCCCTGCTTCGCAGCAATCGGTGCTATTCATCGTGAAATGGGAGAGGCCAAATGGACCTGGATTGCTATCGGATTCCAGACGGGTCTGGCCTATGCAACCAGCCTAATTATCTACCAGTTGGGGCTCGTACTAATTGATGGACAAACTCCAACAGCTTGGACTTTTATCGCTCTTATCTTGCTACTAGCAGCCATCTATAGCTTGCTGAAAAAACCTGCCTCTCTTCTACCCATTGTTACCCTAAAAAAACTTGAAAAGGGAGAATACTAATGCCAACACTTATCCTCTTTCTTATCATTGCAGTTCTATTTATTCTAGCCGTTCGCAGCCTAGTAAAAGGAAAAAGTTCCTGTGGAGAATGTTCCTGTGACTGTGCCATTAAGCAAAATATGGACGACAAGTCCCATCATTCTCACTCATAATCAATACAAAAGGTCCGTCACTAGCATCAGTGCGGACCTTTTCATTTTTTAAATTTTCAAGTAACGATTCATGGAAATAACTGAACCGAGTGAACCGATGAGGATGCCGATAACAAATAGGGCTCCAACCATGCTTGGAATGAAAATATCTAGACTAATCAAGGACAAGTCCTGGCTAGCAAGACTAGCATTAACTGAATTATAAAACATCTGATACAAGAAATAAACCAAGGCAGATGGTAAAATCGCACCAAGCAAGCCTACCCAAGCACCTTCCCAAAGAAAGGGACCACGGATATAGCTGTTCTTTGCACCAACCAAGCGCATAATCTGAATTTCACGGCTACGAGAAATGATCGTAATACGAATGGTATTAGAAATCAAGAATATAGCTGTAAACAAGAGCAAGCCAGTTGCTGCTAGTCCCCAAGTGCGCACCATTGATGCCAATTTGAAGATACGCTCCGTTTCCACCTCGCCATCACGGACTTCTGTAACACCGTCAATTTTTGCAACTTCTGCCGCAACCGATTTTACGTACTGAGGCTCAGTCGTATCAATGATATAGGCATCGTAAAGCGGGTTAGCATCTCCTTGGAAGAGATTCCAGGTTTCACCAAGAGTGTCGGTCAGCTTTTTCAACTGTTCATCCTTACTTGAGTAAGTAACGGTTTGCACATTTGGAAGGGCTGTGATTTGGTTGTAAACCTTATTAAAATCAGGGTTGGCTACTGTTTCACCAGCCTCATTGACAATCGTTTCAGCCTGATCTGTTGAATTGGCCCGTAAGTAAACATTGATACGAACATTGTGTTCCAAATCAGAAGCCAGTTTAGCAGTATTGAGAATAACTGAAGCAAATAAACCAACCATGGCCAGTGTAATGGTTACAGAGGAAATAGCCGCAACCGTCATCCAGCCATTGCGCTTCAAACTCTTGAGCGACTCAATAAAGTGTCTAAAAAATCGTCTAATCATCGTATCCATACTCTCCTTGTTCTTCATCCCGTACCACTCGACCGTCTTCGATCGCTATAACGCGGTGGCGGAGGGTATTTACAATCTGACTATTGTGGGTTGCCATCAAAACTGTTGTCCCTTGCAAATTGATACGCTCCAAGAGGTTCATGATTTCCCAGGAATTTTCTGGGTCCAAGTTACCAGTCGGCTCATCGGCAATCAATACTTTCGGATTGTTGACAATCGCACGGGCAATGGCGATACGCTGCTGCTCACCACCCGAAAGTTCATTTGGGAAGGAACGGATTTTATGTTTCAGACCAACCAAGTCCAATACTTCCATCACACGTTTTTTAATATTACGCGGTTTCTCACCAATAACTTCCATAGCATAGGCAATATTTTCAAACACAGTCTTTTTAGGAAGAAGTTTGTAGTCCTGGAAGACCACACCTACACTACGACGCAAGAGAGGAACATCCCTTTTCTTAATCTTAGCCAGGTCAAACTTTCCAACTGTCAAACTCCCCTTATCAAGCTTTTCTTCGCGATACAAAAGTTTGATAAAGGTTGACTTACCCGCACCTGAAGGGCCAACAATATAGGCAAATTCTCCGGCCTCAACATTGACGGATACTCCTCGAAGGGCCGTCGTTCCGTTTCCATATTTCTTGGAAACGTTCTTCATTTCAATAATTCTCATAGGATTTTCTGTCTCAGACAGTCCTTTCTTTAGATTTGAGAACCTGTATTCACAGTTCAGCACTTGCATCTAAGGCTAGTTTTCAACTACTCATCCTTCGTTTTTTCAAAATACAGTCAGTATTTTCTCAAAAAACTTCCTTGATGAGCGAAAAAACATCTCTTATATACCAGTACTTCATTTGTACATATCGGTTCTTAGCTAATTCTCCATTTTAGATAGGCATCGATAAAGCCGTCCAAATCTCCATCCATCACCTTATCGACTTGGGCCACCTCGTGACCAGTACGGTGGTCTTTGACCATGGTATAAGGCGTAAAGACGTAAGAACGAATCTGGCTTCCCCAAGTAATCTCTTTCTTATCTCCCTTGAGTGAGTCCACTTCTGCCGCCTTCTTCTCCTGCTCTAATTGATACAATTTAGCCTGCAAGAGTTTCATGGCACGATCTCGGTTGCCATACTGGGTTCGGTCAACAGTTGACTGGGTGACAATACCTGTTGGAATGTGGGTCAAACGAACACCAGTCGATACCTTGTTGACGTTCTGACCACCGGCACCACCTGAGCGGAAGGTATCCATTTTCACCTCATCATCTCGGATTTCAATCTCAATGGTGTCATCCAATTCAGGCATGACCTCTACCGAAGTAAAGGAAGTATGACGACGCTTAGCTGAGTCAAATGGTGAGATACGTACCAACCGGTGAACTCCCATTTCTGACTTGAGCAAACCATAGGCATTTGGACCTGTGAAGCTAAGGGTTACAGACTTAATTCCAGCCTCATCCCCAGCCTGATAATCCAAGGTTTCTACCGCAAAGCCTTTGGCATTTCCAAAACGCTGATACATCCGTAGAAGCATTTCTCCCCAGTCCTGAGCCTCTGTACCACCCGAACCTGGATGGATTTCCAAGATGGCATTATTGTGATCATAAGGCTCTGACAAGAGCAGGGTCATCTCATAAGCCGTCATGGACTTGTCCAAGTCTGCCAACTTTTCAACCAACTCTTCTCGTACGGACTCATCTTCTGCTAAGAAATCCAAAAGAATTTCAGATTCATCAAATAAATCCAACATCTGATGGAAATTTCCATAGGTATTTTTTAATTCATTCAACTCCTGAGACGTCTTCTGGGCTGCCAAATTATCATTCCAAAAATCTGGCTCCGTCATCTTGTTCTCAAGAATGGCAATCTCTTCTTCCAGACCTTCTAAGTCAAAGAGACCCCCTAAAAGAAGTTAATTTTTTGCCAAGTTCTTCAATCTTTTGGCGAATTTCTGCTGTATCCATATACACCTCATTTTTTATTTATCTTTGTATTATATCACATTTGTAGTCTATTTACCAAGTTGAGAAATGCTGTCTGCTCCGCTATGACATCTGCGTTATCTGATTGAATGCCTGCGATAAAATCTATCATCTCATCATTAGGCTCTTTCACTAACTGTCCCAAAGCCCAGATAGCCGTCGCCATGTGGACGGGATTTTGCTTCTTATCGATGATTTCTAGGAGTTTGGGAATGGCGGAGCGGTCATTACTATTAGCCAAGGCTATGATGGCATTGCGCTGGAGAATATTTTTCCCCCGCCAAGAGCCTGCAATCATGCCAAATTTTTCCTTGAACTGCCCATTTGATAAGTCCAAAAAGGGAATTAGCTCAGGCTCAGCCAAATCTGGATCAATGTCTACCACAGGAGGACTGGAAATCCCCTTGTTATAAGGACAACAAATCTGACAAATATCACAACCGTAAATAACCGTCTTGATTTTCTTACGGAATTCCAAGTCCATCATGCCCTTGTCCTGTGTCTGAAAGGATAGACAACGACGGGCATTCATGGTCGTATCCCCTAGCAAACAGGAGGTTGGGCAGGCCGCAACACAACGATTGCAATCACCACAGTCGTAGTCCACTGGCTGATCAGGCTCAATCTCAAGGTTGGTCACCAACTCGCCCAAAAACATATAGGAACCAAATTCCTTAGAAATGACCAGGCCATTCTTACCGATAAAGCCAATGCCTGCTCGTCTGGCAACAGCAGTATCCACCAAGGCACCCGTATCCACCATGGCCTTGTATTCCAAGCCATCCGTCAGCTTTTCAATCCCCCGTGCCAAACGCTCCATCTTATCTTGCAAGATATAGTGGTAGTCTAACCCCCAAGAGCTAGGTGTAATTTTTCCACGTTTGAATTGGGTCTTCTGCGGTTTGGTGGGCAGGTGGCGAGGATAGGCTACTGCTATGGAAATAATGGTCTTTGCAGATGCCAAGGACAATTTGGGTCGAATGCGTTCTTCGATATTCTTGTGTTCGAAGCCTGACGAACGCCCCTCTTCCTGACTAGCCCGAAGGGATTTCTCCAAGTAATCGAAATCATCCGCCGTGGTAAAGCCAATCTTGGAAATCCCTATTTCCTGAGATAGTTTAATAATCTCTTCTTTGATATTCATTTTCTTAATTTTAACAAAACATTCTCATCTTTGGCAAGGATTACACAAGAAAATAAGTTGTTAATATAACAAAGATTGTAAGAACCAAAGAAAAAACATTCATGCGGGCGTAAGTTTTCTCATGCCAAATACTTGTCAATACATACATGATATTGATGCCGATGGCACCGCCCAAACCATTTGCCAGTAAATCCGTTATATCTGCAATCCCCAGCAACAGAATATACTGTACAACTTCAAAGGCCAAACTAACAAGTAGAATAACAAGTAAATTTACTGTCCAAGAAGCCTTACGAAATAGTATTTCCATATAAATGCCAAAGGGAATAAAACTGACAACGTTAAAGAGAATTTCTGGAAAATTTAATACTCCATCATAGACAGCTGTTCCAGCCAGTGGTATCAGATTTATCTGAGCAGTAGTGTAGCGACCAGCTAGGATGGACAAGTCCATCTTAAAGACAATCATCCAGGTCAGTAAAAGGAGGTAGGTTAAAAATAAAAACATACTGATTTTTCTAGTCTGCATAAAAAACCTCCTCTCCAGCATATTTTACCATTATACCATAAAAGCTAGCTTAAAAAATAACACTTTTATGACAAAGCCCACACCATGTTACAGGCACTTTACAAGCCAGCCCCAAATATAGTCATTTGAATTATGGTGGTTTGAATTAAGAAAAGGACAAGTTACTATGGCAACCTGCACCTCAATTCCTTGTCTGTAGCTCTTCAAGCAAGGATAGAAAAAGAAGGTCTAACAAACCTCCTTCCTCATTCTATTAAGAAAATGTTCGATTGCCATACTGAAAGGCTTTGAATTGCTGAATCTGAGCCATAAGCCGTTGGTAATTCGCTTCCTTACAAGCCTTCATAATCAAAAAGCAGTCAATGAATTTCCATAGATACAAACCCATAAACAAGAGTATCCCCACCAGAATAAAAAGGGTAATAAAGGCTACTCCAAAGATAATCAACTTGACCGAACCCAAACGTTTGTCCCCTATATAGAAACGGTCTACACCGAACTCTCCAAAAAAGATGGCTAAGATAAGGGCTATTAGGGGTTGGCGCAACTCAACCATCATCAGTGCGTTCAAAGCTCCCTCGTCTAAATCCTCTAATTCTTTCTGAAGAAGAATCAACTTGTCAGAGGGTAAATAACTACTCTTACTAAATACATAATTTTGCAGATAATTCATATCCATCTCACCTCTTAAAAAATTATAGCAGTTTCTTGGTGAACAGGCAAGCACCGACCAATTTTTCAGCTTAGAAATCGTTTACAAGAAACCGTCATTTTGCTACAATAAACATAGAAACTGAAAAGAGGTGTCCTATGCGTGTAACGATTTCTTATCCAAAAAATCCCAAACAAGCTGCTACTAACAAACTTCCCATTCTAATGGATGGAAAGATCGCTGGAACCCTTACCCAAGGAAAAATTCTCAGCCTACCCCTTCAACATCCAACAGCTACAATCAGTGTAGGAGGAGATAAAAAGTCAGCCATTCAAGTAAAAGAAAATGACAGAGTTCAAATCAAGGAAAATAGTAAATACTTCATTCTCTACTATTTCAGCTTGGCTATCTTACCAATCACCATATTATTTAACATACCAACACTTGTCAAAACTACGCTCCTCATCCTGGCACTAGTCATCACTTTGTTGGGACAAGTAATCTTCCCAAAATACCTTATCAGTACAGAAAAAAGCTCAGACCACTAAATCTGAGCTTTTTCAAATGATATAGTCTTCAGTTTGCTTTTAGTACAAGGCAACGAGTCGCAGGCTGTACTGAAGTACGGCAAGGCGAGTTAACGAAGTAATAAAAGATAAACTGAATAACTATATTAGATAGCTTTTTCATCTAAGCCCAACTTACGTTGCACAAATTTGACAATTTCAACAACGACAACCATGAGGCCTGAACCAATAATGGCTACCAACCATTGAGTTGGAGTCAAGATTGAAACCTTGAAGAAGGTATTGAATCCTGGAATTACCAAGGTTGCCATCAAGAGCAAGAAGGCAGCTACGATAGACCAGTTAAAGAGTTTATTCTTAAATGGACCAACGGTAAAGATAGATTGGTATACAGACTTAACGTTGAAGGCATGCACCAACTGGATCAAACCAAGCGTCAAGTAAGCCATGGTCAAAGCATCTGCGTGGATAGCGTGATCGTCACCCGCATGCTCTGGATAAAGAAGGGCAAAGCCATAAACACCCAAAACAAGAGCGGTTTGAAGGATACCTTGGTAAACGATAGAACTCAATACACCACCTGAGAAGAAGCTTGAGTTACGTCCACGAGGTTTGTGGTGCATAACACCTGGCTCAGCAGGCTCAACACCAAGGGCAATCGCTGGCAGTGTATCTGTTACCAAGTTAATCCAAAGAAGATGAACTGGCTCCAATACGTCCCAACCAAAGAGGGTTGCAAGGAAGATACACAATACTTCAGCTGTGTTAGCTGACAAGAGATATTGGATGGTTTTTTGGATGTTTGAGAAGACCTTACGTCCTTCTTCCACCGCCACAATGATAGTTGCAAAGTTGTCATCTGCAAGGACCATATCAGAGGCACCTTTAGAAACCTCCGTACCTGTGATACCCATACCGATACCGATGTCGGCTGTCTTCAATGATGGTGCATCGTTTACACCGTCACCAGTCATGGCAACAACCTTACCATCATTTTGCCAAGCCTTAACGATACGAACCTTGTGTTCTGGAGATACACGCGCATATACAGAATATTGCTTGAAGACTTTTTGGAATTCTTCATCTGTCAATTCATTGAGCTCTGCACCAGTAAATACATGGTCTTCTGTATCGTTTGGATCGATGATACCAAGACGTTTTGCAATCGCCTCAGCTGTATCCTGGTGGTCACCTGTAATCATGATTGGACGGATACCCGCTTCCTTAGCGACACGAACAGCTTCTGCTGCTTCAGGACGCTCAGGGTCAATCATACCAACCAAGCCTGAGAATACTAGGTCATTTTCAAGGACTTCAGATTCCAATTCAGGAATAGCATCCACATACTTGTAAGCCATCATCAAGACACGAAGAGCTTGTTTAGCTAATTCCTTGTTGGTTGCAAGGATAGCTTGCTTATCCGCATCTGTAATCGGACGAATTGTGCCGTTTTCTTCAATTTGCGTTACACGTTTGAGCAACTGGTCTGGAGCACCCTTAACAGCTACGAAGAAGTTTCCAGCAGCTTGCTGATGAACAGTTGACATCAATTTACGTGTTGAGTCAAATGGCAACTCTGCCACACGAGGCTCAGAAACCAAGACTTCACGAACGTCAAAGTTTTGATCCAAACCAAATTGAACAAGTGCTGTTTCAGTTGGGTCACCAATCAATTTACCAGTTGGGTCAACCTTAGTATCGTTGGCAAAGTTCATAACACGAAGCGTTGTATTGCTTGCGTCCAAAGCTTCTTTAGCATCCACTAATTGACCGTTTGTATAGACTTTCTCAACAGTCATCTGGTTCATAGTCAAAGTACCAGTTTTATCTGATGCAATGATTTCAGTTGAACCAAGTGTTTCAACCGCTGGTAACTTACGGATGATGGAGTTACGCTTAGCCAAGACCTGTGTACCAAGAGAAAGGACAACTGTTACGATTGCTGGCAAACCTTCTGGAATAGCCGCAACCGCAAGGGCTACAGATGTCATAAGGGCAGGCAAGATACCTTCACCACGTACAAATACTGAAACAGCCATTGTAATCACAGCGATCACCAATACTGCATAGGTCAAGACCTTAGACAACTGGTGTAAGTTTTGTTTCAATGGTGTGTCTGTCTCATCTGCATTGGCAAGCATGCCTGCGATGTGACCAACTTCCGTGTACATACCTGTGTTTGTAACCACACCAAGACCACGTCCGTAAGTCACGTTTGAGTTTTGGTAGGCCATGTTGACACGGTCACCGATTGGTGCATCTTCAGCCAAAACTGCTGACAAATCCTTATCAACCGGTACAGATTCACCTGTAAGGGCCGCTTCTTCGATTTTGAGGGAGTTGGCTTCTAGCAAGCGCATATCCGCTGGAACAACGTCACCTGCCTCAAGCAAGACGATATCACCTGGAACCAAGTCTTTCGAATCAACCTCAACAACGTGACTATCACGAAGGGCACGTGCGACAGGACTTGACATGTTCTTCAGCGCTTCAATAGCTGCTTCTGCTTGACCTTCTTGGTAAACACCAAAGGCAGCGTTAAGGATAACCACCGCTAAGATGATGATAGCATCCGTCAAACCGTGCGAACCTTCTGTAATCACCGTCAAGAGTGCTGCTGCAATCAAGATGATGATCATCAAGTCCTTAAACTGATCCAAGAATTTTGCCAAGAGTGTACGCTTTTCACCCTCATCCAATTCATTACGACCATAGTCTGCTAGACGTTTGCTAGCTTCGCTGCTAGACAAACCATCTAAAGAAGACTCCATGCTTGACAATACTTGCTCTTCGCTTTGTGTATAAAACAAATCGCGTTTTTGTTCTTTTGACAATTTCCTTCTCCTTTTCGGCCCCTTCTCTACCTTTTACAATAAAAAAGAGACCTGTTTTATTAAAACAAGTCTCGCTATTTAAGATAGTGCCGGAAACGATTTTCGGAATGACGACACTACCACGGAAAAATCCGTTAGCTACTCCCTCGATTTGCTAACTATTATAACAAATTTCTAGGGAATTTCAAAGAATATTTTCTATGAAAACGTTTTTCATTTCCAAGCAATCATCATCCTATAGCTAGCAAATTTCTGCTGATGTTCAAGCCCCTTTAAGTCATAATGGAGGGCTAGTTCTTGCAGTTCAGCACTCATCTGATATAGGCTGGTTTGTGTGACAAAATGCTGGATCCCCATAGGTGTGGGAATGGTTACAATAGCTTCTTGTTCCTTCACAAATCGCATGATAGACTTGGGATTGGAAAAACGTGTCATTATCAGTTCGTTTTCATCACACTTGATGACAACCTTTTCAGCCTCATCATTCTGATAAATGAGATAGACTTTGCCTTCTTTTTCCTTCACTTCTACAGGAAAAGTCTGGTCTATCACTTCCAACTGTCCATCTAAATCAATTTCATTCCGTAGATGAATCTGCATGGCTCCTCCTATTATTTTTTAATATTAGTAATGAATGATGAACGAAGTAGGGTCAGACCTGTATAGGCTGCGATAAAGACAACCAAGATTTTCAAATTATTGATGTCTAGGTTGGATAGGAAGAAGGCTGCTGTTAAAACCCCTAAAACACCACCTACAATAATACCTGGCACCCCTGGCCAGTTGACCCGACCAGACTGGATAAATTGCTTGGCACCAGCAGACAACATCATGGCAGCATTCAACATCATAACAGGAAGGGCCACAGCTGGACTAATGCCCATCAGTGAGAAGAAAATCAGCTCTGGCGCATAGTTGCCCAAGCCCATACTCAAAAGCATACCGATAAAGAAGTCAAAGACAATCCCGACTAGCAACTTCCAACCTGTCAAACCGCGGACATCATTAGCCAAATCCGCACCAGGATTGGTCAGCATCCGATAAACCATAATTCCTGCTGCAATGATTAGCAAAATCCCCAAGACACGTTGAACTTTTCGTGTATCCCAATGTTGCGTCACACGGGCACCAACCGAAGCACCTGTAAAGGCCGCGATAGCAAGGGAAATCAGGGTTGTCATCTCCACTTCTACAATGGTGATAAAGAGCAATGCTTCCAACAAGATAGGAATGATATGGGCCGTCGTCATGGTTGCTGGAATCCGTCGGTCGTCATCTATCAATTTTGTCGCCTTCAGCAAACTTGTGGTTGTAGCGAAGGTACCAATCCCCAAGGTATCCAACAAGTCTGTCACATAACCAATGGCAAAGCCTGTCCAAAATCTGTCCGTCAAGGAAATCTTATTCTTCCGAGCATAGCTAACAATCAAGTAAAGCATCCAAGCAATCATCCCCACAAGGATGAACTGGATAGCATGTAAAATAAGTTTATTTGTCATTTCTCCATTATACTCAAAAGACAGTCTTTGGTACATAGCAATATCCTTGTTTTATGAGAAAAAATCCGAAATTCTGACAATTTTTGGTATAATAAAAGCATGATAGAAAAAGTTTTTCGTGACCCCGTCCATAATTATGTTCATGTTGACCATGAACTGATTTACAAACTCATCAATACAAAGGAATTTCAGCGACTACGCCGCATCAAGCAACTAGGAACCACTTCCTATACCTTCCATGGTGGCGAGCATAGCCGCTTTTCGCACTGCCTGGGTGCCTATGAAATTGCCCGACGAATTACAGAAAAATTTGAAGAGAAGTATCCCCAGCTCTGGAACCCTTCAGAAAGCCTGATAACCATGGTCGCTGCCCTCTTGCACGATATTGGACACGGCGCCTACTCCCATACCTTTGAGCGCCTCTTTGATACCGACCACGAAGAAATGACCTGTGCCATTATTACCAGTCCTGAAACGGAAGTCAATAGTCTATTGAAACAGATTGCACCTGATTTCCCTGATAAAATTGCCTCCGTCATCAACCACACCTATCCCAATAAACAGGTGGTTCAACTGATTTCCAGTCAAATTGACGTTGACCGTATGGATTACCTATTGAGAGACTCCTATTTTACAGGAGCAAATTATGGCGAATTTGACTTGACCCGCATTTTGCGTGTTATCCGACCCACAGAAAACGGCATTGCCTTCAAGGAATCCGGTATGCACGCTGTGGAAGACTATGTCCTTAGCCGTTACCAAATGTATATGCAGGTCTACTTCCATCCTGCCAGTCGTTCTATGGAAGTTTTATTACAGAACTTGCTCAATCGGGCAAAATTACTCTATAAGAGCGAGCAAGACTTTTTTGCTCGAACCTCTCCCCGTCTCCTGCCCTTTTTTGAACACCGTGTCAGCTTGTCTGACTATCTAGCCCTGGATGACGGAGTGATGAATACCTATTTCCAATCTTGGATTGATGGTCCCGATCATATTTTATCCGACCTGGCCCAGCGCTACATCAACCGAAAAGTCTTCAAATCCATCACCTTTAAGGTAGAAAACGAAGAAGAACTCAATCAACTTCGTAGCTTGGTCGCCGATGTTGGCTTTGACCCTGAATATTATACAGCCATCCATCATAATTTTGACCTGCCTTACGATATTTACCGTCCCCATGCTGAAAAGAAACGGACGCAGATTGAGATTTATCGCAAGGATGACACCAAGGTCGAACTATCCACCTTATCGCCTATTGTCCACTCTCTTTCTGGAACCATCCATGGTGATAGCCGCTTCTATTTCCCAAAAGAAATGCTGGAAGATACTGGGATTTTCAGCCCACAAACTGCTGATTTTATCAGCCATATTCACAACGATCAATTTACAACTGGAGAAAACCATGTCAATTAAACTCGTCGCCATCGACATCGATGGTACCCTCTTAAATAGCCAACACGAAATCACACCTGAGGTCTTTTCAGCCATCCAGGATGCCAAAAAAGCAGGTGTGAAAATTGTCATTGCCACAGGTCGCCCCATCTCTGGTGTTCGTACAATTTTGGAAGAACTCCATCTAAATGAGGTTGGCGACTATGTTATTACCTTTAACGGTGGTCTTGTTCAAGACGCTGCCACTGGTGAGGATATTGTCAAAGATCCCTTGTCCTACGACGATTATCTGGACATCGAATTAGCTGCCCGCAAACTCAAGCTTCCTATGCATGCCAGTACAAAAGAGGGCATGTATACTGCCAACCGCAATATTGGGAAATATACCATTTATGAATCCATGCTAGTCAGCTCGCCTGTCTTCTACCGAACTCCAGAGGAGATGGCTGACAAGGAAATCATTAAGGTCATGATGGTAGACGAGGCAGACATTCTTGACGCTGCCATCCCACAACTGCCTGCTAGCCTAACTGACAAATACAATGTTGCCAAATCTGCACCATTTTATTTGGAAATCACCCCTAAAACAGTTAACAAGGGACAGGCTATCATCCAATTAGCTGAAAAATTGGGGCTGACCATGGACCAAACCATGGCCATCGGTGACCAAGAAAATGACCGTTCCATGCTTGAAGTTGTCGGTAACCCTGTGGTCATGGAAAACGGAAATCCAGAACTTAAAAAAATTGCCAAATACATTACCAAATCCAATGACGAGAGCGGAGTCGCCCATGCTCTCAGAGAATGGGTACTCAAATAACCTATTACAGTCACAAAAAAAAGACATCGGATTGTTGCACCCGATGTCTTTTTCTATGCTCTTATTAGAAGTTCAACAAAGCCAAGAAGCTTTCTGCTTCAAGTGAAGCTCCACCAACAAGCGCACCGTCAACGTCTGGACAAGCCATGTATTCAGCAACGTTTGATGGGTTTACAGAACCACCGTATTGAACGCGAACCTTGTCAGCCACTTCTTGACCGAAGTCAGCTGCAACAACGTCACGAACTGCTTTACACATGTTTTGTGCATCATCTTTAGTAGCTGACTTACCAGTACCGATTGCCCAGATTGGCTCATAAGCGATAACAAGTGATGCAACTTGCTCAGCAGTCAAGTCTTTCAAAGCTGCAGAAACTTGCGCACCTACGAATTCCACTGCTTTACCAGCTTCATAGGTTTCAAGTGACTCACCACAGCAGATGATTGGAGTCAAACCGTTGCGGAAGATAGCGTGAGCTTTTTTGTTGATGTCTTCGTCAGTTTCATGGAAGTAATCACGACGCTCTGAGTGACCAATAACAACGTAGTTAACGCCCATTTCAGCCAATACTTTTGGAGATGTTTCACCAGTGAAGGCACCAGCATCTTCAAAGTAGCAGTTTTGAGCAGCAACTTTCAATTCAGAATCTTTAGCGAACCACAAGAGAGCGTTCAAATCTACAGCTGGTGCTGCGATAGCTGCTTCAATTTTGTCGCCAGCAGGCAATTTTCCTGCAATAGCCTCAACGAAAGCTTGTGCTTCCTGAGGATTTTTGTTCATTTTCCAGTTTCCTGCAATGATTGGTTTACGTGACATTTCACATACCTCTTCTTAAAATTTTTTACAGTCCCTATTATAGCATATTTTTAAAAAAGATTAAAGTACAATATGGAATTCCCAAGCCCGTATTTAGCAACCTGAGACTACGGACTTCTACTCTTGTTTACTGATAATCTCCACCTGTAATCTCAAAATATTCCTCAAGCGTTAGACCTGAATGATAAATATCAGCCGCTTCCTGACCAACATATCGAACATGCCACTCCTCATGCATATAACCTGTTATCGCTTCTTTTCCAGGAAGATACCTTATGATAAAACCATATTCATGAGCGTGTTTGGCTAACCATTGAGCTGCTTCTCCCTGCAAAAGTTCCCCTTGACCATTCAAAATATCAAAAGCTAGACCAGTTTGATGCTCACTATACCCAGGACGAGCAGAATAACGATCCGCTGCCGATCGTCCCTCCTGAGCAACATAATTATTATATAGGGAATCCTGTAGACTATAACTTCTAAAACCACTATAAGAATGACTTATTGAAAATCCGAGCTGACGCATTTGATTAGTCAGAGTTAGGAAAGCTGCCTTTGCCTCAGCGTTTTCACCCGGGCTATATTGACTGTTGACAGGATATTTTTTGTTGACAATTGGAACATACCCATATTTACCTCTTACATAATAGTAATAACCATTATATAAGACATTCGATACATATTGGGTCTGCATCGGATTCCCTAAACTCTCGGCAAAAAATGCCTCACCTTCTTGTTTCCAACCATGATTTGGCAAGATACTATACTCATTAAAATCAGTAGTCCAATGATGTAAACCACGTAATGCAGGATTATAAACACGATAAATCGGTGTGCTACCCCCAGAATAAAAAACTGGATTCCCAGCATTATCTAACTGCCACCCATGATAGGTTGTCAATACCCTTACCTCATTTAAATCCATTGTATATAAATGATTTTGCAGTCCATGATTATATAAGCGATAAACAGCATTTCCCGAACTAGGAGCATACCAGGCTACTCCCTCATAGCCCCAATGATGTTGCTGATACAGTACATCTTTTTCGTTAGCATCGATTGTATAAAGATGTTCCCCATTTTCATAATTATATAATCTGTAAATAGCATGACTCTCTCCTGCTGTTCCCGACTGATTATCTAGAGCGAAGACCATATGGGAAGAAAATAGAGAAAGGCTACAAAAACTAAATAATAGCATAAAGTAAAAACGTATTTTTCTCATAATATCTCTCCTTTCACTTTATTGTATCATACCTTCTCATAGATCATGAAATGTTTTCGAAAAATAGTAATCTATAACGAAAGCCTTTCCTACTAATTTTTTATAAATCTATCTACATTTATCGACTTGCGCATAGAAGCACTCTCTTAAGTATATTAAGAACTCAAAATCTACATAAAACCGAATGATCTATACTGGTATTACAGATAGGAGCTAGAAATAGTATCGGTATTTGTTACAGAAAAAACCCTCTACCCGAGAGTAGAGAGTTACAATTTAGTTGTCTGACTATAATTGTTATTTCTGGGAACTCAATCGAATTAAGCTTCGATTTCTGTAACCATACCTGAACCAACAGTACGTCCACCTTCACGGATAGAGAAAGTAGTACCTTGTTCAACGGCGATTGGGTGGATCAATTCAACGTCGATAGTAACGTTATCACCAGGCATTACCATTTCAGTACCTTCTGGCAATTTGATTGAACCAGTTACGTCAGTTGTACGGAAGTAGAACTGTGGACGGTAGTTGTCGAAGAATGGAGTGTGACGTCCACCTTCTTCTTTAGTAAGGATGTAAACTTCACCTTTGAATTTAGTGTGTGGGTTGATTGAACCTGGTTTAGAGATAACTTGACCACGTTCGATTTCATCACGTTGAACACCACGAAGAAGCACACCAACGTTATCGCCGGCAAGACCTTCGTCAAGTTGTTTACGGAACATTTCAACACCAGTAACAACTGCTTTAGATTTTTCTTCTTGAAGACCAACGATTTCGATTTCGTCGTTGACACGAACTGTACCACGGTCGATACGTCCTGAAGCTACAGTACCACGACCAGTGATTGAGAATACGTCCTCGACTGGAAGCAACAATGGTTTGTCAGTGTCGCGTTCTGGTTCTGGAATGTACTCATCAACAGTGTTCATCAATTCCATAACGATGTCTTCGTACTTAGCATCACCTTCAAGAGCTTTAAGAGCTGAACCTTGGATAACTGGAAGATCATCACCTGGGAAATCGTATTCTGAAAGAAGGTCACGGATTTCCATTTCAACCAACTCAAGCAATTCTTCGTCGTCAACCAAGTCAACTTTGTTCATGAAGACGATAAGGTGTTTAACACCAACCTGACGTGAAAGAAGGATGTGCTCACGAGTTTGTGGCATTGGACCGTCAGTTGAAGCTACTACAAGGATAGCACCGTCCATCTGAGCGGCACCAGTGATCATGTTTTTAACGTAGTCCGCGTGTCCTGGAGCGTCGATGTGAGCGTAGTGGCGTTTTTCAGTTTCGTACTCAACGTGTGCAGTGTTGATAGTGATACCGCGCTCGCGCTCTTCTGGAGCAGCATCGATAGACGCATAGTCTTTAGGTTGGTTAACTGATGAAGGCAAGCGACGTGCCAATACAGTTGTGATAGCTGCAGTCAAAGTAGTTTTACCGTGGTCAACGTGTCCAATTGTACCAATGTTAACGTGTGGTTTACTACGATCGTATTTTTCTTTTGCCATTTTGGTAAAAGCCTCCAATAAAATATATTTTATAGATAGACAGTAGGCAATACGGTCTAACTTTACCTTACTATTCTATCAAATTGTAGCAGAAATGCAAGCATTTTCTATCTTTTTTGTTATTTATTGCCAGAAAGTCCTTTTTTCTAGCTTCCCAGACCAGCAATAACTCGCCAGCAAGTCCTGCTGACGAGTCAGTTATATCAGTAACTAGCTGGTTCTAGTTATCAATTTTGACGTAACGACGAACACCACTATAAGACAAATAGGAAATCCACTGATGACCGTCTGATTCTATTTTTTTATCGTAATTGACTTTCTCTCCCTTTTCAAATGTGAACTGCGTTATTGCACCTTCCTTAGCTTCATTTTTTACAGCAACCTGTTTGGTAAAATGATAAGTTCCTTGGTCTGCTAATTTCTCTACCTGTGTCGCTTGGGATGAACCCGCAACGGATGCTTTGGTTTGAGTTGTGGTTACACCAACTAGCTTTCCATCGTTTTCTACATAGTAAAGGTGAGCGTGATAGACTCCTTGTTCATTCTTATGCGTAGTTAGAGAAACCGATACCTTATAATTTCCGTTGGCTTGGCGGACGGCATCATACCAAACAATATCATTTTGACCTTCCTGTTCTGACCAGACCGGCACTTTCACCGCTTTGATTCCCTGGCTATCCGATACATTAGAAATCTCGATATCAAAACCTGTACTTGTCTGATTTTGGATTGTCAATTGACCTGTCGGAGTACTTGTTTGTGTTGTTACTGGCTGACCAGCGACAGACTGAACTGAACTTGAAAGTTTTCCCAAATCGACATAACGTCGAACACCACTATAAGACAAATAGGAAATCCACTGATGACCGTCTGATTCTATTTTTTTATCGTAATTGACTTTCTCTCCCTTTTCAAATGTGAACTGTGTTATTGCACCTTCCTTAGCTTCATTTTTTACAGCAACCTGTTTGGTAAAATGATAAGTTCCTTGGTCTGCTAATTTCTCTACCTGTGTCGCTTGGGATGAACCCGCAACTGATGCTTTGGTTTGAGTTGTGGTTACACCAACTAGCTTTCCATCGTTTTCTACATAGTAAAGGTGAGCGTGATAGACTCCTTGTTCATTCTTATGCGTAGTTAGAGAAACCGATACCTTATAATTTCCGTTGGCTTGGCGGACGGCATCATACCAAACAATATCATTTTGACCTTCCTGTTCTGACCAGACCGGCACTTTCACCGCTTTGATTCCCTGGCTATCCGATACATTAGAAACCTCGATATCAAAACCTGTACTTGTCTGATTTTGGATTGTCAACTGACCTGTCGGAGTACTTGCCTGTGCTGGTGGACTGGTAACTGTTACTGGTAAAGTTCGAGTAGCCTCTACTACCGAAGTTTCCTGTGGGGAGGGTTCCTGACTGGTAGTAGTGCTAGGCTTTTCTTGACTTGAAGCTACTGGAGAAACTTGACTTTCCGAAGTCAGAGTATGACTGCTCTCCACACCAGACGCCTGTCCCTCTGTCTGGCTAGCAACCTTTTGTGTCTCATCTACAAGCTGAGCTGGTTCAGACTTTAGCTGAACAGCCTGGTTACTCTCTCCTACTTGTACCAGCGATAGGTTACTTGATGCAGCTGTCCCTACCTGCTCATCAGCCTTTACATCCTGTAGCCCAAAGACCAAACTAGTTCCTATCAGTACTGAAGCAGCACCCAAGGAATACTTCCGAATAGAGAAACTTTGTTTTTCTTGACCAAATCTTGTGCGGCGCATAAATCATATCCTACCTTTCTGTTATCCTTTTCACTCCTATAATATAACTATATATGTCATATTTTGAACGAAAATTGTAACATTTTTGTAATATTTGTATTGAGAAAGTAATATTCTTTCCCTTACTTATACTATTCGTAAATAGTCATGAAAAAAGAAAATTTTTTAAAAATTTTTCCAAATAAATGAAAAACCTTGTCTGAAAGCAATTCAAGCAAGGTAGTTATTCATCTATTATGGAATTTCTAACTGATAATAAGGCTGGTTTTGGACAGAAGCTCCGATACTCGAAGCATAAATCCAGTCCTTGCCCTCTAGCTGGGCAAAGTCTTCTGCTCTGCCTGTTAGGATAATGCCTGCGAACTCCAATTGGTCAATCTCTTCTTGTTTGGTGAAGTCGGTATGATCAAACTTGTCTAAAAAGATTTGCATATCTGTAACAAGTGCATATTCCCCTAAATAATGATTATACTGTTCAGCCATTTTTTTCATAGGTGTTAAAGGATTCCATGCAGTCGCCTCTGCTGGTAAATCAGCATCTGGTTTATAAACCTTTAAGTCATCTCCTTGAAAACCAAACAACTGATCCATGCGAAAATCTGCCGCGTTCATCTTAGAAGCTGTTCCAATCCAGTACCAATTCTTTTTCAAATTTTGGGGTAACATGGTCTGCAACTCGCCTAAACTATATTTTTTGTCAAAAGTGATGGCAACTTCTACTAGCTGATTGGACATTTCTTTCACTAGAGAAAGTTCTTGACTAGGGACAGTTGCAAAGTCATCTGTGTCGATCATCTCCGTATTATAGAAGAGTGGCAATTTTGACCAAGTTTGGCGATCATAGGCGATATTTCCTTTATAAGATGGACCATCCTGAGAAAAATCCAAATACGTTCCCATCCAGTCATAGTGATATTCATAGTCACCAAATGCTACTGGAACCCCTGCCAAATCTTTGTGGCGATCTGCATGGACAGCACCAGCAAATAGAGAGGTCGCTTTATAATAGTAGGTTGAATATTCAATGTTTGGATAGGCAACCTGTGACAATAATTCATGTTCTTGATAGATTTTTTCTCCATTATTAGCAGTTAAAATCTGCAAGGTCTTCAAGGTCACTCCCGTTATAAACAAGAGCCCTAGTGTAGATATACCAACTGTTTTCCATAATTGTTTTTTCTTACTTTTCTTGGTTGCAATTTCAAAAGTTTTCATATTCATACCCTTTCCCTTTTAAGTTTTTTGCTAGAAGTTTTCGACCACGGTAAAGATTGATTTTCACCAAACTCTGACTATAACCTAAGATATGGGCAATCTCTTTGACACTCATATCCTGAAAATAATAAAGGTCAATGACATGCTGATACTTGGTTGGCAAGTCTGCAACCGCCTGATAGAGCTCTTCATAGTTTTCTATGTCATAAGTTAATACATTCTCACTGGTAAAAAACTCTCTTTGTAAGATTTCGTGATAATGCTTGTCCCTCCTGTATTTATCGATGTAGGCTCTAACTGCCGAACGATAAAGCCAGGCTCGTAATTTGTCGAAAGGAAGGACAAGTTCTGCTTCTAAGATTTTCACTAGTATATCCTGGGCTATATCCTGACTATCAGCAAATGTGGCGCCAGATTTTTGCAGGTAGTAGGAAATTTCCTCGGCAATACCGATGACTTCTTTTTCATATTCATCTAATTTGATGCTCATCTCCTCCTTTCACAAATAAAACGAACGAGAACTTATTTGGTTACATTTTTTTAAATATTATATCCTTTACCGTATTAAAAAAGCAACCTCCGAAGAAGTTGCTGAGTTATTATTAACCAGAATTTCGTAAACCAGTCGCCACACCGTTGATGGTGATGTGGATGAGGTTTTCTTGTTCCTTACTGAGTTCACCACGACGAAGACGGTTAATCAGTTCAATTTGAATATAGTTGAGGACATTAAAGTATGGCATACGGTAGTCCAGACTGGCTTTGAGGAAAGGAAGTTCTGCAAGTAGCTCCTCATTTTGCTCAATAGCCAAGATAATATCCTTGGTCAACTGCCATTCATCCAAGATAATATGGAAGATATTTCGTACTTCTTCACTCTCACACATTTTCGCATACTCAAAGGCAATGTTCATGTTGGATTTGGACAAGACCATATCCACATTCGATAGAAGAGAACGGAAGAATGGCCAGCTTTCATACATTTTCTGTAATTTTGCCAAGTTTCCTGGCTCCTTATCGATAAAGCGTTTAAAGCTAGAACCAACACCATACCAACCTGGCAACATGACACGGTTTTGCGACCAGGAGAATACCCAAGGAATAGCACGGAGCCCACCGATTTCCGTGATGGTTTTACGAGCAGCTGGACGTGAACCGATATTGAGGCTAGACACCTCACGAATTGGACTAGCTGCAAAGAAGTAATCGTAGAAATGCGGATTATTGAAGACCAAGTCACGATAGATAGAGTAACTGTCTGCCACAATGGCATCCATGGTTTCTCGGTAGCCGTCAATTTCATTCGGATCGGTGATCATCTGGGTAATCATGCGGTCAAGGGTTGCCGATACCAGCATTTCCAAATTGTAATAGGCAGCGTCTTTGTTACCATACTTGTTACCAATCACTTCCCCCTGTTCTGTTAGACGAAGGCGATCTTTGATGGAACCAAATGGTTGGGAAGTGATGGCATCATAGGATGGACCTCCACCTCGGCCAACTGTCCCTCCACGACCGTGGAAGAAGGTAATATGAACACCAAATTCTCGACCAATTTCAGTTAACTCGTTCTGGGCCTTATAGAGTGTCCAACCAGATGAAAGATAGCCTCCATCCTTATTGGAATCCGAGTAGCCCAACATGATTTCTTGGTAGTATTTGTTGCCTGCAATCCAGCGTTTTGCCAAATCAAGTTGTAGATACTGGCGCATGGTAGCAGCTGCATTATCCAAGTCCTCAATGGTTTCAAAAAGTGGAACAATCTGCACACGCGCCTTGTCCATATCGACCAGCCCAACTTCTTTCAAGAGCACGGCCAGTTCTAACAAGTCAGAAACACTTTCAGAATGCGAGATAATGTGCTGTTTGATAATTTCCTCACCCAGCTTATCTTTCAATTCCCGCGCTGCAGCAAAGATAGCCAATTCTTTTTGTAACTGCTCTGATTTGGGAACATGGGTAGCAGATAAAATACGGGGATCTGTTTCCAACTGTTTCAAAAGAACATGACATTTGGCTTCTTCAGACAGACTAGAATAATTTTCTACAATGCGGGCCGACGCCAAAAGTTCTGCAACACTAGCCTCGTGAATAGAAGAATCCTGGCGCATGTCAATACTTGCCAGATAGAAACCAAAGGCTTCTACTGCTTCCAGCAATTCTGTAAAATCACCCTTGATCAAGGCGCTTGCCTTATTGTCAATCAAGGACTGTTTAATGGCAAGCAAATCTTCTTTAAATTCAGTGACATTGGCGTAGCGAACATCCGACGGCTTATTATCCACCAAATAATCGCGCGTATTGGCCAATTTCATTTGAATATAATGGAAGGCACGGCGATATGGTTCATTTTCGCGGTAAACTGAACTATCTTCTGATTTTTCAGCCAAGATTTTTACAGCTGTCGAAACCTTCACAATAGAAGTCGAGAGAGAGAAATTACGGTAGAGTTTATGGAGTTGCTCATCATAGTAATTCATGATGACTTGACACTGGGTCAAGGCTGACAATTTCAGAGTTTCTGCTGTTACGAAGGGATTGCCATCTCGGTCACCACCAATCCACATGCCCATGGTAATGGGACGAGGATTGTTGAGCACAATACCTTTTTCAGCTGCCAATCGCTTATACTCACCTTGCAACTTGGTCACGGCCTTGATAAAGGAAGAGTTGTAGTATTCCATAACGTTGGTGATTTCGTTGGTTACCTTCAACTTCTTCTCACGAATCATATCTGTCTGCATGATAATTTCGATGTAGCAACGAAGTTGGTCTTCCCACTTGGTCTTGTTAAGCAAGCCCATTTTCACATCACGGTAACGGCGAAGCAATTCATGAATATGTTTGGTCAAATCCAACATGGATTGACGTTGAACCTGGGTCGGATGGGCTGTCAAGACGGGAACAACATTGAGCTTCTCCAAGATTTCTGCTGCATTTTCCTGCTTGGCCACCATATCAATCGTCGTTGAAATTTTCCCCAGGTAATCTTGGTCAACGTTGTTTTGGTGGTTGATTTCATAGGCCAAATCCACATCTTCTGAAATATTGATTAGGAGAGGAAGAACAGCAAAGTAACGAGAAATAACTGCTAATTCTTCGTTATTTAATTGACCAATAATCTCAATCAAGGCCTGGTAATCATCCTCACGAGAGAGCTGGGACAATTCAAGGATTTTCTTGAAGGTTTCCTGAGGCATCATCTGGGCCGCTACTTCTTCAAGGATAGTGGTTAAAATCGCAATTTCTTCTTGAATGGTTTCTTTGTTATTATAGTTTTCTAATTTTTGGATAGACATATTTACTCTCTTTCCTTTATTTAGCCGATTGTGCGCTCAAGCTCTTCTTCAATCAATTTATTCTTCTCATTAGCATCAATATTAAGGACAAATGCAATACCAATCGAAATAATGAGTAGGCTAGACCCTCCTTGTGATAAGAAGGGGAAAGTAACTCCCGTCGCAGGAATAATACCAGCAATCCCACCAATATTGATAAATGTCTGAATCAGAAGCATTCCTGCAACCCCCAAGGCCATCATCGAGTTAAAGGGACTGCGAGCCCGTACACCAACAATGATGATGCGAATGATGAGGAAGAAAAGCAGGGCCAATATCAAGCTGGCTCCAACAAAGCCAAGTTCTTCTATAACGATTGAAAACACAAAGTCTGTCTGGGCTTCTGGTAGATAACCCTTTTTCTCAATAGAGTTACCCAAACCACGACCCAACCAGCCACCATTGCTCATGGCATAGAAGGAATGGGTCAACTGCAGGCCTGCACCTGTGGCATTTCCAAAGGGGTCAAAAAAGGCTGCAAAACGACGGGCGATGTAGCCAAACAGAGGAATTTTCTCAACTGTTTCGACACCCAAAATAAATATAGTTCCTAAAACAAAGCCAGATACAGCGATGATACTCAAGACCGCCGTCACAAACCATCGATAAGCGATACCGCTGACACTAATCATGACAACCATAATCAGAGCGACAATGGTAGCATTTCCCAAGTCAGGCAAGGTCGCTACCATGGCTAACAAGAGAAGGCTGACCACGCGCCAATCAGTAAATTCTCGCGGAATCCAACTTCCTTTGATTAAGGCCTGGTAGTCATAGGTCCGAATGTCCGCCTGCTGTTTGGCAAATTCATGGGCCAAATACCAGATGATAATCAACTTCAGGTATTCGGCAGGCTGTAAATTCCCCGCTCCAGGTAAGGGAATCCAACCATGTGCACCATTGATGGGCGGGAACAAACGAGAAATGGCTAAGAGAAATACTTCAAACAAAATAACCGAGTAAATAACAGCCTTTCTTCTCAAGAAGCTTAATTTCATACGGTAAATCGTATAGATAGCAAAGAGGCTGACACCCCAGAACAGCGACTGGTTAATCACCGTTCTAAAAGGATTACCCCCATTGATAATTTGCGTGGCACTGGTTGTTGAATAAACGATAATCAAGCCTATCACTGATAAGATGAGATAGGGTATGAGAATGGAATAGTTCAATAAGTGCCGCTTGTCAATCTTCATTTCTAATCCAACCTTCTTTCGAGTACTGGGTTCTATTATAGCATACTTTACACTAAATTACCCAGCATGGTCCATAAAGTAGGGGACAAGATTCGGAATTGCAGTCTGCTGACCAGACAAAAAGAAAAAGGGTTGCCCCTTTCCCCTGTCTATTCAAATGTTTCCAGATAGAATTCAATCTTATCGCCAGCTGCCACTTTCAGCTCTTCCGCTCCCTTGTCAGCCATTTGGTCATTGACCTTATACATCCAATAGGTATTGGTGCTTGGATTTTGACTAACCCCATCGATAGCTGTCACCAAGCCATTATCTTCTTCTACTTGATGGTTGTCTTCCAAAACATCCATAACACTATCACCTTGCTCAGCCGCTACTTCCTGGCTGGCTGTTTTTCCGTCTTTGGTAATTTGCAAAGTGACTGTAATCTTGGTTTCAGCTTGCTCGACAGGATTTGCTTGACAGGCAGCCAGAACCATTGTCAAGAAAAAAGTAACAATCAGAAGGATCCGTTTCATTTATAAAATCTCCTAAAAATATGGTATATGATGGGATAAAACAAGAAGGTCGAAACAGCATGAAGACTGTCAAAAAACAAGCCGTTGAGCCAAAAAATGAATGGTGCTAGGCCAAATTGCCAAGCAGATAAGATGCTGATGACAAACCCATAAACATAGACCAGGACAGCAGCTAGCAAGGACTGTAGCCAGATAGCAAAATGCTCCTTATGTAGGAAAGGTCTGACCAAGCCCCACCAAAGCAACTGAACAAGACCAAAACTCAACACTTGCCATAGGACTACTGGACCAAATCCAAATAATAAACCACTAACAACCATGGTCAGAGCCATGACTAGCCAAGCATCCATCAAACCCATATAGGAGAGAGCAACCAGAAAAATGGCTGTCAAAGGTTTTATATTGGGAAATGCTCCAAAAGCAAGGCGTAATACAATGGCTAGAGCGACCAATAAGACAATTCGACTCAGCCGTTTCACACTATCATGATATTTATCCATACAAGTTTAGACTACCCTATTATAGCCAGTCTGTCAAGAGCCTCTGCTTTTCACACATTTCAATATTATTTTTTTGATTTTTTTTGCTATTTAAGATAAAATAATAGGGATGAGAAAGAAATTGAATCCAATGGTTGTTATTGGTTTTTTCCTATCTTTTTTTATTCTCATTTCCATCACTGGTGTTCTTGGAAATGCTGCCAATAAAAAAGAAACCGTAACAGCCCAATCAAGCACTAGCGCTAGCTCTAAAAACACAGGTACCAAGCCTAGCTACCATATCACAAATGCCCTTGAAATGAAACCAATCATCGATGTTTCTGCCTGGCAAAGACCATCAGAGATTGACTATGATACACTGAGTCAAAATATTTCAGGTGCTATCGTCCGTATCCAAAGTGGCTCACATACAAAAAATGAAAATACAGCCACTGACAAGAATGGTCTAGATAAATCCTATGCAACCCACATTAAAGAATTTCAAGCTCGAAATGTCCCCGTTGCAGTTTACGCCTATGTGACAGGTAACAGCATTGAAAACATGAAAGAAGAGGCTCGTAGTTTCTATAAGGCTGCCAACCAATATAATCCTACATTTTATTGGTTAGATGTTGAAGAATATACCATGGACGATATGAATGCTGGGGTCGAAGCCTTCCGTAAGGAACTAGAAACCTTGGGCGCCAAGAACATCGGTATCTATATCGGAACCTATTTCATGGAAGATCACAGCATTAAGGTTGATAAGTTTGATGCCATCTGGATACCTACCTACGGCGATGACTCAGGCTACTATAACGCCGCGCCAAGTACCGATCTCGATTACGACCTTCATCAGTACACCTCTCGAGGCTACGTCAATGGCTTTGCCAATCATTTAGACCTTAACCTTATCACAACCCTGAAGGATCCAAATCAGGTCTACCAAAAACTGTTCACAGTCCCTGAATAAAATTAAATATCTACCACAAAGGAGTGCTTCGGCTGAGATCGCTTTTGCGAAATCCTCGAACCTGATCTAGTTAAGACTAGCGTAGGGATTGTGTAAGTATCTGATATCAACAGTATCAGACCTGCTCCTTTGTTCATTAAAAACAAAGGAGCTTTTTATGTATCAATCAAACATTCGTCTATTAGCCGAAATCGCAATCTTCTCTGCCATCGCCCTTGTCTTTGACAAATTCCCTCTCTTTACCATGCCACAAGGCGGCTCTGTTTCTCTCGTTATGTTGCCTATTCTTTTTCTTGCCCTACGTCATGGATGGAGTATCGGCATTCTTGCAGGTGGGATTGTAGGCACTACTCAGCTTTTCTATGGCGGTTATTTTCTGAATGTCTTCCAAGTCTTCCTTGACTATGCCCTCTCCTATGCTGGAATTGGATTAGCAGGATTCTTGGCTCCCTTCCTTACCAAACAAAAAGAGCTAAAACAAGCCACTCTTGTCATTAGTCTGGCGAGTCTTCTAGGAGGCAGCATTCGACTGCTTGCCACCTTCCTCTCTGGAATTATCTTCTATGCTGACTATGCTCCTGCTGGTACACCTGTCTGGCTCTATTCCTTTACCTATAATATTAGCTACATTCTTCCTTCGACCATCATTGCTTGTGTCCTACTCATTTTACTCTACAAAGCTAGACCAAGTTTTTATCATATGTAATAGATCGTGCCTGTGAGATTTTGTCTTTCAGGCACTCTTTTTGAAGATTTTCAGAGGGTTTGTGCTATAATGGGGACATTATAAATACATTTGGAGGACATTATGGCTTCTTGGATTGCAAGAATAATTAAAGGTATGATTATCGCCCTTGGCTTTATCTTACCTGGTGTTTCTGGGGGAGTACTGGCTGCTATCCTTGGAATTTACGAACGCTTAATTGGATTTTTGGCCAATATTCGCAAGGATTTTAAAGAAAACTTTCTTTTCTTTGTACCTGTCGGAATCGGTGGTATTTTGGGGATAGCACTCTTTTCATTTCCAGTTGAATATCTCTTGCAACATTTCCAAGTTCCAGTTTTGTGGGCCTTTGCAGGAGCAATCGTCGGAACCATTCCCAGCTTGGTCAAAGAGTCAACACTCAAAAGTCAACGGGATAGCCTTGATTGGGCTTGGTTGATTGGTACCTTTGTGGTTTCTGGGCTCTTGCTCTATAACTTAAATAGCCTTGTAGGAACTCTTCCAGCAAACTTTGCAAGTTTTGTCTTGGCAGGTGCCTTGATTGCGCTAGGCATTCTCGTCCCTGGACTTAGCCCGTCAAACCTCTTGCTAATTTTGGGCATTTACACGCCAATGCTCAATGGGTTCAAATCACTTGATTTATTCGGTACCTTCCTACCCATCGCTATCGGTGGCCTTCTTGCAATGGTTGCCTTTTCAAAAGCCATGGACCATGCTCTGAAAGTATACCATTCACGTGTTTATCACTTTATTATTGGTATTGTATCGTCTTCAACTCTCTTGATTTTAATTCCACAAGCAGGAAATAAAGAGGCAATTTCTTATGCAGGAGCCAACTTTATGACATGGATTGCTGCTCTTGTGCTATTTGTCTTAGGAGCATGGTTGGGACTTTGGATGAGTAAACTTGAGGAAAAATATAAATAATGGCTAAAAAGGTTAAAATAAAGAAAACCTTGGTGGACCAAATTTTAGACAAGGCTAAGATCGATCATGATAGCCTTGTTTTAAATGCCCTCGATGGCCAACTACCACCAGGAATTGAAGAAGACGAAATTTACAAAACACTGGCATTGACAGGAGATAAAACAGGGCCTGTCATTGGAATCGTGCCAATCACTGAGCACCTATCTGAGAAAAAATTAGCCAAGATTTCTGGCAATAAAAAAGTCAGCATGATTCCGCAAAAGGACTTGGAAAAGACAACTGGCTATG
Organism: Streptococcus suis; assembly: GCF_002964575.1. Taxonomy (GTDB): domain Bacteria; phylum Bacillota; class Bacilli; order Lactobacillales; family Streptococcaceae; genus Streptococcus; species Streptococcus suis_R. The sequence goes on along the minus strand of NZ_POQQ01000048.1, from coordinate 18,858 downwards.
TTCACGGTGCCAACAATCCCGTGGGTATTCGTCAGAAGCATAATTTCCCAATCTACATTGACCAATCTGCCCTTGAACTCGGTCACTTGATTGTCTCAGCAGGTGAAATTGGTCGTTCGATAAAAATCGATAGCCAGGTTTTAGCTGATTTTGTAAAGGCTGACTTTTCTGATTTGATTGAAGGGAGAGATTAGACTTGAAAATCTACTTTGTCCGTCACGGTAAAACCGAATGGAATTTGGAGGGACGCTTTCAAGGCGCTTCTGGAGATTCGGCTCTCTTGCCACAAGCTTTTGAAGAGCTGGAATTGCTAGGAAAACACTTGGCAGACCTGCCTTTCGATGCTATTTATTCTAGTGATTTACAACGTGCAACAATCACTGCTGAACAGATTGCCAAAGCCAATCGATATTGTCAAACCGTCCAGACTAGCCCTCAATTACGGGAATGGAGTTTTGGAAAATTGGAAGGAAGCAAGATGTCGATTTTTCGTTCTATCTATCCCAAGCAAGCACGGGCTCTCAAACATAATCTAGCTCTTTTTGATAATGACCTATTTGAAGCTGAGAGCGTTCGCCAGGTAACTCAACGAATGGTGGACTTTGTCCAATCGCTGAAAGGGCAAGACATGGAAACAATCCTCATCGTCAGCCATGGTGCCTTTCTAACCGCTTCTATCCATCGCCTGCTTGGTTTTTCACCTGCCCAACTGCGTCACAGAGGTGGTTTGGACAATGCCTCCATTTCCATTTTGGAAACGACAGACTTTGAACACTTTACAGAATTAGCTTGGAATGATACCAGCTACAAATCTCACTAAGAAAGCAGTTTCTTGCTTTCTTTTTTGCTGATTTTTTGCCTATTCTATGATAAAATAGAAATAACAGACTTTGGAGGAATGAAATTTTTATGTCAACTGAACATTTTGAAGAATTAAATGACCAACAGATTGTCCGTCGTGAAAAAATGACGGCCCTTGCTGAACAGGGCATTGACCCATTTGGAAAACGTTTTGAGCGTTCTGCAAATTCAGCTGAATTGAAGGCCCAGTACGAAGACAAATCAAAAGAAGACTTGGAAGAATTGGGCCAAACAGCTATCATCGCAGGCCGTATTATGACCAAGCGTGGTAAGGGTAAAGCAGGTTTTGCTCACATTCAAGACCGCGAAGGCCAGATTCAAATCTACGTTCGTAAGGATGATGTTGGCGAAGAAAATTATGAAATCTTCAAAAAAGCAGACCTTGGTGACTTTATCGGTGTCGAGGGAGATGTCTTCAAGACAAACGTTGGTGAGTTGTCTATCCACGCTCGCAAATTAACTCACCTGTCTAAAGCGCTCCGCCCATTGCCAGAAAAATTCCACGGTTTGACAGACATCGAGACCCGCTACCGCAAGCGTTATTTGGACTTGATTACCAACCGTGAGAGCTTTGATCGCTTTGTGACCCGCTCAAAAATTATCTCAGAAATCCGCCGTTACCTTGACGGACTTGGTTTCTTGGAAGTGGAAACACCTGTCCTTCACAACGAAGCTGGTGGTGCTGCAGCTCGTCCATTCATCACCCACCACAATGCCCAAAACATTGACATGGTCCTTCGTATCGCGACAGAACTCCACCTCAAACGCCTGATTGTCGGCGGTATGGAACGCGTTTATGAAATCGGCCGTATCTTCCGTAACGAAGGTATGGATGCGACCCACAACCCTGAGTTCACTTCCATTGAGGTTTACCAAGCCTATGCGGATTACTTGGACATCATGGACTTGACCGAAGGAATTATCCAGCATACTGCCAAGGCTGTTGTCGGTGATGGTCCTGTGACTTATCAGGATACTATCATTAACATCCACGAACCATTCAAGCGTATCCACATGGTCGATGCTATCAAGGAACAAACTGGCGTGGACTTCTGGCAAGAGATGAGCTTCGAGGAAGCAAAAGCCCTTGCAGCTGAGCACAAGGTCCCTGTGGAAAAACACCATACAGAAGTTGGTCAAATCATCAACAGCTTCTTTGAAGAATACGTTGAAGCAACTCTTATCCAACCAACCTTTGTCTATGGTCACCCAGTAGCCGTATCTCCACTAGCTAAGAAAAACGATGAAGACCCACGCTTCACAGACCGCTTTGAGCTCTTCATCATGACCAAGGAATACGGAAACGCCTTTACAGAATTGAACGACCCAATCGACCAATTGGAACGCTTCGAAGCCCAAGCTAAGGCTAAAGAACTCGGTGACGACGAAGCGACAGGCGTTGACTACGACTATATCGAAGCCCTTGAATACGGTATGCCACCAACAGGCGGCTTAGGAATCGGTATCGACCGCCTCTGCATGCTCTTGACAGACACCACTACTATTCGGGATGTACTATTGTTCCCTACTATGAAATAGGTGACAACAAACTTTTTCACCACTGCTACTGAACATACTCTTGGAAATTCCAAGAGTATTTTTGTACGCAAAAAAGCCTGGTCAACTGACCAAGCTTTTAAGGAGATTATGAAAAATATTTAGGATTAACTATAGTATAGCTCATCTTATCAACTATCTCATCAGTCTTGAGACTGATTCTCTTCTTTCTTAGCAAAATATGCTCGGACGATTGGCGCGACTTCTGTTCCGTAGAGTTCGATGGCACGGAGAACATCTTCATGCGGCATTGAGCCTATTGGGAGATGGAGGAAGAAACGGTCCAAGTCAAGTGTTTCAATGGTCTTGATGATTTTTTCAGCAACTCGTTTTGGATCTCCGACGATGGTTGCCCCTTCGTCTGTCAGGGAGTAGAGATATTGCGCCTTGGTCATCTCGCTCCAATGTGGACGGTCTTTGGCAATATTGTCCGTAATTACTTTGGTTGGATGATAGTATTCTTCCACAGCCTTGTCATGGTCGTCTGCAATCCAACCCCAAGAATGAGCTGCAACTTTCGTTTTCTTTGGATCATGACCTGAGTTGCGGGCAACCTTGCGATAGGCATCGACTAAAGGTTTAAAGCGATGGGCACCTGCACCAATGACTGCATACACAATCGGCAAGCCTTTCTTAGCAATCTTGATAGTGGATTCTACATTGCCCCCAGTTGCCACCCAAATGGGAAAATCTTCTTGGACAGGACGTGGATAGACTGGCTTATTATCGACTGACTGGGTAAAATGCCCATCCCACTTGAGATTGGTTTCCTTATCGATTTCCAGAAGCATATCCAACTTTTCATCGAAGAGTTCTTCATAATCATGGAGATCATAGCCAAACAAGGGGAATGACTCCGTAAAGGAACCACGACCCGCCATGATTTCCGCTCTGCCATTTGACAAAGCATCAATGGTGGTGTACTGCTGATAAAGTCGTACAGGGTCCATGGAAGAAAGGATTGAAACTGCTGATGTTAGCTTGATATGCTTGGTATTGACGGCACCAGCTGCCAGCACAATCTCAGGTGCAGAAACCGCAAAATCTTCTCGGTGATGCTCCCCAATCCCATATACATCAAGCCCCACCGCATCAGCTAGTTCGATTTCTTTGACTAGCTGACGGATCCGCTCGTCGTGGCTGTACGTTTTCCCTGTTTTTTCTAGTGGAGTTGTTTCGCCAAATGTGGAAATACCTAATTCTACCATGATGTGTTCTCCTTTACATCCATTACTTATTTGATGGTTTTATTTTATTACTAATTAGTGATACAGTCAAGGCATTTGCTCAAAAAATAAAACGACTAGGCAAACCTAATCGTTTTACATCTTATTCGTAACGTAATGCTTCAATCGGATCCAACTTAGATGCCTTATTAGCAGGAAGAACACCGAAGACAATACCGACTGCTGCTGAAAATGCCAGACTTCCCAGAACAACTGGAATTGAAATTTCAGCCGTCATTTCTCCCATAACCTTTGTAGCGTTGAGAGTAAACACAATAGCTTGAGCGATAGCTAGTCCAATTCCTCCGCCCAAAGTAGTCAATACCATAGCTTCAATCAAGAACTGCATCAAGATATTTCCTCGGGTTGCTCCAAGAGCTTTACGGAGACCGATTTCTCGAGTCCGCTCAGTCACAGATACCAGCATGATGTTCATTACACCAATACCACCGACTAAAAGCGAAATACCAGCAACTGCACCGATAAACATGGTGACCCCTGCCATTTCTGTCCTAAGGGAATCCAACATAGCCGACATATCATAGATGTTGTATCTTGCCTCTTTCAAGCCAGTGACTCTCGTTAAATAATCTGCAGCAGCTTGACCGAGTTCACCAGCTCGACTCACATCATCAACATGAACATACAGACCACTATTTTCTTTCATGCCCATTTCAGCAGCCAACTGCGTATTGGTCATGACAGCATTTCCTCCAGAATTCATCCCGTAGAGGGCTGTACCCGCTTTTGGATCTTTGTAAACACCGACAACAAGGTATGAATTGTCATTGACACTAACTGTCTGGTTTAGAGAAGACTCGATGGACCCAAATAATTTTTCAGCCAAGGCAACATCCAACATGATGATGCGAGAAAAACGACTATAATCATTGGCAGTAAATTGACGACCTGCTAAGATTTCAAATTCCTTGACAGTAAAGTATGACTGGCTAACCCCATTTATGTTAACATTTTCAGCCTTTTTGTTTCCAAATGAAACCTCTGCCATATTTGAATTACTGATATAGTAGTTACTAATCCCATCAATCTCTAAGAGTCCTTGCAGCATGGAGTCTGTCAAATCTGGTTCTTCTTCCATTGACACTTCTCCGCCAACAATACCACCGAAGATTCCAGTTGATCCTGCACCTTCTGGAGCAATATAGGAAGTAAAATAGACCTGAACATTATTTTGGTCACCTGCCAGTGCCTTTTCTATGCTCTTGGACATCCCTGTTCCCAATGCCACAATGATAACCACTGCAGCCACACCAATGATAATACCTAACATAGTCAAGAGGGAACGCATCTTGTGGGCTAGGATAGATTTTAGGGCAAACTTCCAGTTTTCCATCTATACCTCCTCCCTTCTACTATCTTCCGTAATAATTCCATCACGCAAGACTATTTTACGTTTGGCATAGGCTGCAATCTCAGGCTCGTGTGTAACCATAATAATGGTCTTGCCTTCATTATTCAACTCTGTCAAGAGTTCCATAATTTGCTCACCTGTCTTTGTATCCAAGGCTCCAGTAGGCTCATCCGCCAGAATAATAGCTGGTGTATTGACCAATGCACGCGCAATGGCAACCCGCTGTTTTTGTCCACCTGATAATTCTGACGGTAGGTGGGTCATCCGTTCTGCCAACTCTACTTTTTCCAAATAACGCTTGGCTAATTTTTTACGTTGATTGGCTGGAACTCCTGCATAAATTAAGGGCAATTCAACATTTTGAAGGGCATTGAGTTTGGAAAGCAAGAAGAATTGTTGGAAGACGAAACCAATTTGGTCATTACGAACGGAAGCTAATTTCTTCTCAGACAGTTGACTGACTTCTTCACCTTCCAACCAATAATTTCCTGTTGTTGACCGATCAAGAAGACCGATAATGTTCATCAAGGTTGATTTCCCTGAACCCGAAGGACCCATAATGGCTAGAAATTCCCCTTCTTCCACTTCTAAATCAATATCTTTAAGGACACGAAGTTCTTGGTCACCGTTTTTATAGGATTTATTGATATTGGTTAATCTAATTAGCTGGTTCTTCATTGGCTTCAACCTCTTTTCCTTCTTCAAGGTCTGGAGTTGGAATGGTGATGACCTGATCCCCTGCTGCAATACCTGCTGTCACCTCTTGATTGAGAGCATCTGCATTTCCAAGAGTGACCTCTACTTTTTTAGCCTTTCCTTCAACAATGGTCCACACAAAGTTTTTATCGCCTTCTGGTACAACTGCTGTTACAGGAATCAAAATATGGTTGGTAGTATTGACCACTTCAATATTGACAGTAAAACCTTGTTTCAATTCGCCCAATTCACTGGTCAAGGCAGCTTTAAAAGGATACTTGGCACCTGAACCACCACTAGTTCCTGTTGCTACACTGGTTGCTTGTTCAGTTGATGGATAGTTAGAAATATAGGTAATCTTACCAGTCCATGTCTTATCTGGGTAAACCTTGCTGGTCAATTTGACTTCTTGGTCTACGGCAATATTGGCCAAGTCGTATTCCGTCAAATTACCTGTTACCTGCAAGCTACCTTGGTTGACGATATGAACAACGGTCTGACTAGTCGCCGAACTTTTGGCAACCGATTTATTGACTTCCACTACTGTACCTGCGACCGTGCTATAGATAGTTGCTTCTGTCAAAGCTGTATAGGCCTTGTCCACTGCTGCTTGCGCATCTGCATAAGAATCATTCAAGTCAGCTAATTGGGAATCCACTGAACGTTGAGCTGCTGCAGTGGCTGCCTCATCCGTTGCAGCATCGCCTGTTGCTTGAACAGTTTGACCATTGTTTTTCAAGTCATAAATCTGACGCCCAATCTTATCCCGACCACGCACGGCTGTATCTAAGGCCGCTTGCAATTCTGTTGCATCGTAACTAACCAAAGGAGTACCAACTTCTACCTGGGCACCTGGTTCAACCAAGACCTCACTCAAATCTCCCTTGGAAGCATCATAATAAACATACTGTTCTTCCGCAGCAGAGATGGTTCCTGTCAATAAGGTTGATGAGGCAATAGAGCCTTCTTTTGCAAGGGTGTAGGTCAAGCTAGGGGCTACTTGTTCTGTGCCAGTTGTCGAACCGCCCAGTACACCTCCAAATACCAAGGCACCACCGATTAAGGCGACAGCCGCAACACCAAGACCACTAAACAAAGCAATTTTAGCTTTCTTTGTCTTTAACATATGGATACTCCTTCTCTATTCAAAACATATTTATTTTGTATTGTCTATATAATACACGAATACACAGATATTTGCAAGTGTTTTCTTAAACATTTTATAAAAAGTTCGGCATTTTTCCAACTTACAATTTTGTAAGCCAACGTAGCGGATTTTTGATTGAAAAATAAAAAAAGGGTAGAATGAAGATAGGTTATTATTTAGAAGGGAAAAACTCATGAAGGAATTTGATATCATTGCCATTGGGGGAGGTAGCGGAGGTATTGCTACCATGAACCGTGCTGCTATGTATGGGGCAAAAGCGGCTGTTATCGAGGGGAGCAATCTAGGCGGTACCTGTGTCAATCTTGGCTGTGTTCCTAAAAAAATCATGTGGTACGGTTCTCAAGTGGCGGAAGCCATTCATCACTATGGTCCAGAGTATGGATTTACCAGCCAGGAAGTGACGTTTGATTTTGCTACCTTGCGTAAAAACCGTGAAGCCTACATTGAACGTTCCCGTACTTCCTATGGGAATACCTTTCATAATAACGGAGTTGAAGTGATCAAGGGTTTTGCTCGCTTTGTTGATTCCCAAACGGTGGAAGTCAATGGGCAACTCATTCGTGCCAAGCACATTGTCATTGCCACTGGGGCACAGCCTGCTGTGCCAAATATTCCAGGTAGTGAGCTCGGCATCGTATCGGATGATGTCTTTGCTTGGGAAGAATTGCCTACATCTGTAGCAGTCATCGGGGCTGGCTATATTGCTGTCGAAATGGCTGGACTTCTCCACGGACTTGGTGTCAAAACTGACCTCTTTGTCCGTGGCAATCGCCCCCTTCGTAATTTTGATAGCTACATCATCCAAGCATTGATGGAAGAAATGGAGCGTACCAACCTCCCTCTCCATACAGGGAAAACACCTGTCAGCCTAGAAAAAACGGAGGATGGCCTCATTCAAATCAACTTTGAAGATGGAAGTAGCCATACTGCTCAACAGGTTCTCTGGGCTATCGGACGCAAGCCAAATGTGGACAAACTCAACCTTGAAGCCGCTGGTGTGCAACTCGCACCATCTGGTCATATCGTCGTTGATGAATACCAAGAAACTGGTATCCCAGGCATTTACGCCCTTGGTGATGTGACAGGGGAAAAAGAATTGACCCCAGTAGCCATCAAGGCAGGTCGCTTGTTGGCTGAACGCCTCTTCAACAACAAACCAACTGCCAAAATGGATTATTCAACCATCCCAACTGTTGTCTTTTCTCATCCCGCTATCGGAACAGTCGGTCTAACCGAAGAAGAAGCCATCGCCCAATATGGTCAGGACAATGTAAAAGTCTATACTTCAGCCTTTACTTCTATGTACACTGCCCTAGCAAGCAATCGCCAAATGGCTAAGTTTAAATTGGTAACTGTCGGAGAAAATGAACAGGTTGTCGGATTACACGGAATTGGCTATGGAGTTGATGAAATGATTCAAGGCTTTTCTGTTGCCATCAAGATGGGAGCAACCAAAGAAGAATTTGATGCCGTTGTAGCCATCCATCCAACTGGCTCGGAAGAATTTGTTACCATGCGTTAATACTCTTCGAAAATCAAAAGCAAACGTTGTTGACTTGATTTGATGAACTTCAGTTCTATCTGCATCTGCGTCGCCTAGTCTGCTTTTGATTTTCATTGAGTATAAGAAAAAAGCCAGACTTGTGTAAGTAAGTACACTGTCTGGTCTTTTTTTCCTTATGGCAAAATAGCAATAGCACGCACTGGCGAACCTGATGCCTTTTCCCAGTGTGGGAAGGCAATGGAAATCAAGGCTCCACTTGCTGGCACCTGATCAAGATTATTCAAGACTTCCAACTGGTAGATGTCTTTGGACAAGAGATAATATTCTTCTGGTAGGCTACCACCGTTTTTGGCAGCGGAAAGACCTGAATCCGTATCCAAGGTTTCATGACCAACAGCTTTTACCTTGCGTTCTTCAATCAAATATTCTAGGGCTTCATGGCTCCAACCTGGTGTATGTTGCACACCTTGATCATCCAAGTTTCGCACAGCATCCTGACTTGGCCAACGTTTTGACCAATCTGAACGAAAAGCGACAAAAGATTCTGGTGCAATTGGGCCATGCTCAGCCTCAAAATCCAAAATATCTTGCTTGCTAATCTCATAGTCATTATTGGCAGCAACCGCTTCGGACTTATCAATCACATAAAGCGGTAGAAGTAAATCTTTCAAGTCAATCTCATCCAGATAGCGAGCCCCTTCAACAAAGTGAATAGGTGGATCGATATGGGTACCATATTGCCCAACAACTGTAAATTGCTCTACAAAAAATCCATCTTTATGGGTAAATAAAGCCTTTTTCTCCAAGGCTGGAAGGGCTGGAAAATGAGGGCTATGCTCATTGATTTGATGGGTCAAATCCACCCAAGTTTTGGATTTAAGTGTACGGTAAATTTCAAGTAGTTCTGACATAGTTAGGCTCGCTTTCTTTTTTTATCATTTTAGCATGAATGACTAAGCCTGCATAATATAAATTTTCTATCTACACCTATAAGTAAAAACTATAACACTGTGACAGCCGATGGTGGAAGCATTGACTTTCATGGCTAGAATGTCTATAATTTTGTTAACCTAGAAAAATAAAAAGGATAACAAAATGACAAACCATTCTACTAAATCTCTTGTTTACATCGCTATCGGAACAGCTCTTATTGCTGCCTTGTCTCAAATCAGCCTCTCTATCGGCCCTGTTCCCTTTACTCTTCAGACCTTAGCTATTGGACTAATCGCCTGTCTCTACAAACCAAAAGAAGCTCTTGCTGGCGTAGCTCTCTACTTGACCTTGGGAGCTGTCGGACTTCCTGTCTTTGCTGGATTTTCAGGTGGTTTTGCTGCCCTTGTCGGACCAACCGCAGGCTTTTTATGGGGCTTCCTAGTCTATGCTGCGCTTACTTCTGCCCTCACCAGATCAGATTCCTCACCAGTGACGGTTTTCTTAGCCTGTCTACTAGGAACTGCTGTCTGTTTCCTTATCGGTTTCTTGGTCTTTAAGCTTGTTTCAGGTGCTAGCTGGTCAGATACATTGGCATGGACGGTTCTACCCTTTATCCTTCCTGATTTGGCAAAAATTGCCTTGGTTACTGTCTGCCACCGCCTCCTCCAACCCATCACAAAAAAAGAAGCCTTTTTCGCTTAGGCTTCTTTTATTTATTAGCAAATGCATCCAAGAGCACTTGGAATTCTTCATTGCTGAGCGTGATTCCCTTACCCATCTTGGTATGGTCGGGACTCCAAGTTCGGATGTCATACTTGGCTGGTGCACCATTAAAGGATACACGATTCAGCTCCTTGGTCCAGCCCTTATCATTCTCAGACAGGACTAAAAGTTTCTCTTCAATTTCAAATGTAAATTCTGCCATTTGTTACCTCCTTCACTTATTTGTTCGAAAAAACTTGTCATTTTTGCGAAAATTCGTTACTATAATTATACCAAGTTTGAAAGGATAATGCCATGAAGAGATTTTTGGAAGTGATTTTAGAGCAGGTCAATATCTTTTTGGGCAATAGCAAAGCTCCTAAGACCATCGAGCCAGACAGCAAGGAAGAGATAAAAAACAATTTGGAGCTTGCCCTCTATAAGAAAGCAGCCATCCATGTTATCTATGGGGACCGCAGTTTTACAGGGGATATTATCAAATACGATACCGAGCGTCAACGACTGATCATGAAAAATTTCAAACGACGCGTGACAAGTATCATCAAAGTTCAAGATATTAAAAAAATCACCCTGGTTCCCGAAAGTGTAAAAACCTCCCAAAAACAAACAAAAGGCTGAAATCCAGCCTTTTATTTTATGCTCGAATGGTTAATGATTGCCCATCTTCTTGGTAGAGGTTGATGAGGCCCGATTTGCAGGCACGAATCATGTCGCCAGGGTAGATTTCTCGGTCCAGCTTAATAGTTAAAAGTTCCATCGGCTTGTTGGCACGTTCAATCTTTTCTCCATTTGAATCACGAAGGTCTTGAATAGTCGTTTCAAAATGGCGGAAACCTGGTCCGTAAAATTCTACTTGGTCGCCTTCGTTGATAACATTGCGTTGGCGAATGGTGGCTGTCATGGTTTCCTTATCAAAGGCTACTACTTCCGCGATGAATTTGTACTCTGGAATTTTACGGCGGGCACCGAAGAGCTGTTCGTTTTCGCTCGGTGGGCTGTAGTAGAAACCTGTTGCCAATTCGCGTTGGGCAACCTTCCACATTTCATCAATCAGGTCTTGTTTAATCGCTTCAAACTTTTCAGGGCTTTCCAGATAGGCATCAACCGCTGCCTTGTAGCAGTTGGTTACGGTTGATACGTAGTGGACAGATTTCATCCGGCCTTCGATTTTCAGGCTATCGACCCCGTTTTCAATCATGTCTGGAATATGGTCGATCATACACATATCCACCGCAGACATGGAGAACTCCTCTGGTATTTCCCCCTTAATCGAACGGCGTTCTTCGCCAAAAGGTAGGTCGTAGAGGTTGTACTTCCAGCGACAAGACTGAGAGCAACCACCGCGGTTGGCATCGCGTTTGCTCATGTGGTTGGAGAGGACGCAGCGGCCTGAGTAGGAAATACACATAGCACCGTGGACAAAGGCTTCGATTTCAACATCTGTCCGTTTGCGGATTTCAGCCACTTCTTCCATGGTCACTTCACGGGCCAGAACAACGCGGGTCAAGCCCAATTCCTTCCAGAACTCAAAGGTTTCGTAGTTGGTAGATGATGCCTGGGTTGACAGGTGGATTTCGAGTCCTGGTGCTTCTGTCGCACAGATAACGATGAGGGCTGGGTCGGATACGATAACGGCATCCAAGCCCATATCCCGCAATTCACGGAACCAGGCTCCTGCTCCTTCTTCATTTCCCTCGTGGGTAACCATGTTGGCAGCTACATAAACCTTGGCACCGCGAGCATGGGCGTACTCAATCCCTTCCCGCATCTCGTCCATGGTAAAGTTACCAGCTCGGCTACGCAGACCGTAGGCCTGGCCACCGACAAAGACAGCATCGGCACCATAATCAATGGCTACCTTTAATTTTTCCAATGTCCCAGCAGGTGACAAGACCTCGGGACGCTTTAATGTTTTTGACATAATAAACTTCTTTCTATTTGCGACGGTTTCCACGTGAAAACGATACTTTTTCATGTGGAAACCTAGTGCAGAGTTTAGAAAATCGCCCAAAGGCGTTTTCGTGCTCTGACCTTACATAGTAAGTGACAGAGCTAACTCTGCCAGGATAGAGTAAGTAAAATAATAATAAATATATGATTAAACTGAGACTTATTTGACTTTATTACGATCAAATTCGTAGAAACCTGTATCCAAACCTCGCTCGGCTGGGTGGAGCTTGCGAACTTGCTCATCTAAGAGGAAGGCCTGGTCGTAGGTAAACTCCCCTTTTTCAATCAAATCTCTAGCTTGTACAAAGAGCTTGGCGATTTCAACAAAATTTTGTCCTGGACAATAGATACCATCCAGTTTCCAGTTATGGTAGCCATGCTCATCCAACTCCGATAACTTGGTCATCATATCAATGTCATTGTTGATAAAGATGTGGGTACCGTGCTTGTCTTCAAAAATAGAGTAGTGACTATCTGGATCACTCGGTTCTGCTAAGAAAAGTCCACGTCCACGTGACAAGTCTGTTTCGTCAGCCTTGGTAAAATTATAATAATTTTGCAACAAGGTCCGCTTGGAATGGTGGATAACTGAAGCACCGTACACCAAGATTTCCGCAGGAATTTCCAAATTTTTGGCAATATCAAAGAGTTCTTCCGACGGAATTTCCCGTGCTAAAACAGCCTCCACTGCCCCGTGGTCTTTCCAGAAATTAATCTGGCGACTGGAGGTGACAAAGACAGATGTATCGTAGATTAACTTGAAATTATAGCCGTCCCGCTTGTTGATATAGAAAATACCTGTATCACCGACAACCAGATAATCCACTTTGATTTCTCTCATCAATTCCATAAAAGGCTTGATGTTGTCCATCATATCTTGGTGCATGAGGGCATTGGCCGCAACGGTCAGTTCCTTACCTGCACCATGAACCAGCTCTGCTATTTCCCGAAGTTCATCATAGGTAAAGTTTGTCGGGATGCGGAGGGCATGGTCCGCTTCACCAACATAAATACGGTCAACGCCTGCAGCTAGCAGTTCTTTAACCTGTTCAATACTTTCAGCTGTTGCTGTAATGATAATTTTTCCCATAAAGATAATTATATCAAAAAGAGATTTGTATGGTAAGTCACCTCTGGTATTTTAATGTTCAGACTTTTCTCATTTTCTCTTGTAACCTTATTGTAATATAAATGTCATAAAATTTCATAAATGTTATGGTATGCTTAAGAAGCAGAAAAGGAGACGATATGGCATTAAGACACTATCAGTCCCACGAATACCAGTACGAAGAGTATATCCCGAAAGAGAAGCAAACCACTGTTCAAGCCTATCAGGTAAAAAATACAAAAAAAGAACGCATCAATGAACTACTATTCTTTGTGAATATTGTTCTATTTAGCTTGATTACAGTTATATCTGCCTATGTCTATCTATCAGTAGGTTTACCTGTTTTTCTTGCTTTGGTTCTAGCAACTGCAACGGGATTTATCGGTTTTCGTTTGATTCAAGTTGGACTAAAAAAGAAATTTAAATTGAGACAAACACGCAAATAAAATTATAAAACAAAGAGCGACGGATTACTCCTCGCTCTTTTTGCTTATCCTTCTTCCCTCGATCGTCGACGTAATAAAAGATAAACTAAATGACGATAATGAAAAAAAGCACCCGAAGGTGCTAGGTAAGACCATCCTACCGACTTCAAGTTCGATGTCGATAGAAAAATTCATTAGGCGTTGAAAGCGTCAGTCAACTGCGGTACCACTTGTTTCTTACGTGAAACGGCACCTGCAAGGAAGGCGTGGTTGTTTTCCAACTTGAAGTTGAAGGCTGCTTCTACCTTGTCCATGTTGCTACCGAGCGCAAGGATTTCAGAGTTTGAGTTAACGATGTCTGTAATCATGAGGACAAAGTCAGAGTAGCCATTTGCTGCTGATGCTGCTGTCATAGCTGCTTCGATTTCTGCTTGGCGTTCCAAGACTTCTGCAATATCCACAGTGTTGACTTGGGCTACACGTACGTCATTTCCGTTCAAACCAAAGGTTTTTGCGTCGATGTCAATCAATTCTTCTGCTGACTTGCTGGCAAGGTTGGTTCCTGCTTTCAAGAGTGCCAAGCCGTATTCTTCCAAGTTCACACCAGCAATTTCAGCCAATTCAGCTGCTACTTGTGGATCTGTTGCATGAGTAGTTGGCGATTTGAGCAAGAGGGTATCTGAAATCAAACCTGACAAGAGAAGACCAGCCACTTCTTTTGGAGGTGTTACTCCATTTTCTTTGAAGGCACGGTAAACGATTGATGATGCTGAACCTACTGGCTCCAAACGCATGTACAATGGGTTTGCCGTTTCAAAGTTTGCGACACGGTGGTGGTCAATAACAGCTGCCACTTCTACATCTTTGATGTCTGCGATTGATTGTTGGAATTCATTGTGGTCTGTCAAGATGACCTGGCTAACGCCTTCTGCCTTAGCAGACTCAACCACGCGCGGTGCAGTCACACCAAAATAGTCAAGTGCAAAAGCTGTTTCTTCATTTGGCGTTCCAAGTGCAACTGCTTCCGCATCACGACCAAACACTTCACGCTCCAAGTGAGCCCAACCGTATGATGATGCAATGGCATCTGTATCAGGATTTTGGTGACCAAAAACTAAAAATTTAGACATGTCTACAACCTCATTTTTCTAATAATCTCCTACATTTTACCACAAAACTGATGACTTGTGAACATAGATAGGTCAGGATTTGCCAAACGTTTTCAAAAAGAGTAAGATAGTAGATAACAATGCAAAAGGAGAACCATATGAAATTTTCAGACTATACCTACGTTCGTCCAGATTATGCAGCTATCAAGGCTCAATTTTCTGACCTGACAGACCAGTTGGCTGCGGCTAGAGATTTGGAAACAACTCGCACACTTGTAGCAGACATCACCAAACTGCTCAGTTTGGTCGACACTCAGTACAACCTCTGGATGATTCGCCATTCTATTGATATGAACGATGAGTTCTACAATGAAGAAACCAAGTTTTGGAATGAATATTCGCCACTTTTTGAAGAATTGACCACCAACTACTACCGTGTCATCGTCCAGACGCCTTACAAGGAAGAGTTGTCAGATATCTTGCCTAAAACCTTCTTCATGCTGGCTGAGAACAAGCTCAAAACCTTCTCATCAGACGTCATTCCATTACTGCAAAAAGAAAATGAATTATCTGATGAATACAGCAAACTGATTGCTGGAGCAGAGATTGATTTCCAAGGACAGACTTACAACTTGGCACAAATGGGGCCATTCGGTCAATCAACCGACCGTGAAGTCCGCAAGGCTGCTTCTGCTGCTACAACTGCCTTCTTTGAAAGCAAGGAAGCTGATTTCGACCGCGTTTACGATGAATTGGTCAAAGTCCGCACGGAAATCGCCCACAAACTTGGCTTCAAGGACTACGTAGAATACGGCTATCTCAAGATGAACCGTTTTGATTACAATCGTGATATGGTCAAAGTTTACCGTGAGGAAATCCTCAAACATATCGTACCGATTGTACAAAATCTTCGTCAACGCCAAGCCAAACGCTTGCAGGTACCAAGCCTCAAACACTACGACCTCAATCTTGAGTTCTTAGACGGAAATGCTGTTCCTCAAGGTGACCCTGACTTTATCGTCAGCCAAGCCCAAGACATGTACCGCGAATTGTCCGCAGAAACAGGCGAGTTCTTCGACTTCATGGTGGAACACGAATTGCTTGATCTAGTTGCCAAAACTGGCAAGGATAGCGGTGGCTACTGCACCTATATCCCTGATTTCAAGAGCCCATTCATCTTCTCCAACTTCAACGGTACCAGCGGTGATATTGATGTCTTGACCCACGAAGCAGGTCATGCTTTCCAAGTCTATCGTTCGCGTTGGATTCAAAGTCCAGAAGTTGTCTGGCCAACCTACGAAACCTGTGAAATCCATTCCATGTCTATGGAATTTATGACCTGGCCGTGGATGGACCGTTTCTTCAAGGAACAAGTTGATAAATATAAATTCAGCCACTTGGCTGGCACTCTACTCTTCTTGCCTTACGGTGTCTTGGTAGACCACTTCCAGCACGAAGTCTATGAACACCCCGAGATGACACCAGCAGAACGCAAGGCGACTTGGAAGAAACTCCAAGACCTCTACTTGCCAGACCGTGATTATTCTGAGTCAGAAGCCCTCAACCGTGGTATCTTCTGGTACCGTCAGGGGCATATTTTTGCCAGCCCATTCTACTACATCGACTATACCTTGGCTCAAGTCTGTGCCCTTCAATTCTGGAAACGCACGCAGGTGGACCACGATGAAACAGCTTGGGCAGACTACATCCGCATCTGTGATTTGGGTGGCACCAAGTCCTTCTTGCAAGTGGTTGAAGCCGCAAACCTCCAATCACCGTTCAAAGAAGGTGCCCTTGAAAGCACAGCCAAGGCTGCTGCCGATTGGTTAAATGCAGTTAAGGATGACGAACTATAAAAGACAAAAATCTGAATGAGATTCTAACTCATTCAGATTTTTTTGCTTTGACAAATTCGATGTACTTATCCCCAAAAACTTCAATTTGCTCCAAAACCAACTTAAATTCCTGACCAATCTCGCTCAGTTCATATTCCACTTTTGGCGGAACCTGTGCATAAACCTTCCGAATGATTAAACCATCATCCTCCAATTGACGTAACTGCTTGGTCAGGGTTGCTTGGGAAATCCCTGTCAATCGACGGTGCATTTCATTAAACCGAATGGGACCTTCTTCGATATGATGTAGTAATAAGATACTCCATTTCCCAGATAAGACACTCTGAGTGGTCACATAAGGACACTCCGGAACCGTATGTTGTGTGAAAGTTGCCATAAATTCTCCTTTATTTTCCCTTGATACTACACATTACTTCACAAAAAGATAGTGACTATTCAAAAAAAACGTACTTGTTTTATTTTTAGTACCTGATACAATAATACCATAAACTGCGAGAGCAGGGAAGAAAAAATTGTTAGAGGTATAACATCATGAAAAACATTCTATTTATCGTCGGTTCACTACGTGAAGGTTCATTCAATCACCAAATGGCCAAGCAAGCTGAAAGCATCTTAGGAGGTCAAGCAACTGTATCTTATCTTAACTATAAAGAAATCCCGCTTATGAACCAAGATTTTGAAACACCAGTCTTGCCAGCTGTCCAAGCTGCACGCGATGCGATTATGGCTGCAGATGCTATCTGGATTTTCTCACCAGTTTACAACTTTGCTATTCCAGGTACTGTGAAGAACTTGATTGACTGGCTCAGCCGTGCCCTAGACTTGTCAGAAACACGTGGCCCATCTGCACTACAAGATAAAATTGTTACTGTATCATCTGTTGCCAATGCTGGACATGAGCCAATGTTCGCTAGCTACCATGCACTCCTACCGTTTGTTCGTATGCAAGTGGTTGGTGAATTTACAGGTACAACTGTCAATCCAGAAGCATGGGGAAATGGACAGTTGGTATTGTCAGAGGAAGCTATTGCTGGTTTGCAAGCACAAGCAAAAGCATTGTTGGAAGCTTAACACAACCTTTCTTTACAAAATTAAGATTGAATAACCAACACTAACTAGAACTTCGGTTCTAGTTTTTTTAAAAATCAATCGAATTCTCCCTTGATATGATACAAAACTTCACCATAAGATAGTGGCTATCCAAAAATTACGTACTTGTAAAATAGTTTGTATGTGTTATAATGATTATACAATCATTTATTTACCTTATGAATTTATTCAAGCCAAATTAGAAAGCCAGGTATTCCTATGTATAATTCCCAATTTGAACTGGGCCATGTTGCCCTCAACGTCCGTGATCTTGAACTCCAAAGTCTCTTTTACCAACAAGTCTTGGGGCTCCAAGTCCTCTCCCAAAGCCCGAACCAGATTGACCTTGGTGTTGGAAAAACCACCCTTGTCCGCCTGATTCAAACTGAGCAGAAAGGCGAAGTCAGCCACAGCTACGGTCTCTACCACTTGGCTATTGTCCTACCTAGCCGTGAGGACTTGGGCACCATTTTCCGTCACTTTATCGACAATAAGATTCCCCTCCAAGGCGCCAGCGACCACGGTTACAGCGAAGCCATTTACCTAGCCGACACCGAAGGCAATGGCATCGAAGTTTACCGTGACCTGCCACAAGATGCATGGGATGTTCGAGCTGACGGTCAAATTGTTGGAAAATCTGAGCCAATGGATACTGAAACGATCTATGCTTTAGGAAAAAAGGCTGACGCAACCTATCAGATGCCAGTTGGCAGTCGCATGGGCCATGTCCATCTATCTGTCCGAGAAAGCGCAGCTTCTAGCCGTTTTTACCAAGAGGTCCTAGCTATCGAGGATAAATTTTCCGTTCCATCTGCAGCCTGGTTAGCTTCTGGCGACTACCATCACCACCTGGCTGTCAATGAATGGGGAGGAAAAAATCTGAAAACCAGACAAGAAGGCATGCCAGGACTTGCCTACTATACGCTCCTCTATTCCAATCCAGAAGCTTTTGAAGCAACCTTGAATCGTGCCATCGCTGCAAACCTAAACCTTCACAGACTAGACAATAGCGCAGCCTTTGTTGATGTGGATGGCATAAAAACTAAGCTTATTTTAGAATAATACGAAAAGAGGCTGGGCAAAAACTAGCTTCTCGCATATAAAAAAACGAGCAATTCCAATTAGGAGTTGCTCGTTTTCCATTTCATGCTTTATAATTATAATAACGACAAAACAACTAGAAAGGCATGAAAATGTATAAACAGTATAACACAAATCAGTTAAGTTTGGAATTAAATCTTGCTTGGGATTTACCTGCTACTCACGAGGCTCGTCTGATTA
>NZ_POQQ01000047.1 GCF_002964575.1 Streptococcus suis | reverse complement strand
ATCATTACCCCCCCCCCATTTTTATTTTTGCACATTGCTAAAACGTGCGAAAAAATCAATAAACTTTATTTTACACAGTTTTCTTAAAATTAACAAAAAAATGATTTATGAAAACGATTTTCTTAAAAAATAGTTATTTCAACCTAGAAAATTCTCTAGCTCCTTGAAACATATAGCGGATATTATCAAATAAGGAAATTTCAGGTAACATTTGCTTTCGCTTACGAATAGCAAATTGGATAAACAATATCCAATACCAATAGTTTGTCATCCGCTTATATATAGCGCCGCGTTTGCGACAGTTTTCAGGAGTGTGTGACCTGTCCCAGTGAGATTCTCTTTCTCGTAAGGAAGCTATCTTTATGGGATAGCTATAAAGCTTTAATCCCTTTCTCAGTGCGTCAAACAAGAGAATATTCTCTTCACCCGAACCATATTTTGCTCCTATGCCAAATCGTTCATCAAATTTAAGTCCTACTCTCTCTAAGCTGGACTTTTTAAAACTGATTTGAACGGATGAGGTGCGCATGGCATTAAGATAGTGCATTCTACCTTTTGGAATACTACTTCTTGCGATAGCATGATTTTCAAGATCAACATAAAAAACAATTACGTCTGCTTCTGAAAATTCCTTGTAGGCATTCTCAACAATTTCCTTATAATTGTCAACAAAAATCATATCATCATCAGCAATCTGACAAATATCCTCACTCTGAGCATAAGATATAGCTTCATTACGACTAGCACTCAAACCAAGTCGCTCACTATGGACAATGGTTGCTTGACCGTTCTGCTCGATGATTGTCCCTGCTCTACCTGTACTTGATTGGTTGATCACGATGGCATCTACTGCTTTCAAATTCATTTCTTCAATCAGTTTAGGGACATTTTTTGTATTTAATGTTGCGACGAGTACAACCATCATTTCTCCTTATAATCTTCTTTTTATGGCATTTATGGCATAGCTACAAAATGGAGGGATGGTTTGCCACAAAGACAGACCTTCTACATTTCTAAATAAATTCCAGGTACGTTTTACGGCGGCAAACTTATTAGCTGACAAAGATGCCGATGTTCTTCTATATATCGAGAGCGGCTCATCGATACTATAGGCGTAGTCTGTCACCTTCAGGATTTTCCACCAGGTAGCAGTATCTTGTCCTCTACGAACATCGGGCATTTCAATATCTTTCTTAGTAAGTTGATTGAGATCTAGCATGACCGTAGATGTAAAAATCGTATGATTGCCAAGCGCTTGTTGATAAGAAATTTTGCTTGGTACATGGAGAGGTGCCTTTAGGGCTATCCCGCTCTCATCAGCAAATTGGTAAGAAGTAAAAGTGAAGGCATAGCCATTGTTCAAGGCAAAGGCCACCTGCTTTTCCAGTTTCGTCGGAGTCCAAAGATCATCGGCATCTAAGAAACAAATAAATCGACCTGTCGAAGCCGCAACACCCCTATTTCGTGCAATAGCAACGCCGGTATTGACATCGTTCTCAAGCAAGGAAATGCGCTTATCTGTCACCATCATTTTTCTAATGATAGATACCGATGCGTCCGTTGAAACATCATCTACAAGGATGATTTCAAAATGCTGATAAGTCTGTTTAAGGACAGACTGAATGGTTTCTTCAATAAACTGCGAGGCATTATAAACTGGAATAATGACACTAACCATTGGAGTGTCATGTACTTGGTTCATCATATATTATGTATCCTTTATCAATAATTAACTTTCAAATTCATATTTCAATCTAGTCTTTTAAAACATTCACGCACGTCCTGAAAAATCAATCAAACCAATTGACGAGATTTGAAAAAAAGTCTATCCTGTTGTAATATTATGTATAGAAACTTAGAAGGATATTTTCATGAAACCACTTATCTCAGTCATTATTCCGAACTTTAATCGCCAACATTTAATCCAAAGAGCTATTGAAAGCGTCAATCAACAACATTATTCACATGTAGAAATCATCGTTGTTGACGATCAATCAACTGACCAATCTGTTTCGATCATTCAAGACTTACAAAAGCAACAGGACAATCTTTCACTCTTTGTTGTAAAAGAAAATAGTGGCGCCAATGCTTGTCGAAGTTTAGGGGTAGAACAGGCTAAAGGAGAATACCTCGCCTTCCTTGATTCTGATGATTATTTTCTACCAACAAAACTTGAAAAACAAGTTCGTATTTTACAAGACCGACCGGAAGTTGGTTTTGTTGTGACTGGTTTCGGCGCAAAAGCGGTCCACACCCTTCCAGAAGGAATTATTCCACTAAAAGAAACAATTAAGCAAAATAACCTAGGTGGCTTCTCTACCCTAATGGTAAGGAAGGAGCTATTTCAACAGGTCGGTGGATTAGATAGTAATCTACTTAGTTGTCAAGACTGGGACTTGTTCCTAAAACTCCTCCAAGTCAGTCAGGGCTACAAACTGGCAGAAGATTTGGTTGCCTATGAGGTGCAAGAAGACAGTATTTCCAAAAACTCTACCAAGGTCATTCAGGGTTACCAAATTGTATCCCAAAAAGCACGCGCCATCAACCAAACATTACAGGCGCTTCCAGAAAAGGACTTGCTGGCCTATCAGGAGTATTATCTTGCTATGCGCTACTTCAAACTAGGCCAGATAAAAGAAACTCGTCAACAGTTATGGCAATCGCTTCAAATCAAACCTAGATTTGTCCCATTTCTGTATTGGGCCAGCTCCCTCTTTGGCTATTCTGCACTAAAAAAACTATTACAAGTGAAACAAAGTTTTATTTCCAAATAAGACTAATCAAAGATTAGTCTCAGAATTATTTTATCAAAATCCGTTCCCTTTATCAAAAAAACGTAATTACAATATTTGTCCTTTGTTAGAAAGTTGCAAGCTCTATGAATACAAAATCACTAAAACTCAATGGACTAATTTCCTTACTCAATAAATGTATCTCCATCATTTGCAGTCTTATATTACCAAGATTATTTATCACTGCCTATGGTTCAGAAATTAACGGATTGATGTCAAGTATTTCCCAATACCTCAACTTAATCAGTCTCCTCGATCTTGGAATGGCTACTGTTATTCAAGCGAGTTTATATAAACCAATTTTAGATGGGGACTTTAACCAATTATCAACCATTTACTATAAATCTAAAGTTTTTTTCAACCGGATTGGTCTGGCCTTGTTGGTCTATATTGGTTGCTTGTGCTTAATCCTACCTCAAACCTTAACTGGCGATGTTTCTAGTATTCAAATTATAGGGTTAACTTTGATACTATCCCTCTCCCACCTTCTGCAATTCTTTGTAGGCATTACCAGTCAAATCATTTTAGGTTCCGACCAACGAGCTTATATCAAGGAAATATTGCAAGGAACGGCAAATATCATTAACTTAGCCCTTTCTATTTTCTTAATTAACAGTGGGCAAAGTATTTACCTAGTAAAATTCATTTCTTCTCTTGTGTTCATACTTCCACCCATCTGCATTAGTTTCTATGTCCACAAGCACTACAAAATTTCCAAGAAGAATATTGATAAAGACTACAAAATCCAACAACAGTGGTATGGTATTGGTCAACATATTGCCTATACCATCCAAGAAAGTACAGATGTGGTCATCCTCTCACTCTTCGCCAGTCTTTCTCAGGTCTCTGTCTATGCTGTCTATAATACGGTTTTCCAGGGGATAAAGACTTTCTTAAACGCAGCAACCAGCGGTCTGCGACCATTCTTGGGACGAGCACTCCATCTAGGAGATAAAACAGTTTTACATGAACAGTTTAAGAAAATTGAATGGACCATCCACACCGCTGCCACAATTTTGTTAAGCACTACCTTCCAATTGATTACGCCATTTGTCATCCTATATACCCAACGCATAACGGATGCGAATTATAACCAGCCCTTGTTTGGTTATCTGATGACCTTGGCTATCTTTATCTACGCCCTGCGCTTGCCTTATCGTACACTGGTTTTTTCAGCAGGAAGTTTTAAGGAAACACAAGTTGGAACCTATTCTGAAGCCTTTCTTAATCTAGCCATCTCTATTGGCCTAGTCTTTCATTGGCAGCTCATTGGGGTAGCTATCGGAACAAGTATATCACTATTATTTAGCCTATTTTACTATATTTGGTACTGTTATCGTCATATTCTACAGGCACAGTTACACCATCTGAAATGGCAACTATTGGTTGATATGCTAACTGTATCGACATCCTGTCTGATTTTCCTTCCATTGACAAGATGGATTACTAATTTTATGAGCTGGGGACTGTTTGGTCTATGTAGTGTCATCCTTACTAGCGGAATTTCCTATCTCCTCAATCGCTTCATACTTCAAAAAAATATTCTCTCAATGATCAAGTAATCAAAAACTCTATTGCTCCGTAGCTACCAATAGCTTAGGACAATAGAGTTTTTCTGATTAGTCAATATCAGACATTTTTCTTTCTTGTTTTGCTTGACTATAGATAGCACAAACAAGGGCCATCATAATGATAAAACTATCTCCTTCATACATACTTCCGGTTAAAAAATATTTTAAGAAGAAGGCTGAAATAGCAAAGATAATTACTTTTCTATTGGTATTATTAGAGTACAGAAACGTTTTTCCTATGAAATAAACCAATGAAACCAGTATCATGGTCCCTATAAACCAACCAAATGATAGATAGGTTTCTAATATAAAATTATGAACGTAAATATTATCCGGCATGAGGGTACGGTCGAAAAACAAACCATTGATTTCACCACCCATCTGTTTTAAATAGTTGATGGCTATGTCAATCATCTCATTCCTACCTGTACTCACTCCGATGCTTCCTTGTTCCAAACGATTTAAAATATAAGAATTTTCAATGTTGAGTGCAGGTAATGATTTTCTAGCTATAGAAAAAATCCCAATGAAAAGCCCCAGCCATAGAACGATTTGCGATAATTTCTTCAAGGATAGGTTGCTGATGAACTTGTTTTCAAACGCCAGAAAGATGAAATAGACCACTGCTCCGATAACCAACCAGATCAATGGGCCGCGAGCACCATATATAACTCCCTCTAGCAACATAACTAGGGCAACTCCCGCCTTAAGCAGTGTCGGTCGGCGAATGAAACTAAAGGTAAATAGCATCCAAATTGGTAACAGCTGATAAGAAAAGGTCATATAATTGGTCTGATTTTGAAAGAAATACTTGGCAATAAATGAGCTGACTATGATAACATAATTCGTGTATTCAATCAATTTACTAGAGAATAGCTGACGAAAATCACTTATTCTAGTTAAAATAAGCACTGAATAGGGTAGGTAATAGACGTAAATCATCATCATGACTGTACTAGTATACACCGACTTAACTGATTGAGGACTGGTCAAATACAAAATAAAATATAAAATATATATGCAATACAGTGCCACTAATCTTTTCAGTGAAAAACCAAATTTAACAAGTACGATAATTGCAAAGAGATAAACTAAACCGTAACCCAAATAGATACTTCTACCTGCTAACAAGTCAAAGTTTATGCTTTGAAAAAAAAGGTTCAAAATCATACTGATAGGATAAATAGCCATCGAAAAATAGAAAAAATATATTCCCCATTTATTAAATAGTGTGTTGTCCATACAAACCTACCGTCCCTGACATTCTTGATTGATATCTAAAAAACTTTTTCATTTCATCGCTATCCTTTCTGGAAAAAACTACAATACTACGCACTTGCTTTTCGGCTAAAAATTTCTAACACAGTATTATACCATCTCGTTTAAAAAAATGAAAATATTGGAAACAGTCCATTAAAAAATAAAACTATTTTTCGCGATATGGTATAATGAGAAAAAAGAGAGGAGGAAAGTTTTGCCAAAAGTATCTATTATTATTCCAGTTTATAATACTGAACAATACATTGGTCAATGTATTGAATCCATTCTAAAACAAACCTTAAGCGATATCGAATTGATTTTGATTGATGACTGCTCTACCGATCAATCATTGGCAATACTAAAAAACTATGCTGATAAAGACCAACGTATTACCCTTGTTGAGTCAGCTGTAAATACTGGTGTTGGTGAAGCAAGGAATAAAGGAATCGATCTAGCCACAGGAGAATATATAGCATTTGTGGACTCGGACGACTTTGTCAAGGAGGATATGTTTGAAAAACTCTATACACAAGCAATCAAGGCCCAGGCAGACCTTGTTTTATGCGACACTGGCACCTTCTCCTCTGACGGTAGGGAAAAATCTGTTTGGTATAAGGCAATTTATGGTAAAGCAGAACTCAAGGATATCTTCCACAATACCCAACCAACTGCAAGGATAGTTTCTAGGGAATTGATTGATAGAATTCAATTCCGATTTTTAGAAGGAATGGGCGAAGGTATTTACTTCGAGCTGATGGTCCATGCACGCCATATCACTACTGTTCCAGAAAAACTGTATATCTATCGATCTAGAGAAGGCTCTCTTAGCACCACCCCAAATCCTCAAAACAATTGGAAATCCATGGAAAACAATCGCATTATGGGCGAAAGAAATCCTTCCTATAAAGATTATTTTACATTTAAAATGATTGAAGATTTGCTACAAATGATAGCTAATGCAGTAAAAGCAAACGATAAGCTAGCCTATCAAACTGCCAAGAAAGAACTTCGTAATCTACATTATACAAAAAATTCCTATCTGGAAACCCTTTATAAGAAGGAATTACCTCTTCATCGCTATTTGATTAAGGTCTATGTATTACCAACAAGCTATGCCATTGGGCGCTTTCTAACCTCTATTTTAAGTAAATAATTTGTCAAAAGAGCTGAGTTTCACACTCAACTCTTTTTATGTGTAATAAACTGTTATTCAACATCATTGGACTGATTAGAAAAATCAGTTCCGCTACCATAAATATAGTAGTAGGATTCTTTCTGTTCCTTAGGTACATCATTCATCACATAGCCTAGCAATTTTGCTTCAACATTCTTTAAATTTCTTAAACTCTTTTCTAGCTCAGTCTTTAATACATAGCCTTGACGCACAACTAAAATCATTCCATCTACTTTTCTAGAAATAATCTGGGCATCTGTCACACTAGTGACAGGTGGCAAATCGTAGATGATAAAATCAAAATCATTAGCGAATGATATCATCAAGTTAGTCATATTTTCTGATTGCAACAGCTCTGATGGGTTCGGTGGAATGGGACCAGAGGGTAAAACATATAAATCCAAATCTTCAAGATAGTGTAAAAACTTGGTATAGTTTTCATCATGATCAATGACTAAATCAGTCAAACCACGCATATTGGATACATTAAAAGTTCGATGAACAGTAGGTTTCCGCAAATCTGCATCTACTATCAAGACTCTTTTGCCAGTTGCAGCAAGGCTATGTGCTAAATTGGCAGATACAGTTGATTTCCCTTCGCCAGGTATGGAGGAGGTCACTCCGATAGATTTAATTTTACCGTTCAACTGTGCATACTCTAAGTTGGTCCGAAGAACCCTAATCTGCTCTGCATTCAAACTAGTTGGCTGAGTTGCTGAATAAAGCGGAGACCCTTGCAATTGTTGCTTATTTAATTCTTTTTGTTTCTTTTTTCTTCCAAAAAACATTCGAAGACTCACTTTCTAGTATTACAAATTAGATTGATATTTTGCGTTACTAATCTCTTTTGAAGTCATATCGTATAATTCAGTCAAGAGTGTCAGATTATTATCTTGTAACAAGGCATCATTTTTTACTGTTCGATCGAAAAGATTTCTAGAAAGAATAAATCCAAATGAAAGGAATACACCTGCTAACACACCTGAAATGATATTTTTAACGATATTCGGCGATACCTTATTTCCATTGTAAGAGGCAGGTGAGAGAACCACTACCTTACCGAATCCCTCGCTATAAATATCCTGCAAGGTTTGACTAAATACTGTTGTGATTTCTTCAAGAACAGCTTGCGCTTCCTTTGCATCATCCATCCTGAGTTTAACAACAAATGCCTGAGAATCCTCTGTTTGAACAAAACTTAAACGTGACTTTATTTCATTAACAGAATACTTTCCGTCAAAGGTTTCTGAAACCTTACCAAGAACGGGCACCCCAAAAAGAATGTCACGATAGGTAGGAATCATCTCCAAATTCGTTCGGATAGAGTTTGCAGCCTGAACGTAGGTATTGCCACTCCCCGGATCAATCGGATCCTGCGCAACTAAGAGTTGAGCACTGGAATCATACTGCGGTTTCACTGCAAAATTTGCATACAAGCCCATAAGAAGACCACCAAATAGGGCACAAATGACAATCATAAGTGCATTCTTTTTAAATAGCTTAATCAAATCAAAAACATTCAGAATGTCTTCTGATTTCTTATTCATACATCTTTTACCTTTCTAAGTGTAGAAAAAATATTTTAAGTCATTCCATTATAACAAATTTATTTCTAATTAGTGGTCAAGAGCTCTCTAATATCAAAAAATTTTACTCATTAGTCTAATACCATGCGGTCAACTTTCAAAAAAATTCCTACCCAGTTCTAACTGAATAGGAGAAAATTTTATTCCACTTCAACAATCCATCCTGCTGGTGCTTCAATATCACCAAACTGGATGCCTGTTAATTCTTCATAGAGTTTACGGGTCACTGGACCTACTTCTGTTTCGCTATGGAAAACATGGAGTTTGTCTGCGATTTGGACACCACCAATTGGCGAAATCACTGCTGCCGTTCCGCAGGCTCCTGCTTCGACAAACTGGTCTAATTCTTCGACAAGGACTTCTCGCTCCACTGCCTTCATCCCCAGACGATGCTCTGCTAGATACAAGAGAGAATACTTGGTTATAGAGGGCAAGATTGACGGTGAAATCGGTGTGACAAACTCGTTATTGGTGGTAATCCCAAAAAAGTTTGCTGAGCCGACTTCTTCAATCTTGGTGTGGGTAGCTGGGTCCAGGTAAATCACGTCTGAGAAGCCCTGCTTTTTGGCATATTGGCCCGGTAAGAGCGACGCTGCATAGTTACCGCCAACCTTGGCTGCCCCAGTTCCGTTAGGTGCTGCACGGTCGTACTTGTCTTGGATGAGGAAGTTGGTCGGAGCTAATCCGCCTTTGAAGTAGTTGCCAACTGGCATGGCAAAAACAGTGAAAATGTACTCTTCCGCAGGTTTCACACCGATGATGTCGCCAACGCCGATTAGGAGAGGGCGAAGATAGAGGGTGCCACCAGTTCCATAGGGAGGGACGTAGTCTGCGTTGGCTCTCACTACTTCTTTACAAGCCTTGATGAAGAGCTCCGTCGGAACAGGCTCCATGAGCAAGCGGTCAGCTGTGCGTTGCAGGCGCTCAGCGTTTTGGTCTGGACGAAAGAGCTGAAGCTTTCCATCCTTGGTGCGATAGGCCTTGAGGCCTTCAAAGGCCTGTTGTCCGTAGTGGAGGGCTGGTGAGCTTTCTGAAATGTGAAGTTCTGCATCTTCGGTCAATTGCCCTTCTGACCACTGACCGTTTTTGAAATGAGCGATGAAGCGGTAAGGTAGTTTCATATAGGCAAAACCAAGGTTTTCCCAGTCGATGTTTACTGACATATAGTTTCTCCAAAGGTATTTTTTATTATTTTACTACTTTTGAAAGTGATTTACAAGAAAAATTCAGAATATTTTGCAACATTAGAAAAAACCCGCCGGAGCGGGTTCATTTCAATAAGATTAGTACCAACCAATCAGCCGGTGAAGCCATTCCTCAAAGGTAGGAAAGACTTTCATGGTAAGGACTATCAGTACTAGGATAGTGAACAAAATAAGGAATCTCTTTTTCATTCTAAATACCTAATCAATCCAAGCCCTAAACACTTCCTCATCAGAAATGGTGTCTGAAATAAAACTGCCGTTGCTAGTGCGTTAGTATTAAATCTTGGTTTATAGATTATTATTGCTCAGTATCATCCAATCCATAGGTAATTAGATTAAAATGACTGTCATACAAATAGAGAATCATTCCTTCAGGAAGGACATCTAAATTGACAAATCGACCGACTATATCTGCATTATTTGTACCATTCTCCAATTCTTCCGATGTGAATTCAGTATCAATCACAAGACCTATTTGATTAAAGATACTGTTTTCTTCGTCCTGTTTTCCGACATATCCCTCTGAAAAAAGTTTTCTAAAAATGTTTACCAGCTCTTCTCTGTCTTTTTCATCAATTTTATAAGTCAAATAACCTGATTCTTTATCTAGTTCAAGAGTCACTAACTCATGTATTCTAGATACATATTGGTATGCTGTGTTATCAAAGGAATCCAAGTCAAGTGTTACAAAGGGCCATATATTTAGATCCTCTTTCCTTATTGTCTCATTATCTACCGAGATAATCTTATAGGGTTCTTTCACCAAATTAGTCTGGATCCACTCATTATTGAAAACTTCAGCTCCAATACGCCATAAAGGATGTGAAATCACATCATCAAACACAAATTTGCGGGCATTTTCGAAGGCTACTCCATCGTGAGCATATGGGTCTGGTAAATCAATGGTACTTTCCGGCGTCCAAGAAGCCTCTCCAACATCAAAAATAGGATTTTTAGCTAATTCTTCGCCAATGACAACCTCATAGCTGGTCATCGAAGTTCCTTGTAGTAATCCTGCCGGAATATGTTCATATATTTGTAAAGAAGGTTTAGCATGGAAAAACGATTCAAAAGCGTCAATATAGATTCCTTCCTCGGAAACTGAACGCTCTTTTCCAGCTAAAAACTCCAACATACTCTCTGGAGATGCACAAGCAGACAAACTAGGGAGCATACAACAAAAGATAATTATTATCAGGTATTTACGGATTTTTTTCATTCTATTCTTCTCCTCATATATTCCATATCAGTATAACAAAAAAGACTGTCTAAAGACAATCTTTCACCTTATTTATTTTATCCAAGCAGCCAACACTTCCTCATCAGAAATGGTGTCTGAAATAAAACTGCCGTTGCTAGTGCGTTCGGACAGGTTGAGCTGAGTTACATCAACATCATAGAGTTTACCAGTTTTGGACTGGACATGAAGAACTTGGCTAGTCGTTTCATCTTCATTTGCCGTGCTAAAGAGGTCAAAATCACCCTGATCCGTCAAGACTGGACCCGCCGCAAAGACACGGTGAGGCTTAGCCTTGAGCTCTCGCAGAACCTGCAAACCACGCTTGGCACGACTGGTCACAGGGATTTCCTCCGTCGCCATCCGCTTCAAACTACCACGCTGAGTCAGGAGATAGACGGAGCTGGTGTTGCTGATAAAGGCCGCAGCCACCACATCCCCATCCTTGAGGTTGACCGCCTTGACACCGGCCGCCTTGGCACCGATGATTGGCACTTCTTCGATGTTAAATCGCAGAGCGTAGCCCTTTTCTGTCATGAGCATGATGTCATCCAAGACTACAGGCGATATGGTAATAACCAAATCCTCTGCATCTTTAAGTTTGGCATACTTGGTTGACTTAGACTTATAAGTCCGCCATGGCGTGAACTCCTTCCGCACCACACGCTTGATTTGACCGTATTTGGTCACCGCGAAATAAGTTCCCTCTTCAAAATTCTCTACCAATTCAGCGAAGATAATCTCTTCATTGGTGTCAAAGTTCATGAGAGTCTGGCTCAGGTGTTCACCAATATCCTTCCAACGAATATCTGTCAACTCATGGACAGGTCGGTAGATGACATTTCCAAGATTGGTAAAGAGCAATAGGTGCTGGGTTGTCTTGGCATTCTGCAAGAAAATCAGCTGGTCATCGTCCCGCTTGCCCATTTCTTCCAACGTTGAGGCATTGAAAGAACGCGGACTTGTCCGTTTGATGTAACCTGCCTTGGTCACGCTGACAAAAGTTTCTTCTTCGACAATCAAGCTGGCGGTGTCAATCTCAATCGTTTCTGCCTGATCCTGCAATTCACTCAAACGAGGATTGCCAAATTGCTTCTTGACCTCACGCAGTTCCTTCTTCATGAGATTGAACATGGTCCGCTCATCGCCGATAATAGCTGCCAAGGTTTGAATCTGCTCACGTAGAGCTGCTTCTTCATTCTCCAAGGTCACAATATCGGTGTTTGTCAAGCGGTAAAGTTGCAAGGTTACGATAGCCTCAGCCTGTTCCTCACTGAAATCATAGCTAATTTTCAAGTTTTCCTTGGCGTCAGCCTTGTTCTCAGAAGCACGGATAAGGGCAATAACCTCGTCCAAAATAGAAATAACACGAATCAAACCTTCTACGATATGGAGACGTTTTTCTGCCTTTTCCTTGTCAAACTTAGACCGGGCAATGATAATCTCACGGCGGTGGGCGATGTAGCTGGACAGAATCTTCTGCAAGCCGACCTGACGCGGTGTGAAGTTGTCAATAGCCACCATGTTGAAGTTGTAATTGATTTGCAGGTCGGTATATTTGTAAAGGTAGTTGAGAATGGTCTGCTCATCGCTGTCTTTTTTCAGCTCAATGGCAATCCGCAGACCTGTCCGGTCTGACTCATCACGCACCTCGGCAATACCAGGCACCTTGTTGTTGACACGGACATCGTCAATCTTTTTTACCAGAACAGCCTTGTTGACCTCGTAAGGAATCTCAGTAATGACAATCTGTTTCTTACCAGCCTTGAGCTGCTCGATTTCACAACGGCTACGAACAACGACACGGCCTTTACCAGTTTCATAGGCTTTCTTGATTTCATCAGCCCCTTGGATAATGGCACCTGTTGGGAAGTCTGGTCCAGGCAAGAACTCCATCAACTTTTCTAATTTAGCTGTCGGATGATCAATCATGTAGACAACGGCATCGATGACCTCCGCCAGATTATGTGGCGGGATGTCAGTCGCATACCCAGCTGAAATTCCTGTCGCTCCATTGACCAAGAGATTAGGGAAGGCAGCTGGTAGCACAGTGGGTTCTTTTTCCGTATCGTCAAAGTTCCAGGCAAATGGCACAGTCTTTTTCTCGATGTCAGCTAGCAGATAGCCAGCCACCTCAGACAAACGAGCCTCGGTATAACGCATGGCAGCCGGTGGATCACCGTCCATTGAACCATTATTTCCGTGCATCTCGACCAAAATCTCACGATTTTTCCAGTCCTGAGACATACGAACCATGGCATCATAAATAGAGTAATCACCGTGTGGGTGGAAATTCCCCATGATATTCCCGACTGACTTGGCAGACTTGCGGTAGCCCTTGTCAAAGGTATTGCCGTCCTTATTCATAGAGTAGAGGATACGGCGCTGAACAGGTTTCAGACCATCCCGAATGTCCGGCAAGGCCCGTTCCTGAATAATGTATTTGGAGTAGCGACCAAAACGCTCTCCCATGATGTCCTCAAGGGACATGTTTTGAATGTTGCTCATAGTTTTCTTCTTTTATTTTCTTTTATGTAAAATAGCAGAGCTACTCTTCCATCTTCCTCTGACTTGCCTGCCAGATCCTATACTCATCTACATCAGACTTAACCAATTTGAGGCAGGCATTAAGGACAAAGGCATCATCCAGCAAACCTGGTCCGAATAGGAAATCAGGCAGAGCATCTAGTGGGCTGAAAAAGTAGATTAAGGCACCAATTGTAGCTAAAATAGCTCCTTTTGGTAAGGTCGTATATTCTCGCTTGACATAGCTTCTAACCATGGAAATCATCCCCGGAATGGCTGAAAACTTGTCCCCGCCAAATGGAAGTCGCGCCAATTTCTTCTCGATATCTTGTAGAAAATGTTCCAATTTCCCTTGATCAGACAACAAGGCTTCTGCCCGGTCTCTAGTCTTGGACGATTTCCAAGTTTCAAGCGCCTGGTCAAACTTTTCTTCTAATTCTTGTTTGTTTTTAAATTGCTTGCGCTTTCGAGCCCATTCAGTCAGCTGTTTTTGAAAACGGTCAGTTAATTTTACTCTTAGTGGCATAAAACACCTCACATAGTTTGTCTGTACTAGAGTTACAAATCCGCAGTGCGATAAAGATTGTATCCTTCATAGTAATAAGAATGGTCAATACCCTTGAAATAAGTGGCCTGACCAAGATCGTCAGTCAAAGAATGTAGCAATAAGTATTTGAGTTCTCCTGTTGATACATGACTTCTAATCATGGCATTGAAATACTCGTCTTTATCAATGTTATTCCAATCAATGACCTTGCCCAAACTAGCTCGAAACATACAATCCAACCAGATACGCATACTGCGTCCATTTCCTTCTCGGAATGGATGTACAATGTTCATATCCGCATATTTTTCAACAATTTCGTCAAAGGTTTCATGAGGTAGCTTGTCAATATAGGCCAAAGACTGCTCAAGAAAGATTCGTGGAGCGAATTGAAAATTATCCTTGGCAATGTTGACATCACGAATTTTCCCTGCAAAGTCGTAAATATCCTCAAATAAAGCCTGATGAATGTGTGCCAAACCTGCAAAAGTCCCAACTTCTATCTGGAATAACTGGCCAGTTTCGAACAGTTGAGCTGCTTTTTTCTTGCTAATTTGTTCTTCAAGACGGGCTAATTCAGCCACATTTTCAATCCCCAATTTATTTTCTAAAACCATATGGCCCCTCAACTTCCCTGAGATTATTTGGTAAAAGCTGTCGCTTCTTCCAAGGTAAACTTCACATTGTCCTCAATCCACTTGCGGCGTGGTTCGACCTTGTCGCCCATGAGGACGGATACACGGCGTTCAGCACGGGCCAGGTCTTCAATGGTGACACGGATAAGAGTACGGGTTTCAGGGTTCATAGTTGTTTCCCAGAGCTGATCGGCATTCATCTCACCTAGACCCTTGTAGCGTTGGAGGATAAAGCCCTTGCCAAAATCCTTACGGAGATCTTCTAATTCCCCGTCAGACCAAGCATAAGCAATCTTTTCTGTCTTGCCCTTGCCTTTTGACATCTTGTAGAGGGGTGGAAGGGCGATGTAAACTCGACCTGCTTCTACCAATGGTCGCATATAACGGTAGAAGAAAGTCAGCAAGAGGGTCTGAATGTGGGCACCGTCCGTATCCGCATCGGTCATGATAATAATCTTGTCATAGTTGACATCTTCCAGTGTAAAGTCTGAGCCAACACCTGCACCAATGGTGTAAATCATGGTGTTGATTTCTTCGTTTTTGAGAATGTCCGCCATTTTTGCCTTAGCAGTGTTGATCACCTTGCCTCGCAAGGGTAGAATGGCTTGGAATTTGCGGTCACGGCCCTGTTTGGCAGAGCCTCCGGCTGAATCTCCCTCGACCAGATAAAGTTCGTTTTTGGCTGGATTTTTAGACTGGGCTGGGGTTAATTTTCCTGATAGGAGGCCCTTGTCCTTCTTATTTTTCTTACCGTTTCGGGATTCGTCACGCGCCTTACGCGCAGCCTCGCGGGCGTCACGCGCCTTGATGGCTTTACGAACTAGATTTGAAGCTAATTCCCCATTTTCCAAAAGGAAGAAGGTTAGCTTGTCCGACACAATGCCGTCCACCACAGGACGAGCAAGTGGGCTTCCCAGCTTGTCCTTGGTCTGTCCTTCAAACTGCAAATGCTCTTCTGGTACAAGGATAGAAAGGACAGCAGACAAACCTTCACGGTAGTCAGAGCCTTCCAAGTTCTTGTCCTTTTCCTTGAGCAAGTTGGTCTTACGAGCATAGTCGTTCATGGCCTTGGTAATGGCTAGTTTAAGACCTGTTTCGTGGGTACCGCCGTCCTTGGTCCGAACGTTGTTGACAAAGGACAGGATGTTATCTGAATAACCATCGTTGTACTGCATGGCAACTTGGACCTGGAAACCTGCATCTTCTCCTTCAAAATAGAGGACTGGTGTCAGAGTTTCCTTGTCTTCGTTGAGGTAGGATACAAAGTCCTGAACGCCATTTTCGTAGTGGTACTCCTCCTGCTCACCCGTCCGCTCATCTGTCAGGGTCATGGTGACTTGCTTGAGCAAGAAGGCTGATTCTTTCAGGCGTTCGGCGATGGTGTTGAACTTGAAATCCGTCGTCGAGAAGATGGTATCATCAGGCATAAAGGTAACCTTTGTACCTGTTTTTGATTTTGGTGCAGTACCAATCTTCTCTAAGGTCGTGACTGGCTTTCCGCCCTGCTCAAACCGTTGCTTGTAAACAGCACCATCACGGGTAATTTCCACTTCCAACCAGCTGGACAGGGCATTGACCACCGAAGAACCAACCCCGTGGAGACCACCTGAAGTCTTGTAGCCACCTTGACCGAACTTACCACCTGCGTGGAGAACGGTGAAGATGACTTCGACGGTTGGCTTGCCTGTAGCGTGCATACCGACAGGCATCCCACGTCCACGGTCAGACACAGAGAGACTGCCGTCCTTGTTAATGGTCACGTCAATCCGATCACCGAAACCAGACAGGGCTTCATCGACAGCGTTGTCGACAATCTCCCAGACCATGTGGTGCAAGCCATTTCCGTCTGTTGAGCCGATGTACATACCAGGGCGTTTGCGAACGGCATCCAGCCCTTCCAGTACCTGAATGGCATCGTCATTATAGTTATTTATGTTAATCTCTTTCTTAGTCAAAACTGACCTCCATACTTGTCATCCTTACTATATTACAAGTTTTTCAGCATTTTTGCAAAATTTTTCTGCTAACTTTCGGCTGGAACAGCTAAGAAAACGCATTTGAGGAGAATTCAAAAGAAATTGTGCTATAATGGAAGCATGTTAGTCAATCTTATTTTACTATTTATTGCATATTTGTTGGGATCTATCCCGTCAGGACTTTGGATAGGTCAAACTTTTTTCAATATCAACATTCGTGAGCATGGTTCGGGAAATACTGGAACAACCAACACATTCCGTATTTTAGGTCCAAAGGCTGGTACGATTGTATTTGTCATTGATTTCCTTAAAGGAACCTTGGCAGCCTTGCTTCCCGTCATCTTTCATGCCCAAGGAATTTCTCCGATTGTCTTTGGATTGATGGCTGTCTTAGGACATACTTTCCCCATCTTTGCCCAGTTCAAGGGCGGTAAGGCTGTTGCCACATCTGCTGGTATGTTGTTGGGTGTTGCACCTGCTTTCTGCCTCTATCTCATTCTAATCTTTGCCAGCTCCCTCTACTTGACATCCATGGTATCCTTCTCTAGTGTTTTGGCAGCAGCCTTAGCCATCTTAGGAGCTCTGCTATTTCCAGCACTAAAATTTATCCTACCTAGCTACGACTGGCTCTTTACCATTATCATCATCTTTTTGGGGCTCTTTGTCATCGTTCGACACAAGGAAAATATCCAACGGATTTTGAAAAAAGAAGAAAATTTAGTTCCATTCGGCCTCAATCTAACCAAACAGAAAAAGCGAGTTTAACCACTCGCTTTTAATTTATGTTGACTTCGACCACTTCAATCCTCTCCCCACCAAGCAAAATCAAATGACAGTCTACACGCTCTATCTTGTAGGCTTTTTTCAATGCCTCGGCATAGAGTTGCATTTGAGCTTGGTAACGTTGGCTGAGTCGGCTTGGTTGGTCATATTTGTCTGTCTTGTAATCAAAAAGGACAATATGATCACCATAGAGTAGGTAGCCATCGATAATCCCGCGAAGGACAAAATCTTCCTGTGATTGTGGATCCCTTTGTAGGCTGGCAAAAGGTGCTTCTCGGTGGAGTTTGTCCGTATTGGCAAGAATTTCTCCTCCTAAATCTGTATCAAAAAAATCTAAAATCTTTTGAATATCAATCCTGTCCTTAACAGCCTGATCTGCATGAACAGCTTCTAGAGCTTCTCTTACCGTATCTTCTGTTACCAACCAAGACAAGTCCAAACGTTGCATGAGTTCATGGACTGCTGAACCGACTTGGGCTCCAGTAATTTTTGGTTTCTTGGAGAAATCTGGCAAGTTGAAGGTCCGTTTTGGCTGGTATTTTTCCATAACTTCCATGCCTTCTTGTTCCAAGACAGGCTCATAAAGTTTCTTGATCTGACTTGGAGTCCGTAAACTTGGCAATTCAATGGCAGCCTTATAGCCTTCGTTCAACTCTTGGACAGAGGACAACTGGTCCAAGGCCTGGGCGATGTCTTCTGATTGACGAATATCTTTAAGGCTGGCGTCTTCTAGCTTATTCTTCAATTTCAGTTTACCAATCTTCTCCTCTGTCAAATCCTCGTCCGTTACAAAGACTTTCTTGAAGCGCAAGTCTTCTCCTGAAAAGGCCTCATCAATGGCTAGAATCCAGTCTTGGAAGGTCGCCATGCTTTCACGAGTTGATTGGGCAAGTACGCCATCTTCTTTCTTACCATCATATTTTTCAGCTAACTTGTCAGCATTACCCTTTCCAACCAGATACAGCTTCTTCTCGGCACGCGTTAGTGCAACATAAAGCAACCGCATTTGTTCTGAAAGATTGGCAATTTTTAGCTCTTGGAGATTATTTTGATAAGGAAGGGTGTTCATTAAGACTCGCACCTGAGGTAATGGGCTATTTACCTTATCTTTCATATCCGCTAAATATTGGATACCTAGACCATTTTTCCGGCTGATGATGACTGACTGGTAATGGTCTTCCAAGTTGAATCGCTTATCGATGTTCATGAGGAAGACATACTTGAACTCCAAACCTTTTGACTTGTGGATGGTCATAAGTTGTACAGCATTTTGCGGCAAAAATTCTTGTACGTCTGCCAAGTCCTTGTCATTTGCTAAGGCACGGTCAATCATGGTGATGAAGCGGGACAAGCCCTTGTAGCCTGTTTTTTCAAACTGGTTGGCACGCAGACCTAGTGCATATAGATTGGCCTGACGCTTGCTGCCATTTGGAAGAGCACCGACATAGTCATAGTAGAATTTTTCATTGAAAATCTTCCAAATCAGGTCATAAATAGAATGCATTTTGGCAAAAGCACGCCAGTTTTCCAAAATAGATAAGAAATCCTTGATTTTCTTCTTCAAGTCTCCTGACATAAGTTCAGGATGTTGCCCATTTGTTTGCTGGGCTATTTCCATTTTCTGGTAAAAGAAACCTGTCCCAGCCTGCAAGGAAATCCGTGTCAGTTCATCCTCATCAAATCGGAACATAGGTGATTTAAGCAGGGCAACCAAGGCATAGTCATTGAGTGGATTATTGATAACCCGCAAGGTATCCAGCATAATCATGACTTCTAACGATTGCAGATAGGAGGCTGCTCCACCATCTGCCACAATTGGAATCCCATGTTTTTCAAAAATGGACATAATGAGGTCATTGTGCGTCCGCTTTTGTACCAAGAGAGTGATATCCTTGAAATCTGCACCTTCTTCATTGTGAAGACGAATAATCTCTTTTGCAACGACCTCAATTTCACCAGCAGTCAGGGGTGTTTCTTCCTCAGCATCCGTTGAAGAGTTTGCGCTCTCCTGCTGGTCGTAAATCAAGTATTCCATCTCATGCTTGGGCTGGGCAATTTTTTGACTAGGACTACCAGCAACTAAACTGTGGGTGTCGTCATACTTGATTTCTCCTACTTGACGGTCCATCAGGCGCGTGAAAATAGCATTTGTTGCCTCCAAGACCTCAATCTGACTACGGAAATTTTCCTTGAGCAAAATCAATTTCCCAGCCTGAGGATTTGCCTGATACAGTTCAAATTTCTCTTGGAAAATCATTGGATCCGCCTGACGGAATCGATAGATGGACTGCTTAATGTCGCCTACCATAAAGCGGTTGTGACCGTTAGACAGCAGGTCCAGCATTCGCTCTTGGCTATGGTTGTTATCCTGGTACTCGTCCACCATGACTTCGTGGTATTTTTCTTGGAAAAACTGGCGAATGTCCACATTTTCTTCTAAAATACGAATAGCGAAATGCCCAATATCGCCAAATTCAAAAGCTGCTTCCTTGATTTTGACATCCAGATAAGCCTGTGAAAAATCCAAGACAAAGTCACGTAATAATATCAGCAAGGGCACAGCTTGAACCTGATAATCTTTCAGCAGGGTCAATTCATAAACTTCCTGCCCCAAATCTCGTAGTCCTGAGATAAGCTGGCTCTTGCCAGCATTGTATTCTTCTTTAAAGGCTATCAAATGCTCATCTTTTGGTCGATTGGCATTGGTCAGGCCTTTTCCTCTGGACTGGTCGTTGATAAGAAGGACTTTTTCAACCCGTTCCATCAAGTCCTTCTGGTCCAGACTATTTAAACCTGTCAACAAATCCAAAACTTCTTCCACATTTGCAAAATACTTGGCGGAACCAAAGTCATTTCTGCCCCATTCCACATGGTAGCGGAAGAAATCTGCTGCTTGATAGAGCTTATCTAACACTTTTTCCTTAAAGCCTTGCTCTAAGATCTGCTCTATACGCTCTTGACTGTACAAATCAGCTTGAACAGCCTGCTCTTTCAGCCATTTAGTTGGACTGCTCGTCGATTGGCTAAAATCATGCACCTGATAAACAACCTGACGGAAACCACTATTATCCTTACGGTTGCCCGAAAAATTGCGAACCAGTTTGCGGAATGCACCATTTTCATCCTCTTCAAGACAATCTGCAAAGAGCTGGTCAAAAACCTCTTTTTTTAGACTTGCTTTTTCTGTCTCATCCTGTAAAATCCGAAACTGAGGAGAAATTCCAAGGCTATAACCATAGGTGGTCACCAATTTCTGCGTAAAGGAGTCCATGGTCCCAATATCCGCCTTAGTCAAATCTGCCAACTGGGCAGACAAATGCCGACGCAAGTCCATATCCGTCGTCTCCGCAATGGTTTCATTGAGATTTTTCTCAATCCGCTCCTTCAATTCACCAGCCGCCTTGACTGTAAAGGTCGAGATAAAGAGCTGGTCGATTCCCACACCACGCTTCAACTTATCCAAAATACGTTGAACCATAACGAAAGTCTTTCCTGACCCAGCCGATGCAGAGACCAGAACATTCTGACCGTGCGTGTAGATGGCTTCAATCTGCTCAGGTGTGCGTTTTTGTTGCTTATCAGAATGGGCTTCCGCCAGCTGCACAGCCTTGATTTCTTCCGCGCTTAAAAATTGTTCAAAAGCCATTAGTCCTGACCTCCTTTCATTCGTTTCATCCAAT
Organism: Streptococcus suis; assembly: GCF_002964575.1. Lineage (GTDB taxonomy): Bacteria > Bacillota > Bacilli > Lactobacillales > Streptococcaceae > Streptococcus > Streptococcus suis_R. Next base: position 35,505 of record NZ_POQQ01000047.1, on the reverse strand, counting down.
CTTGACGCTTAGCCTCTTTGACCAACCGCCGTGCCATGCCCATGTGCCGATCCGCCTCAAAACCAGTGATTGCCTTCAGCTGCTCACCTGCCACCGAACGCCCATCTTTGGTATAAGGGTTAATAGCAAAGCGACCAGCCAGAATGTCCATGGCAGCTTGTTTGTAGAGTTCTTGGTTGTGGTTCAATAAAACCGCAAACTCATCTTCCGTGTAGAGTTGGTTACGAGTCTGATAAAAATGATTGAGCCCCAGACTTTCCTCCTTCAAGAAAAGCCCCTTGTAAACCAAGCTAGTATTGGCAGCTCCTTCTAGCTGTTCTAAATTCTTCGTGTCTTTTAATTTGATAATCGGATCCTGCAAATGCAAATACATAGCCCCAAAAACAGGTTTATCCTTGGTTTCATCCAGCTCTTGTAAGGCTGCCAAGTAGGTCACCAACTGAGGTTTTAGACCATTGTAAAAATCACCAACTGAAAAAGATTGGTCGCTGGACTTGTAATCCACAACACCAACAGCCTGATTGATTTGTAAGGTATCCAAGCGGTCAATGGTACCATTTACATGCACACTCTTGCCATTTTGAAGGTCAAAAACTAGCGCCTTATCCTGACGGAAACTCTTTTCCTGACCATCAATTTCAACCAAATCATTATCCCGCAAAATAGTCGCACTGGAGCGAGCAATCTTATCCAGCACCTCCTCCGTATAGCGAGCATCTGCATCTTGGTTATAAAACATAGCAAATTCTGCCTCGTCACGTGTACGCAGGATGGCCTTGTCCACTTTTTGATCAAAATCCAACTCAGATTGATCCATGACCACTCGTTCAAAAATCCGATGCAAGAACAAACCATGCTGAAAGGCCGTCGGATGGATGGATTCCTGTTCCCGCAATCGCAGAACATTGCGTACAAAGTAAAGATATTGGTTGTTGTAGAAATTGGTCAAGCTGGATGCAGAAAGATGGAGCGGCTTATCCTCTGGATATAAAGCAGCCAAGGTATCAGCTGCAAGCTGTTTCGAAGTTATTTCGCCAGTAATGGTCGGAATTTCAATGCATTGCGATTCCAATTTCTTCTTCAAATGGCGAACCAAGACTGTCCAGAAGGCCGTCTGCCCTTCCCATTCTTCATGTTCAAGAGAGGGTCTTTCCGACTCAATCAAACGGGATAAGAGACTCTTGTAGTGACCGATGTCTTGCGGACTAAGTGTTTTCATCCTTCCACGTTCTTCGGATTTCAGTCCCATTTCCTTCAAAATCTTAATGTATGGTGACAGACTATCTTCACCCTCGTTATAAATCTGAGGACTTGAAATGACTAACTGTTCCGTCGCAGCATTCAGCAGAGACATCATGGCAGCATGGTTCTTCTTGATATTTTCACGGCTGACCAAATCGAAACGTGAAGAACTAGCTGAGACAAGATTGACTTTTTCCATCTCTTCTTCTGTCAATAGACTGGTATTCTTGGCAACTTTTGGAAAATTGGACTGGCCCATTCCGATAGCATAAACATACTTAGCAGTGTGCGGCTCGATCAAATCATAGGATTTGACATTGACCACATCAACTGTTGCAGGAACGGTACGATAGTGGCTGGCCTGCATTCCAGCCTGTAAAATAGCCAGAAAATCATCCATTTTCAACTTTTCTTTTCCGAAAATCTGATGAAAATTCTCTAGAATATGGGTAAAACTTTTCCAGACCTGCTCTTCTTTTTCTTGCTCTACTTCGCTCAAATTTCGAGACATTTTTTCCATATTTTTAGGAAGCTCAATTGCCTCCAAAAAGACCATAAATTTCTCAAGCAAGGCAGTTCCAGATTGTGGTACAGCCTTAAACAGCTGGTTCAAAGGTTCCATAATCTTAACACGTAGGGGTTCCAAGACAGCCAAATCATAGACAAGCCTTTTCTCCTTAATGACTTCAGCATCATAGTCCGCTCTGCCATTGACCGAAAAAGTCCTCGAAAAAGCAGCCTGCCCCTTCATATCCGCAAAGAGGATGTAAGACTCAAATAGGTCCAGCTCCTTTTGGGAAATGCTGGCGTACAAACCAGATTTGAGGAGATTGAGCAGGTCTTCCGCTCGGAAACGATAGCGACGCAAACGCTCCAAGGACTCCACAAAGTGGACTAGGGGATGATGGCTCATCTCCTCTGCCTTACCAAAATAGTAGGGAATATCATATTTGTCAAAAATCTTGCCAATCTGCAACTTGTAGCTATCCACATCCCCCAAGAGCAACAAGATGTCTTTATAGCGAGCCCCTTGATGCACATGCTGACGAATCGCAGTCGCAACCTGCTCCACTTCTTCTTTTTGGTTGACGACTTCCCATAGCTGGATTTTTTCTTGGTCTGCTGGAGTCAAGTCAAGCATGGTCTCGCTGTAGTCATAATAGGCTTCCATATTCTTTGAAAATTTACCGATACTGTCCAATACCGGTTCTTGACCAATATATGAAATCTTTGTCTGGAATTGGGCTGATAACTGTCGCAAAAAGTCAACATTAGCTTGATAAACATTTCCTTCAATATAGGTCGCATTTACAGCTTTCTTGCTGGCATATACACCAATCAGGATTTCCGACACCCGTTCATTTAAAGCACTTACTAAAGCTTCTTCTTCTGCCGAAAAACGAGAAAATCCGTCTACCACCAGCACAATGTTCTTCAACTGCTCATCCAACTGACCAGTTTCCACCAAGCTAGTCAGCTGGGCTAACTTAGACTGATGCTCAAAGCCTTCTCTGGACAAAATTTCAGTCACAGATAGGAAAATCTTTACCAAATCAGCCTGCTTATCTGGTGACTCCATGGCTTCCAAGTCCAAAATAGACATATTTGCCCGTTGCAATTCTTTGTATAAAGCAACTAGCTGGTTAATGAAACCAAAATCTGTCTGTAAACGACCATAGACTTTCAAGTCGCCATCTTCAAATTGCGATAGAACACGAAAGAAAATCATGGCCAGACCAACATCATCCAACGGTTGACCAGCTTCTTTCCTATCAATCATCAAATAGCGGGCCAATTGCCCAAAACGGGTCACTATAATATCAAAAGTTGCCTGTTCAGGCAGGTATTCCAAGACCTTGCGTTCCATCTCAAAGGACAGGGAGTTTGGAGCAATATAAAAAACACGTTTTCCCTGCTTGGCAAATGTTGCTGCCTGTTCTGTCAAATACTGTGTCAGTGGATTACGTATTTCTGTAAAGAATAATTTCATATCAACATTTCACACTTTCCATGGGTATACTATGTATAGTATATCAAAATTTGGTAAATATCTGACCAAAAAATAGAATCTGCCAGTCATGAAATACACCAGCAGATTCTAACTTTACTCATTTTCTTTCTCTTTGGCTATACGCTCTCTTTCCAAGCGCAATTTACGATTGGGATTGAGCGTGTTAAAAAGTTCTTCCAATTTCTCAGCATTCCAAACATCTGCTGCAGAAACAAAATTTCCATCCTTATCCTTGAAGGATATCGGTTTATCACCCATAGACACCTCCAAATTTCTATCATTACTTATTTTCTACTCGTCCAAGTTTAAAGCAAGCAACTGAAACAGCCTATTCCAAGACTACCTCGCCTTCGAGTTCCCCAGTTAAATCCATGCCAACTTATCGGATGTGTTACGACATGGAGTACAGGCAGTCGATGTTACTGCCTGTACGGAATTAGAAGGTTGGTAGGTAGTCCGCCATAGCGGCTACCGTACTACATCAAGTCCTTTAGGACTTAGAGGCAGTTCCAACGTTACGACACGGAACCCAAATGGTCGATACTACCATTTGGGTGAAGTTAGTAAGGTAGCTAGCCAAGGTCCCCTAGGACTTGGCGTAGTTTGACTAGCAAGTTAACTTGCAGTCAAACTGCTTACCTCGCTTTCGAGTTTTCAGGCTCGGGCTGAAAAAGTCCACTGGACTTTTTCACTAATCAACAAACTCAAATTCGAACTTGCCGATGCGGACGGTGTCGCCGTCTTTGGCTCCTCGGGCACGGAGGGCTTCGTCAACACCCATGCCACGCAACTGGCGGGCGAATTTCATGACAGATTCGTCACGGTCAAAGTTGGTCATAGTGAAGAGTTTTTCGAGCTTGTCACCAGACAGAACCCAGCTAGCATCATCTGCACGGCTGATGTCAAATTCTGGCTCATCTGGGTTAAAGCCATAGTAAGCTTCTTCCTCTTGGAAATCTGATTCATCATAAAGCAAGAATTCTGGCGTTTTCTCTAGCAATTCTGCTGTTGCCTCCAAGAGATTTTCCAAACCTTGGTGGGCAATCCCTGAAATTGGGAAAATCTGTGGCAGTTCGTCAAATTCATCATAGTTCGCTGCCAATTTTTCCTTAAATTCTTTCAGATTTTCTGCTGCATCAGGCATATCCATCTTGTTGGCAACGATAATCTGCGGGCGTTCCATGAGACGAAGATTGTAGGTTTCCAACTCATTGTTGATGGCTACATAATCTTCGTAAGGATCTCGACCTTCACTTGCTGACATATCCAAGACATGCAAGATAACACGTGTCCGCTCAATGTGGCGAAGGAACTGAGTTCCAAGACCGACACCTTGACTTGCCCCTTCAATCAGACCTGGAAGGTCAGCAACTGCAAATGACTCACCAGATTTAGTCCGAACCATACCCAAGTTTGGCACAATGGTTGTGAAATGGTAGGCACCAATTTTTGGCTTAGCTGCCGTAATGACACTGAGCAGGGTTGATTTACCAACAGAGGGAAAACCTACAAGACCAACATCAGCAAGAACCTTCAATTCCAATTCCAAATGACGTTCCTCACCTGGTTCTCCATTTTCAGAAATCTCTGGAGCAGGATTTTTTGGTGTCGCAAAGCGGATATTTCCACGACCACCTCGACCACCATGGGCAATGATGAATTCTTGGCCATGCTCTACCAAGTCCGTAATCACCTTACCAGTTTCTGCATCGCGGACAGTTGTCCCCTGTGGAACTCGAACAATTAAGTCCTCCGCACCACGACCATGCATGCCCTTGGTCATCCCTTTTTCACCATCGTCAGCCTTAAAACGACGATTGTAGCGGAAATCCATGAGGGTACGCAAGCCTTCGTCAACAACAAAGACGACATTACCACCACGACCACCGTCACCGCCCCAAGGACCGCCGTTTGGGACATATTTTTCACGACGGAAGGCCACCATGCCATCGCCACCCTTACCAGCCTTGACCTTTATCTTGGCCGTATCTAAAAACATACTCATAATTTACCTATTCTTTCCTAGAAAAAAACGCTTAGAAGCGTTTAGTTCATCAATACGTTGATAGCTGGCAAAATCAAACCAGCTAAGGTTACTAGCACCATCACGATAACGATGATAATCGTCACTTTCTCAAAAAATGTTTTCTTATGTTTTACTTCACCAAAAGCCATAGCTTTCTCCTTATTTTGCAATATCGTTTTATTTTACCACAATTTATGATTGTAAGCAATTCTCATACCGAGAGGAAACCAACCCAACTACTAAAAATCACTCACCTTTGTCAATGAACATAATTTTTTTAACATTATTCCACAGGTAAGGCAATTCTATTCTTTAAAAAATTTTTAATTTCCGTAGAATTTCGAATCTGCGAGAGTGCTCTGTCAACATACTCGGATTCAAATTTATTCATAATTTCTTTTGTAATTTTTCGCTTCAAACTACAATATTTCAATTTATCTTCCCATTGATTTGAAGCAAAGATATTAGTAAGAAATTCTTTTCGTCTGGAGTACATATTCGAAATTTTTTCCACTTCATCAATAATAGATGCTTTATTTCGTAACAAATCAAACTCATTTTTTGCCTTGTTTAGATTAATAACCTGACTTAACTTATAGTTACAATACTCTGTACTCATTAATTCAATATTTTTATCAAGCCTCATCATTTCACTAGCAGCTGTTAAAATTGATTCTAGTAAATTCTGCCAATCATCTCGCCAAGAAATCACACTCTTAATAATTTCCGGATACATAAATAGCATTTCAATTTCATTGACCGGCAAACAGAATATCTGATCTTTTTTATACTCTTCTAATTGTTCTTCGTCCTTAAAATCTCTATCAATAATCCCTATTGCTTGGCTATTACCAATTTTTAAATCAGAGTTATTAATTATCTTAGTATATTCAATTACTTTCAAATGATTTTCAACAGGTTTTATAGTATATTTATCAGAATATAAAATATTAAATAGTTTATAATCAAGGCTTTCTAAGTTACCCTCGCAAAATAAAATTGGTTTTGAACTCCCTAGCAATGACACAAAAATATCTCTTGTAATAGAATCTTCATTAATATTTGTAACAATATCATATTTAAATGAGTTGCTATACTGCCTACACCAAGAAATAGTTGCATCGGATCTACTAGCAATGAAATTTATATCATGAGATATGAAAATAAAATAACAATCTCTTCTTTCCATTACTAATTCATCCCAGAGTTTACTACAAATAGAGGGATGCAAATGGGTCTCAGGTTCATCTACAACAATTACTGTCTTTTCCTTGGCCAATACAATATTCGCAATATAAAAAAATATACTTTTTTCACCATCACTTAAATTATTTATTTCGTAAAAATCACTTTGGTTTTTTGACACTAATATTTTTCTTTTATAGGGTTCTGACACAAATAAAAATTCTGGAAATATCTTTTTGAAAACAGCATTAATTTGTTCTAGTTTCGATATTTTTCCATTAATTTTGGAATAATGTTCCTCTGCAACTAGAGTTCGTATTAAATTTGAAAAAAATGTCTATACGAAAGATCTTTGAATAACTGAGTTTCGGAGGATTTAAGGGAAAAACTTTGATTTTTTTCTAATAAAAGCTCTGGTTGATTTATTTCTTCAACATCTGAATAAAACATAAGATTTTTTCTTGCAGGTAAAACCAAAGTCCTCTTTAATCGATCTTGTTTTAAATTCTCTACCAATGTCGATTTGCCAGAGCCATTTTTTCCAACAATTAAACATTTAGTATTAGAGTCGAAAAGTTCAGAAAGTAAAATTGAATTTCTGTGTCGATTAACTAACTCATTTAAGTTCTCACGAACATTTTTAATAAGTTCTTCAATATTTTCTTTAGAAAATAAAACAAAATAGACTTCTTCTTGTATTCTTTTATTTGGATTCGGTTCAATAGTGGTTATTAAATAGTCTTTTTTTAATTTATCCAACTGACTTTCAAGTACATACTCTATGTCAGGAATTGCTCCATCTTCAAAAATTGAGTTATCTTTCAAAATATTGATGAGTAGTTTTATTTTCCTTACTAGCTCTGTAATTTCTGGTAAATTTTTTTCTACAACCTGTAACACATACTTTTTAAAATTAGTTATCTCTGAAGAATTGGCGTTCTTTCCATCAACTAAAGTTTTCAAGACATCATTATCCTTAGATTTATTCTCTTGACATTTTCTTGCAATAAAATTTGGATAGTCATTAAGAAATTCTAATAACTTTTCTGATCTAGTCATCAGTAATTGCGAATTAATACTCAACATCTTATTCTCCTATAAGAAATAATGCTATTTTATCCCAAAAAATCACTCAACTTTTCCTTCACCTTCTCCGCCACCTTGTAAGGCACACCAGCTTCTGCGATTTCTTGCAGGCTGGCTGACTGGATATTGCTAATAGACTTGAAATGCTTCATTAACGCCTGTTTGCGTTTTGGTCCCAAGCCTTCTATGCCGTCTAATTTTGAAGAGAAGGAATTTTTTGACCGAACCTGACGGTGAAACTCAATGGCAAAGCGGTGCACTTCATCTTGAATTCGATGCAGGAGGAAAAATTCCTGAGAATTACGGGGCAACTCAACTACTTCCAACGGATTGCCAAAAAGCAACTCGTGGGTCTGGTGCTTGTCATTCTTCTGCAAACCTGCAATGGGAATGGACATCCCCAGCTCCTGCTCGATAACCTGCTTAGCGACATTGACTTGCCCCTGACCACCGTCAATGATAATCAAATCAGGCGGTGTCAAACCGTCCCGCAGCACCCGACTGTACCGCCGCTGCAACACTTCCCGCATGGAAGCATAATCATCTGGTCCCTCCACCGTCTTAATCTTATACTTGCGGTATTCCTTTTTATTAGGCACCCCATTTTCAAAGACCACCATAGCCGACACAGGACTGGTCCCCATGATGTTGGAGTTATCGAAAGCCTCAATCCGCACAGGCGTCGGAATCCCCAAAAGCTGACCGATATTCTCCACAGCACCGTAGGTCTTCTCCAGATTTTTCTCTAACAGATTAAACTTCTGCTCCAGACTAACACGCGCATTCTTGGTCGCCAGATTGATGAGCTGCTTCTTCTCACCACGCTGGGGCTTGATGACCTTGGTATCCACCAGAGCTTCTACGGCTTCTTGGTCAATATCCTGCGGTATCAAGACCTCTGAAGGAATCAAATGTTGCTGGTCCCTGTAAAACTGACCGATGTAGGTCAAAAAATCTTCGTCCGCATCATTATAGTATGGAAAAAGATTGACATTCCGCTCAATCAGTTTCCCCTGCCGAACAAAGAAAACCTGCACACACATCCAGCCCTTGTCCACATAATAGCCAAAGACATCTCGATTTTGCAAGTCATGAGCCATCACACGTTGCTTGGTCCGCAGGGTGGAAATGGATTGCAGGACATCCCGGTATTCCGCAGCCTTTTCAAATTCCAGATTAGCAGCTGCCGTCTTCATCTTGTCCTGCACTTCCTTGACAATCTTATCATCATGCCCTGTCAAGAACTGGGCCACTTCCTTACTCATCTTGTCATAGTCAGACAGGCTGGGCAGTTTTTCTCCATGAGCCAAACATTGCCCCAAATGATAATAAAGACAATACTTGTTCTCAGGCAATTTACACTTGCGGAAAGGATACAGACGCTCCAATAGTTTGAGGGTCTGGTTGGCCGCACCCACATCTGGATAGGGACCAAAATACTGACCACCATCCTTTTTTATCTGTCGTGTAATGATCAGTCGTGGATGACGTTCCTTGGTAATTTTAATAAAAGGATAAGACTTGTCATCCTTGAGCATGATGTTATAGCGAGGCTTGTTTTCTTGAATTAGATTGATTTCCAGCAAGAGGGCCTCGATATTGGAATCCGTCACGATAAATTCAAAGTCGGCAATCTCTGACACTAAAGCCTCTGTTTTGGTATCATGGGCACCACGAAAATAAGACCGCACCCGATTACGCAGATTTTTGGCCTTGCCCACATAGATAATCTTTCCGTACTTGTTTTTATGGAGGTAGCAACCTGGACTGTCCGGAAGCAGCTCCAACTTGTGCTTGATTAAATCGTTCATAAGACTATTGTATCACAAGTTTATTCAATCAGATACTAGACATTTTTCTTAAAAATATTAAATTTTTTCACAATTTAATGACCTTGGATGTCATGTTTTCTTACATGACTAATTGGTAGTTTTTGCAATATTTTTCAGATTGTGATATACTAGGACAGTTATTTTATATAGAAGGAGTATGAAAATGAAGAAAAAACTATTCATGTTATTGGCAACTATACTGCCGATATTCTTTATTTTTACAGGTGTTAAGGCTGACGATACCATTGATATTGTCTTCGATAATGCCTACGCACCATTCGAGTTTAAAGACTCAGACCAAGTTTACAAAGGATTAGACGTTGATATTATCAATGAAGTAGCGAAGCGTTCTGGCTGGACTATGAACCATTCATTCCCTGGCTTTGATGCAGCTGTCAACGCAGTTCAAGCTGGTTCTGCCGATGCCCTTATGGCTGGTACAACCATTACAGAACCACGTAAGAAGGTCTTTACCTTCTCTGATCCTTACTTCGATACCAAAATCGTTATTGCTACAACCAAGTCAAACACGATTTCTAAGTACGAAGACCTCAAAGGTAAAACAGTTGGGGTAAAAAATGGTACAGCTGCTCAAGCCTTCCTTGAGGAAAACAAAGACAAGTACGGTTACACCATTAAAACCTTTGATACAGGTGATTTGATGTATAACAGTCTCTCTGCTGGTGCAGTAGATGCTGTTATGGATGATGAAGCCGTTATCCAGTACGCTATCCAAAAAGGGCAAGACCTTAGCATTGACATCGCTGGAGAAGCGATTGGTTCATTTGGTTTCTCTGTTAAAAAGGGCAGCCAATATGAGTACCTTGTAGAAGACTTCAACAAGGCCCTTGCTGCTATGAAGGAAGACGGTACTTACCAACAAATCATGAACAAGTGGTTGGGAGCAACAACAGCTTCTGCTGAAACGACTGACTACTCTTCTCGTCTTAGCTTGACTGGTAGCGCCACTGCAAAGGCAACACCGGTAAAATCAAGCTACACAATCGTTGCTGATTCATCATTTGCCCCATTTGAATACCAGGATGAAACTGGTCAGTATGTCGGCATTGATATGGAATTGATTAAGGCTATCGCTGAACAACAAGGTTTTACTATTACCATTCAAAACCCTGGCTTTGATGCAGCCTTGAACGCTGTTCAGGCTGGACAAGCTGATGCGGTTATCGCTGGTATGTCTATCACGGACGCTCGTAAGGAAATCTTTGATTTCTCAGATGCTTACTATTCATCAAACATCCTTCTTGCTGTCAAGAACGGTAGCGACATTGCTTCATACGAAGATTTGAAAGGTAAAACAGTTGGTGCAAAAAACGGCACTGCTTCCTATACTTTCTTGGAAAGCAACAAAGACAAGTACGGTTACACTCTTAAGCCTTTCGACGAAGCTTCAGGTATGTATGATAGCTTGAATTCAGGCTCTATTGATGCCCTCATGGATGACGAAGCTGTATTGCTTTACGCTATCCAACAAGGTCGTGACTTTGCAACTCCAATCCCTGGTGAAAAATCTGGTGAGTACGGTTTCGCTGTTAAAAAAGGCACAAACCCTGAGTTGATTGAAATGTTCAACAACGGTATGGCTGCCCTTGTAGAATCTGGCAAATACGACGAAATTCTTAATAAATATTTCAACGCAACAGAAGAAACAAGTGCAACTACTTCAACCGTAGACGAAACAACCATTGCTGGACTTTTGAAAAACAACTACGGTCAGTTGCTTTCAGGTCTCGGTATCACAATCGGCCTTGCCCTTCTTTCATTTGCCATTGCTATTGTTATCGGTATTATCTTCGGTATGTTCGCGGTTAGTCCAATCAAAGCCCTCCGTGTAACTGCATCTGTTTTCGTTGATGTGGTTCGTGGTATTCCTTTGATGATTGTAGCTGCCTTCATCTTCTGGGGTATTCCTAACTTGATTGAATCTATCACAGGTCAACAGTCACCAATTAACGACTTCGTTGCTGGTACTATTGCCCTATCCCTCAACTCTGGTGCCTATATCGCTGAGATTGTTCGTGGTGGTATTCAGGCTGTTCCTGCTGGTCAAATGGAAGCGTCTCGCAGTTTGGGTATTTCTTACGGAACAACCATGCGTAAGATTATCTTGCCACAGGCTGGTAAAATCATGTTGCCAAACTTCATCAACCAATTCGTTATCACTTTGAAAGATACGACTATCATCTCTGCTATCGGTTTGGTGGAACTCTTCCAAGCAGGTAAAATCATCATCGCTCGTAACTACCAATCCTTCCGTATGTATGCAATCCTTGCCATTATCTACTTGGTGGTTATCACGCTCTTAACTCGCTTGGCTCGTAATCTTGAAAAAGGAGGCAAATAATGGCTCAATTAAAAATTAACGTCCATGACTTGCACAAGTATTATGGAAAAAACGAAGTATTGAAAGGTATCACTGCTAAGTTCTATGAAGGCGATGTGGTTTGTATCATCGGTCCTTCTGGTTCTGGTAAATCTACCTTCCTTCGTACCATGAACTTGCTTGAAACCATTACAAGTGGTCAAGTAACTGTTGACGGATATGATTTGACAGATCCTAAGACAGATGTCGATGCCTTTCGAGCAAATGTTGGTATGGTATTCCAGCACTTCAACCTTTTCCCACATATGACTGTACTGGATAACATCACGTTTGCTCCTATCGAACACAAATTGATGGACAAGGCTGAAGCTGAAAAAGTCGGCATGGAATTGTTGGAAAAAGTTGGTTTGGCTGACAAACGCGACGCTATGCCAGATAGCCTTTCAGGTGGTCAGAAGCAACGTGTTGCCATCGCTCGTGCCCTCGCTATGAACCCAGACATTATGCTCTTTGACGAACCTACTTCTGCCCTTGACCCAGAAATGGTTGGGGACGTACTCAACGTTATGAAAGACTTGGCAGAGCAAGGAATGACCATGTTGATCGTTACCCACGAGATGGGCTTCGCACGCAAGGTTGCTAACCGCGTTATCTTTACAGATGGTGGGCAATTCCTTGAAGATGGTACTCCAGAGCAAATCTTCGATAACCCACAACACCCACGTTTGAAAGACTTCCTAGATAAGGTCTTGAATGTGTAAATATATGAAAAGCCTTTGACTAGCAGTCAAAGCTTTTTTGCATCTCACAATGATTTATAAATTCTTTTTATAGGACCAACCTTTCTTTGTCTTTTCAACAGCTTCAAAGCCACATTTCTCAAATAGTTTACGGGAGCCCGTATTCCAGTCATATATTTCTTCTACAAGTATTTCGTCAAGCCCGACTTCCCTTGCACGCTCAATCATTCGCTGTAACACCTTGGTCCCGATTCCTTTTTTCCAATACCGCTTATCTCCAATGGCAATGGCAAAATCATCAGCAAACAGCGTCACATCACCAATTGGGATAAACTGATCGTCTTCAAAAATTTCAATAAAGTAACATTCGCCATTTTTAGACAAATAATCATACATACGATCGAGCAAGTCAAGACTATAACGTTCTTGATCACCATCAATGAGCCAGACCAATTCTAAATCTTGATGCCATTCAAAAGCAAAATCATGAATCCCATCATATCTACGAAGCCGAATCTGTTTATCTATTTCTAAAATATCTGCTTGCTCAATTCCCGTGATTGCCATTTCGGATCCTCTCTCATTAACATTAAGTTCATTTTAACATACATCTCTATCAATATCAATAAATGTTATAGCACACTGATTGACAAGCTTTTATCGATATGCTATACTAAAACAAATAAAGCATTGTGAGGTAAGGAGAAATGGACAATAACAAGTAAACTCCATCTAAGTTCTATACTTATTTAGTAGTTTTCTTGCGTCCATTTTTCTGTTTTCTCTATTCACAGAATAGAGTCTTTTTGAGCAGATTTCGACACACTACTAAATAGGTAGTGTGTTTTTTCTTGTAAAGGAGGCCTTATGCTACTAACCACTCAGCACCTATCTCTAGACCACCAAAAAGACCTAAGAAATCTGGTTCAGGACCTGAATCTCAATGTCAACCCTGGCGATAAAATAGCCATTATCGGCGAAGAAGGAAATGGCAAATCCAGTCTTCTACTAACTCTATTAGATACCTCTCTCGTCACTGACTACCTACTCCTATCAGGCAGCATTCACCGATATTTTCACTCGCCGGTCTATATTCCCCAAAGTCTTCCACTGGAAATGGCAGAGCTAACCTTGAACGACTACTTCTTTGGAGATATGGACAGTGACATTGATTACGGCCTACTCTACCTCTACGCTGACCAGCTCCAGTTTGACAGTGAACGCTTTGCCAGTCAACAAGTCATTGGAAGCCTATCTGGCGGAGAAAAACTCAAAATCCAGCTAATCAAATCCCTGGCTACTCCTTCTGATATTATCTTCCTAGATGAACCGTCCAATGACTTAGATTTGGATACCTTACTTTGGCTGGAAAATTATATCATCACTAGCCCTAAGACCATCCTATTTGTTTCTCACGATGAAGATTTCCTCAGTAAAACAGCTACAAAAATCATTCACCTAGAATCTGTTAAGAAGAAGACTCTCGCTCAAACCAAGGTTGAAGAATTGGACTATCAAGATTACACACAGAAGCGCCTGCAAGCCTATCAGAAGCAAGTCCAACAAGCTCGGAACGACCAAAAAGAATTTGACAAGGCTATGAACAAGCACCTACGTCAAAAATCACAGGTTCGCCACACCCTGCTCAACACCCATGATGCTACATTGGGACGGCTCATTGCCAAGAAAATGAAGAATGTCCTTTCGCGTGAAAAACGCTATGAAAGGATGAAGGAAAATCTCACACAAGTTCCTTTTCATCCAGATGCCATCTCCCTCTTCTTCTCAGATATTTCACCACTACCAGCTAGAAAACAAGTGCTTCATTTAGAAAACTTCCAATTAAACGTTGAAGAGCGACAATTAGCTCAAAATATCCATTTCAACTTAAATGGGCGTGAAAAAATTGGCATCATTGGACAAAATGGAATTGGTAAATCCAGCTTTTTGAAAGCTATCCATCATGAACTCAGGCAACGAGCGGATATAATCTTGGGTTACATGCCCCAGCACTATTCAGAAGTCCTTGATGAATCTAAAACTCCACTTGATTTTTTATTAGCAAATGGCAATCGTGAGCAGGAACAACTGATCTTAACGCACCTAGCCAGCTTACAATTTACACGACAAGAAGTTCATCACAAGATTAGCCAACTGTCAGGTGGACAAAAAGGCAAGTTACTCTTGTTAAAAATGGTCCTTGATCAAGCCAATTTTCTCTTATTAGATGAACCCAGTCGAAACTTCTCCCCTACTTCTCAGCCATATATTCGTCAACTATTTGCCGATTATCCAGGTGGCTTGGTATGCGTATCACACGACAGACGTTTTTTGAAAGAAGTTTGTCAAAGAATCTACCGACTAACTGAGAATGGACTGGAAGAACTGTAGCCCATATAAAAAGGAAAATGGCATATGCCAAATTTCCTTTTTTAATAATGTTTCAAATGTATTCGCTTTACAGCTTATAGTTTATCAAGAGCAAGCTGTAAGTCCTCAATCAAATCATTGACATTTTCAAGACCGACAGATAGGCGGATTTGATTTGGCGTCACGCCTGCTGCAATTTGGTCTGCCGGCGCTAACTGAGCATGCGTGGTTGTAGCTGGATGAACTACTAGTGATTTCGCATCGGCAACGTTTGCTAAATTAGAAAAGATTTCCAAGCTATCAATAACCTTACGAGCTTCTTCTGCTCCGCCTTTTACTTGGAAAGAGAAGATAGAACCAACACCTTTTGGCAGGTATTTATCCGCCAAAGCCTTATAGGGACTATCTGGAAGCGATGGATAATTAACCGACTCAACATTAGGGTGATTGAGCAAAAAATCAACAATCTTCTCAGCATTTGATACATGACGCTCTACACGGAGAGACAAGGTCTCCAATCCTTGTAAAAGTAAGAAGGCATTAAATGGAGCAAGGGCTGCACCAGTATCACGAAGTAATTGTACACGAACTGCTACAATAAATGCTGCAGCACCAATATCACGAGTGTAACTAATATTGTGATAACTTGGATCTTCTTCAACAAATTGCGGAAACTTACCAGATGCCGCCCAGTCAAACTTGCCACTATCGACAATCACACCGCCAATGGTCGTACCATGTCCACCGATAAACTTGGTTGCTGAATGGACGGCAATATCAACACCATGAGAAAATACATTAATCAAATATGGAGTTGCAAAGGTATTATCTGAAACAAGCGGAATGTGGTGGTTGTGTGCAATTTCTGCCAATTTTTCAAGGTCAGGAATGTTGATAACAGGATTTCCCAGGGTTTCAATAAATACAAGTTTTGTATTATCTTGAATGGCGGCTTCTACTGCTTCAAAGTCATCAATATCGACAAAGCTTGTTGTAATACCATAGCGAGGAAGGGTTTCTTTGAATAGGTTAAAAGTCCCGCCATAGAGTGTCGTTGCCGCCACAATGTGATCTCCAGCATGTGCCAGCGCTAGAATAGTGTAGGTGATAGCTGCCATCCCTGAAGAAGTCGCTAAAGCACCGATTCCTCCTTCTAAAGCTGCTACACGATTCTCAAAAGTAGCAACTGTAGGGTTGGTGATACGAGTATAGATATTCCCTAGTTTACGTAGAGCAAATAAGTCCTCTGCTTCTTGTGCATCATCAAAAACATAAGAAGTAGTTTGGTAAATCGGTACAGCACGTGATTTTGACGCGGGATCAACATCCTGTCCAGCATGGAGTTGAAGGGTTTCAAATGAAAATTCTCTAGTCATAAAGGTACTCCTTTGGTCTTTTTCTGTATTCTACCCTATTTTTTCCATCTTGACTAATACTTTTTCTATGCAAAAAGGTATAGTTATCAGCTATATCTGCTACCACTTATGAATAACTTTCGTCTGATAAACAGAAATAACACTCTACATTACCACCGACTGCTTAAGATGATAGATACCGATCGTTCAGAAACTTACATACGTTCACGCAACTTTTCAACGAAGAGATAGGCTGCTGGGCAGATTAAAGTATTCTTTATGGTTAAATTGTTGATTTGGTAAATCTTCTTTCTATCTGTATGTGGAAATTCTCGACAGGCTTTAGGACGAGCATCATAGATACTACAGAGATTGTCGCCTCCCAGGAAGGGACAAGGCATGGATTGGAAAACCTTATCGCCATCTTCGTCCACACGCAAGTACATGTCCTCAAAGACTGGTAATTTCATGCGCAAATGCTTGGCAATCCGAGTTATATCAGCTTCTGTAAAAAGCGGCCCGAGCGTTTTACAGCAGTTGGCACATTCTGTACAGTCGATTTCAGAAAAGACTTCTGCATGAATTTCTTGAACTATTCTATCCAGATTCTTTGGTGCTTTTTTCTTGAGATTGGCTAGAAATTTTCGGTGTTCTCCTTGCTTCTGCTGGGCTAGTTGCTTGTATTTTTCGATGTCTACACTCATAAACTCTCCTTTTCGACCTCTATTATACCACAAACAAACTTTTCAGCTCTGCTATTTTTCAAAAGACTGATGGGCAAAAATCCTGCGGGAAACTTCGGCTACGGGCAGGCCGATGATGGTATGAATATCCCCTGAAATACCTGCCACAAAACGTGGGTCTAGCTCTTGAATACCATAGGCTCCTGCCTTGTCGAGTGGCTGTTTTTCGTGAATGTAGGACTGAATGACCTCCTCTAATGCTGGATAGTAGTCCACAAAATCAATCTGTGCCAGTGTGTAAAATACATCCAGTGAATGAGCTGTTCGCAGGCAGACAGAGGTCACAACCTGATGGCTCTTACCAAAATAGGAACGTAGCATGGTTTCAGCTTCTCCCAAATCTTGAGGCTTGTTAAAAATCTGTCCATCTGATACGACAATGGTATCTGCAGAAATATAGAGATGACCTGGCAACAAGTCAATATCCGACTTAGCCTTGGAAATCTCACAACAGGTTTTTGCAGCTCGAGTTAAAAAATCATCGCTAGCAAATTCTTTCATAAAGCGCTCTTCAATCCCTCGTTCATCTACTTCAACGGATGCGATTTGTGGTTGCAAGAATTCTAACAACTGTTTACGACGTGGTGAATGACTGAGTAGAACATAGGAAGTAAGAGCAGGTTGGTTTCCTACTTTTTGATAGTCAAATACGTTTTTCATATTTCCTCCAGTCAAAAACAGAGTCCGAAGACCCTGTTTCTGTCATGTGATTAGTTTGTTTTGCGACGACGAACGGTCACTGCAAGACCAGCAAGACCAAGACCAAGCAAGCTAAGAGCCAGACTTGATTGGTCGCCAGTATTTGGCAGGCTCGCTGCTGAGCTAGTAGCTGTTTTTTCCATAGCAGCTGGGGCCGGAGTTGCCAAGACAGGTTTGACAACTGGTGTGGAATCCGATGCAGAATTTACAACCGCTATCTCTACAGTCTGTCCCAATCCTGGCTGGGGTTGCTCCAAGATAGCAGTTGTATCCTGGCTTTGATTAGTAGAAGGAATAACCAGCTGAGGCACCTCCACCTGGTTAACCGAGGTAGCTACATCCGCTCCTTGTTGACCTGTTTGGGCTGCATTTGGTAAATCTTTAATTGTAACAGAAATCGGATTTTCTGAAATAAATGGCCAATCTGATACGAGCACTTTCCCAGGATAGGATAAGGAATCATTAGGGTTTGTTGAATGATACACTTCAACAAAATCCAAATATTTATCTTTATCTGTATCCAAGGTTGAGTCCACAGAAACCAAACGTGAATTTGGATTTACCTCTTCATAAACCGATAAATTAGTAACCTTCAAATAATCTGCAAATACGCTATCCATTGAAGGCCCCTCTTCACGGGCACCACCAAGCATAGTATAGCCATCACCGCCTGCTGCCAAGAAGTCATTGGTAGCTAAATAATAAGTTTTCGTTGAATCCAAGTCTTCGTATAGACCTGTTTCAGGATTGAAAATTCCAATTAAGAGAACACGCTTTTCAGCTGGCAAACTAGTATCGTAAAATACTTTAGCACCAGAAATGTGTAGGAAGCCACCACTTGCCTCCAAAAGCGGTCGTCCATTTTCATCTAAAACTGGAGCGCCTGTTTCCTTATCTGCTTGCAAGGTAGCAGACAAAGACTTTGCAAACATATCAGCAATCTGCTGACCAGTCACAGTGATTTGGGAAACGATATTACCAAACGGCAAGACAGCGATAATATCGCCTTTTGTAACAGGCTGGTCTTTAGCGATAGTGGCACGAAGACCTCCTCCATTGGTCACAGCAAGGCTTGTTTTGTTTGAGAAACCTGATTGACCATAGGCATAAATCGCATCTGTCACCGCATTCCCCAAGTTGGTTTCGCGAACACGTACATTTGAACGTTCACCATTCAATTCAACTGGATTGTTGGCAATAACAACTTGAGCATTTTCAGCTTCGTACTTGGCTTTGATTTCAGCAACAAGTGCTTCGATTTTGGCATTTGGAGTAACAGTTTTGGCATCCGCAGCAGAAATAAGGCCTGCTTCAGCTAGCAACTGGTTAGATTTCAAGGTGACCTTACCAATGTTGTTCAAGTATGAACCGGTTTGGTTGTAGGTAACGTTGTTGCCATAGGTTGTTGACTCAACTGTATGAGAATGCCCGTCAATCACAATGACACGTTTACCAGCCAATTTGCTGTTTTCAGAAAGAGCCTGTGCCAAGGTAGACCCTCTCCATTCGACAGGAGTTGTTGTATCAACACCCAAGTGAGCAAGGATGATGTAGTTGTTGTACACACGGTTGTCAGCCAAGGCACGCGCTTCTACCTCGTCAACAACTTTATTGACTTCAGTGATTGGGTCCGCAAAAGTAACGCCTTCAACGTTTTTAGGGTGGGTTTTGGTTGCTGTTTCAGGCGTTGTAACACCGATAACAACGAACTCATCACCAACCACAGTTGGAGTTTTATCTACGATTGTTGAAGCCTCAAAGACACGGGCACCGTCAACATAAGTATTGGCACTCAAAAGAGGAAAATTCAAGGTTTCTTTGTACTTGATCGCCTGCTCCATGCCAAAGTCAAATTCATGGTTACCAACTGCCATAGCATCATAACCAACTTGGTTCATGATATTGGCACGATCTTCACCCTTAGTAGAGTTTGAAATTGGCAACCCTTGGAAGGCATCACCAGCATCTACAACGATGGTATTTTCAACCTTTGCACGCTCTTCTTCAATAATAGCGGCAGCCTTGGCATCTCCAATAACGCCAGAACGTGTATCTTCAAGAATACGACCATGCACATCATTGGTGTGGATGATGACTGCTTCAACTGTTTCAACTGGCTCAGTTACCGCAGTTGTTTCAGCAGTTGCAGTGTCTGTTGCTGTTTCTACAGCCCCTGTAGCAGGTGTGCTAGCCTGTTCTGCAGTCGCTTGAGTACTTGGAGCTACTTCTTGACTGGTAGCTGCGGTACCTGCCGTCGTGCTTGATGGTGTCGTTTCAGCAGCCTGTACCTGTTGTGCCAATACGAATGGAGACAACAAGAGAGTAGACAATACTGGTAATAAGAAATCTTTCTTTTTCATAAACAAACCTTTCTTGTGCGTAATTCACAAGACTATTATACACGTTTTTCAAATAAATAAAAACATTGAAACTGCTTTCACTGAAAAAAGTTCGATAAGGGAGTGGGAAAGAACTCGACCAGTCTGAAAAGAGTTCGTCTTCCCACCCCCGCATAGTTGATTAGGTCAGATTTGGAGTGTGAAACACGAACAAATCTGCCAATCAACCACTGCGCTGAGATGTTGACACGAACTCTGAGAAGAGAGGCTGGACTTTTTGCTCAGCCTCTATGTTTATTGATTAAAAACAATCTGTCCATCTGAGATTGTGTAATAAACCTTCCCTTTCAAGCTATCTCCGATAAATGGTGAATTAGCTGATTTAGAAGCAAAATCGGCAGTGACCGTACGGTCTGCAGTCGGATCAAAAATGACCAAATCTGCAGGTCCATTTTCGGCAAGATAACCAGCATCAAGTCCGTAGAGCTTGGCAGGGTTAATGGTCATCTTCTCCAGCAGTTGCAAGAGGCTTAGGTGCCTATCTTCTACCAAGTGAGTCAGACCCAGTGAAAGCGATGTTTCTAAACCTGTCATTCCTGACGGTGCTTGAGTGACGTCCTCTACATTTTTCTCATCGGCATGGTGAGGGGCATGATCCGTCGCTATAACAGAGATTATGCCAGATTTCAATCCGTCAATCACTGCTAAGCGATCACTTTCCAAGCGTAACGGCGGATTCATCTTGGCATCGGCACCTTTTGTTAGCAGTAAATCTTCTGTCCGTGAAAAATGTTGCGGTGCTACTTCTGCTGAGACATTTGCTCCTAGATCTTGAGCAAATTCAACGACCTTTACAGATTCAGCCTTGGATAAATGCTGGATATGAACACGCGCACCCGTTTCATAGGCAATCATGACATCACGGGCCACCATGCTGTATTCTGCTACGCCAGTCGCACCACAGACATGGAAATGTTTTGCTGCCACTTGCTCGTTGAGCCCCAAAATACCATTCAAATCAGGGTCTTCTTCATGCAGACTGATGAGACAGTCATGTTCCTTGGCTAATTTCATAGCCTGTCTAACCACGCCAGCATTTGTCAAAGGAATACCGTCGTCCGAAAAGGCCACCGCTCCAGCTTCTAGCAAGGCTGGGAAATCGGTCAGGTTTTGCCCGTCGAATTGATTGGTAATAGTTGCCACGCTGTAAATGTGAATGGCTTCTTTTTGGGCAGATTCCAAGACTTCCTTCAGGGTTTCGACAGTCGAAATGGTCGGAGCGGTATTGGCCATCATGACCACAGAAGTAAAGCCACCAGCTGCTGCCGAAAGAGCTCCAGTATGGATATCTTCCTTGTGGGTCTGACCAGGTTCGCGGAAATGCACATGAACATCGACCAAGCCTGGGGCAACCACCAAGCCTGTCGCATCAATGACCTGCTCCACATCTTCCGTAATTGAGTCAGCAATTTTGACGATTTTTTTCTCATCAATCAAGACATCGCAGACTCTATCTAGTCCAGATTGCGGATCAAGGACACGACCATTTTTAACTAATAACATTCAAATTCTCCTTTATCAGACACCTCAACTAACGGAGCCAATCAATTTCCGTGCATCCTTTTGAAGTCAAATAAGCATTTGCTTGTGAGAAAGGTTTACTTCCAAAAAATCCTCGGTAGGCTGAAAGCGGGCTTGGATGAGCTGATTCGATAACCAGATGGTTTGGATTGGTAATCAAGGCTTTTTTCTTGCGGGCATAAGCACCCCAAAGAATAAAGACCACAGGCTGCTCCAAGTCATTGACCACCTTGATGATAGCATCGGTAAACGGCTCCCAGATTTGCCCCGCATGACCATTGGCCTGTCCGGCTGGCACCGTCAAGCAGGCGTTGAGTAGAAGTACCCCTTGCTCTGCCCAGGCTGTCAAATCGTGGTCCTGTTTGACCCCGATATCATCCGACAATTCCTTTAGGATATTTTGGAGAGATGGCGGAGCGGGCACCGAATTGGGTACAGAGAAGGACAAGCCCTGGGCCTGACCAGGTCCGTGATAGGGATCTTGCCCCAAAATAACCACCTTGACATTTTCTAATGCCGTTGTCTGAATGGCAGCAAATACCTTCTCCCGAGGTGGATAAACTGTTCCACCAGCATAAACATGGTCCAAAAATTGATTGATCTTACCAAAATAATGTTCTGGCAACTGAGCCTTAATCAATTCATGCCAGGCTGAATGTTCCATACACAACTCCTAGTTTGAACTTTTTTCTTTGACAATATAAACAGGGCGTTTCTTGGTTTCCAAGAAGACTTTTGCCAAATATTTACCTAGAATACCAATGGTCATCAACTGCAAGCCACCCAAAAACAGGATGATACAGATAGTTGATGGCCAGCCGATTGTTGGATCACCAAATACCAAAGTTTTAAATACAACGAACACCATCAAGACCAAAGACAGTAAGAAAGTGAAAAATCCTGTATAGGAGGCAATATTGAGCGGTGTATCAGAAAAATTGATAATCCCTTCAATAGAATAAGATAGCAACTTCCAGAATGACCAACTGGTTTCACCAGCCACTCGCTCCACATTTTTGTAGGGCAGGTATTCCGTTTCAAAACCTACCCAGGCAAAAATACCTTTTGAAAAACGATTGTATTCTGAAACAGACAAAATAGCATCCACCATGTGACGTCGCATGAGACGAAAATCACGGGCACCGTCTACCACCTCGACTTGACTGATTTTATTCATCAATTTATAGAATAATTTTGCAAAAAAGCTTCGGATTGGAGGTTCACCATCACGGCTGACACGACGGGTTCCAACACAGTCTAAATCTGCATTGGCATCCAACATTGCCTTCATTTCTATCAGCATTTCAGGTGGGTCTTGTAAGTCAACGTCCATAACAGTAACCAAGTCGCCTGTAGCGGCCTGCAAACCAGCATAAAGGGCTGCTTCCTTTCCAAAATTTCTTGAAAATGATAGGTAGCGAACGGCTTGGTCTTGACCAGCCAACTGACGCAGGACCTTTAAGGTTCCATCCTTGGAGCCATCATTAACAAAAATATATTCAAATGGTTCCCCCATTTTCTTACGGACTTTTTCCATCGCCTCGTAAAAATAGGGAATTGCCTCTTCTTCATTATAACAAGGCACGATAACTGAAATCATATTCATTCTCCTCATACAGTCAATTATTGTAAGCTACAAACTTATGAACACCATTATACCATTTTACAGGATAAGTTCCCAGAAATCGTGCACTGAACATTATTTCCTAGTCTTCCTGCCAGGTTTCTTGGTTTTGACGGAATTTTTTCAGCAAGGTCAAGCCATCAGCATTTATATAGCCTTGAACTTTGGCTACTTTGATGAGTTCGGAATAATTGCTGAGCGTTACCAATTTGACACCAGCATTATCAAAATTACGTTCTGCTTTTGGTAATTCGTAAGTGAAAATAGCCACCACACCGATCACATCTGCGCCTTCACGCTCAGCAGCTGCAACCGCATCCAAGACCGAACCACCTGTAGAAATCAAGTCTTCAATGACCACCATTTTTTGTCCTTTGACAATGCGGCCTTCCAACTGATTGCCAACACCATGTTCTTTTGGTTTGCTACGGATATAGGCAAATGGCAAGTTCATTCGGTCTGCAATGATGGCACCGTGAGGAATACCCGCAGTCGCAGTCCCTGCAATGACTTCTACTTCTGGAAATTCTTCTTCAATACGCTGAACAAAGCCGTCTTCAATCAGGTTCCGAGTTTCTGGATATGACAAGGTAATTCGGTTGTCTGTATAAATAGGTGATTTGATGCCTGATGCCCATGTAAATGGCTTTTCTGGACGCAGATGAACTGCCTTAATATCCAATAAGTGTGATGCGATTTCTGTTGCTAATGTCATAATAGACCTCCTTTTAAATGCGTGCCTTCTCTACATGACCATCCCGCCGGATAGCCAAGCTATTCCTAAAGTGTTGTTTTAATGTTCAAATTTCTAGTCCACCATTTCAATCCATGAATCAAAATACTGTTCAATAAAATTGGTTTTCTCTTTTATTTCTGTCACGTTCAGTTTTTCATCCAGACCTGTCAGTACCCATTTATCCTCGACATCGTCTCTTCGATGGACAATTGCGACCAATTTTCCCTCGAAAGATGTCAAAGGTTGCTGAAC
The DNA here is from genome assembly GCF_002964575.1 of Streptococcus suis. Classification (GTDB taxonomy): domain Bacteria; phylum Bacillota; class Bacilli; order Lactobacillales; family Streptococcaceae; genus Streptococcus; species Streptococcus suis_R. Next base: position 11,343 of record NZ_POQQ01000047.1, on the reverse strand, counting down.
ATCTTTGGAAATGATGTAAACATCCTGTTCTTCATCATCTCCAGCCAATAGATTTGGAACATAGCCGTAATTGATGGGGTACTGGTTGCCAAATTTATCAATAAACCCTATAGGTCTATCAATTAGAACCTGATAAACCTTATTCACAATTCCATTCCTCCTTAATAGCCAGATAGGCCTGGTAAGGATTTTCTGCTCTAGTAATTGGACGACCGACCACGATATAGTCACTACCGATAAGGGCTGCCTCAGCTGGTGTCATCACCCGTTTTTGATCGCCGACCTCGCCACCTGCTGGACGAATTCCTGGTGTCAGACAAACAAAGTCAGAACTGGTCGTACCTTTAATGAGTGAGACTTCATGGGCAGAGCAGACGACACCATCCAGACCTGCTTGGGCAGCCTTTTGGGCATAGTGGACAACCGCATCCTGCAAGCTAGTCTGGATATTTTGGTCACTGCGCATTTCCTCTTCGGAAGTTGACGTCAACTGTGTAACAGCAATCAAGATAGCATCCGACCCCAATCCTCTGCGAGCAGCCTGCATCATTTCCACTCCGCCTGCTGCGTGGACGTTGGTCATATCCACACCCAGCTTGGCCAAGACCCTCATAGCAGACTCAACGGTATTTGGAATGTCGTGCAATTTTAAATCTAGGAAAATGCTGTGTCCGCAATCTTTCAGATAAGAAATAATGCTTGGACCTTCCGCATAGTAGAGTTCCATTCCTACCTTCAAATAGAGCTTTTCCTGAGCTGGAAACTCGTATAGGAAAGCTTCAACTTCTTCTCTTCCTGCAAAATCTAAGGCAATAATTGGACGATTCTCTTTCATAGCTTCCTTTCCAAATCGACACAAAAACCCTGCCAGATTGGACAGGGAGGTAGACGAAATCAGCCTGACCAGTAAATTGTCAAGCTAGTTTATGCTACCTTTCCAGCCTCTCTGGACTTGGTTAAAGGACGATGTTACTTCAATAATACTCTTTTATTTTATTTTTGTCAACGCTTACCCAAGTTCTCTCGAACTTCTTGGCGTAGGTTTTCTAAGGTGTCAATACCATAGACATCCATGCGTTTTGGTAAGTCTTCAATAATCTTTGGACAGGCAAAGGGGTCTGTAAAATTGGCAGTACCAACACCAATTGCTGAGGCCCCTGCAATCATCATTTCAAGAGCCTTGTCAGCCGAATCCACACCTCCCATTCCGATAATCGGTAGATTAGTCGACTGCGCAACCTGACGGATGAGCTTGAGTGCAACTGGAAAGACCGCTGGACCTGACATACCGCCTGTGCCATTTGCTAAGATTGGCTGGCGTGTTTTGAGATTGAATCGCATTCCAACCAAGGTGTTTATCATAGTCAAACCAGAGGCTCCTGCATCCTCTGCAGCCTTGGCCAAGAGGGTGATGTCTGCCACACTTGGTGTCAGCTTAACATAAACAGGTACAGATGAAGCTGCGACTGCTGCTTTTACAGCCTGGTAAGCCAATTCCGGTACCTGCCCAATTAAAAGACCATTATTGCCATGGTCCACATTGGGACAGGAAATGTTCAGCTCAATAGCTTTTACGTTTGGCGCCTTTGAAATTTTCCCTGACACATAGGCATATTCTTCATTGGAAAAGCCTGCTACATTGGCAATGATTGGCAGGTCTGGAAAATGCTGCGCTAGCCAGGGTAATTTTTCGGATAAGACGGCATCAACACCTGGATTTTGAAGTCCAATGGCATTGAGCATACCTGCTGGCGTTTCGGCCACACGGGGAGTCGCATTGCCATAACGGGGATGCCGAGTAGTCGCCTTAATCATAATGGAACCAAGTTGGTTAAGGTCATAGTAGTCCGCATACTCCTGACCAAAACCGAAGCAGCCAGAGGCTGGAATGATGGGATTTTTCAAGTCCAAACCAGGCAGGGAAATCGCTAATCGTTTTGTCATATCAACCTCCTACAAAATCAAGCTACCTGTCGCAAAGACTGGTCCTTCTTTACAGACACGCTTGTTTTCATGCTCCTGGCCCTCTTTAGGTTTGACCACACAGGCGTAGCATGCTCCCGTGCCACAAGCCATGCGAGCTTCAAGGGAGATGTAGGCGTGAGGATGGTCCTGAAAGCGTTGGTCAACATAGTCCATCATAGCAGGTGCCCCACATGAGTAGATAGCCGCAAACTCATCTGTCAGCTCTTCCACCACACGTGCGACCGTGCCTTTCTGCCCATAGGAGCCATCATCCGTTGTGACATGGACTTGGCCGTAGAGTGCCAATTCTTCTTCCAAAATGACAGCCTCCTTGGTGGCAAAGCCAATGACTGACGTGACCTTGACACCACGTTCCGCAGCCTGTTTTGCAACCTCAACTAAAGGAGGAACTCCGATACCTCCACCAATGATGAGAATGTGGTCTCCTTCCTTGAGAAAGCCTACTTCAAACCCTTTCCCAAGCGGTCCCATGACATCCAAATAGTGACCATTTGGCATTTTTGAAAAGACTTCTGTCCCCTGACCTTCCACTCGGTAAATAATCCGACAGTGCGATTTAGCTTTATCAATCTCCGAAATGGAAATCGGTCTTCGCAGGAGCATGGAATCATCAGGAACACGAATATGGATAAACTGACCCATTTTCATATCCTGAACCATCTCACCCTGCAAAGTCATGGCAAAAATACCTGGAGCAAGCTGGACTTGGTCAACAAGCAACATCTGTTCTTTTAAAATCATCTTTTCTCCTATTCTATGAAACACAGAAAACAAGAAAGTCGATATAGAGAAAAAACCTTGCTGGCTAGCAAGGTTACACGAAAAGAAGGCAGTATCTGCCCTATTTATCACGTTCCCTTCTTCGCCTCTCTGGACTCAGTTAAAGGATATATTTTCAGCATTATACATTTTTTAGAATAATTTGTCAAATCATGATACAATAGAAATATGAGAATTCAACAATTATACTATATTATCAAAATCGCAGAAACTGGTAGCATGAACGAAGCTGCCAAGCAACTCTTCATCACCCAACCCAGCCTTTCCAACGCTGTACGTGACTTGGAAAAAGAGATGGATATCAAGATTTTTCTACGCAATTCCAAAGGAATTACTTTGACAAAAGATGGTATGGAATTTCTTTCTTATGCTCGTCAGATTGTAGAACAAACTGAACTGTTGGAAGATCGCTATAAAAACCCGAATGCCAAGCGACAGCTGTTTAGTGTATCATCACAACACTATGCCTTTGTGGTCAACGCCTTCGTATCCCTTTTGAAAGAAACAGACCTAGAAGATTACGAACTATTTTTACGGGAAACACGGACATGGGAAATCATCGATGACGTAAAAAATTTCCGTTCAGAAATCGGTGTCCTCTTCCTCAACCATTTCAACCGTGATGTTTTGCTAAAACTCTTGGACGATAATCGTCTATCTTATACCCATCTATTTACTGCCAAACCACACGTATTCGTCAGCAAGACCAATCCACTTGCCAAAAAAGACTCCATTACTCTTGATGATTTAGTAGAATTTCCTTATCTTAGCTATGAGCAAGGTATCCACAACTCCTTCTACTTTGCTGAGGAAATTTTAGCTCAGGAGCACCATAAGAAATCCATTGTCGTATCCGACCGTGCCACCCTCTTCAATCTCTTGATTGGTCTGGATGGCTATACTATTGCTACAGGTATTCTGAATTCCAATCTCAATGGTGATAACATCGTATCTATTCCCCTAGAATTTGATGACGAGATTGAATTGGTCTATATCCAACACGAAAAATCCATGCTCTCAGATATGGGAGAAAAATTTATCAATTACTTATTAGAAGAAGTTAAATTTGGTAAAAAATAAATCTATTCTTATATAGACATACACAAAACGATATGTTATACTATATTTATGAAAGCACTTGAAAGAAAAAATGAAATAATTCTATTTTCTTTAAGGAAACGCTTTCATTTTTTTTATTTATGTGATATAATCCATGTATAATATATTTTAAGGAGTGGTTAGATGGCTCAAAATAAAATGTTAGCTATGATTCTTGCTGGTGGACGTGGAACACGTCTAGAAGGTTTGACAAAGAAAGTCGCCAAACCAGCAGTCGCATTTGGAGGAAAATATCGTATTATCGATTTCCCTCTCAGTAACTGTGCCAACTCAGGTATCGACATTGTCGGCGTTTTGACCCAGTATGAACCTGTACTGTTGAACTCTTACGTTGCCCAATCACAACGTTGGGGCTTGGATGTTCAAGGTTCTGGTGTCTTTGTCCTTCCTCCAAGTGAGAAGATTGAAGGCTTTGGTCTGTACAAAGGTACTGCTGATGCTATTACACAAAACATCGATTTCATTGATTTGAACGATCCTGAATATGTCTTGATCTTGTCAGGTGACCACATCTACAAGATGAACTATGACAAACTCCTTGATACCCATATCCAGAAGAAAGCAGACGCTACTATTGCCGTTATTGAAGTGCCAATCAAAGAGGCATCACGCTTTGGTATCATGAATACCGATGAAGATTACCGTATCGAAGAATTTGAAGAAAAACCAGCAAATCCTAAGAGCAACTTGGCATCCATGGGTATTTATATCTTCACTTGGAAGACCTTGAAAAAATATCTCCAAGAAGATGATAAATCTGAAACTTCTTCACATGATTTCGGTCATGATATCATTCCGAAATACTTGGAAGATGGTCGTACTCTTATCGCTCATCCATTCCGTGGCTACTGGAAGGACGTTGGTACTGTTAACAGCCTTTGGGAATCAAACATGGACTTGATTGACCATGCTGGTGACTTGGACCTTTCTGACCGTTCGTGGAGAATTTACTCAGAGGACAAGGGCTCTCCAGCTCAAGTGATTGGCTCAACTGCAACTGTTAAATCAGCTTATATCGACAAAGGAGCTGTCATTGATGGCTACGTAGAACACTCTGTCATTTCAACTGATGTACAAGTGAACAAGGATGCTGTGGTTAAAAATTCTGTCCTTCTTCCTGGTGCCATCATCGGTGAGGGAGTTGAGCTAGACTATGTCATCGTTGCTGAAAATGTTAAGATTGCGGATGGAACCAAACTCTCTGGTGACGCTGATAATATCCTCTTGATTGATAAGAATGTAACCAAGTAAGAAAGGACTGCTATGCTAAGAAATACTCTAGGAATTGTAAATATTGAAGGAAACAATGTACATTTTGGTGATGTCATGGAACATCGTGGCGTACAAGCCTTTGGTTTTTTGGGACGCTACAGACTGATTGACTTCGTTCTATCAAATATGTCAAACTCAGGGATTACAGAGTTCCAAGTCTACATGCCTGTTCATATGCGTTCAACCATCCAACACGTTGGTACTGGTAAACACTACAATATCAACAGTAAACGCGGTTCTCTTCGCCTGCTCAATAGTGTAACAGACCCGAACTCAGTTTACCAACATGATATCAATGCTTTTTCTGACAACCTTCATTTTATTGAAAATTCAACCAAAGAATATGTCTTGATTGCACCTTCTTACTTCATCTACAGCCAAGACTTTACAAATGTCATGGAAGAACATGAGAAAACGGGTGCTGATATTACCGTTCTTTATAAGAATATCACCGATGCCAAAGAAAACTTCATCGGTTGCCAAACCTTGAAATTTGATGATAACAAGCGTGTTGTAGCCTTCGAAGAAAACCATGGTAAGTATAAGAACCGTCCTGTTTCACTAGAAGCCTACATCATGAAACGCACGACCTTTATCGAGTTGATCAAGCGTGCTAACAAGGTTTCATCACTCTACTGGTTGAAAGATATTCTTCGCGATACAGTGGATCAATACAAGATCATGGGCTATGCACATCGTGACTTCGTTGCTTGTATCAATAACGTAGAATCTTATTTCAAAACTCAGATTGATTTGATTGACCGTGACACACGTAAACTTCTTTTCAAAAACGACTGGCCAATCCATACACAAACTAGCGACTCTTCTCCTTCTCTTTATGGTCCACTGGCTGAAGTAAAACGCAGTTTGATTGCCAACGGTGCAAATATCAATGGTCAAGTAGAAAACTCCGTTATTGACCGTGATGTGATTATTGAAGAAGGTGTCGTTGTTAAAAACTCAATCATTCTCAATGGTGTAACAATTAAAAATGGTACGACTGTTGAAAATGCCATCATTGATAAATCGACTAAGATTATTCATTCTACTGATATCAAAGGTAGTGAATCAAATCCAGCCTATATCAAAGCACATCAAATCATCTAGGAGAAATCATGACAAAAAAATCTGTTCTCTTTGTCGCATCTGAAGGACTTCCATTCATCAAGACTGGTGGTTTGGCCGATGTGATCGGTTCATTACCCAAAGAATTGGTAAAACAGGGTTTGGATGTCCGTGTGGTTTTACCGCTCTATAAGAAAATTGCTATCAATAACCATGCTGATTTTGACTATGTGTCTAGTTTTGATGTTCGTGCAGGCGATATTCAGTCCATGGCCAATGTCTACAGCCAAGTGATTGACGGAGTAACCTTCTACTTCATCGAGCACCGTGACTTCTTTGAACGCGATGAGCTTTATGGCTATGACGATGATGCTATGCGTTTTGGTTATTTCCAACACGCTACTTGTCGTCTCCTAGAGGCACTCAACTACTTCCCAGATGTCATTCACACGCACGACTGGCACACTGCTGCTCTTCCATTCCTCTGCCGTACATTCTACAGCTACCGTGAGGAATTCCGTGCCATCAAACATGTCTTCACCATTCATAACCTAGCTTTCCAAGGGATTTTCCATAAACAAGCTCTCTGGTCAGCCTTAGGAATGGACTACAGCTACTACTTAGATGGAATTGCTCGTTTCCATGACGAATGCATTTCCTTTATGAAATTGGGTATTTTGTACGCTGACAAGGTAACAACCGTTTCAGATACCTATGCCCGTGAAATTTTGACCGAAGAATTCGGCGAAAATATGCAACATGTGCTGGAACTTCGTAAACATGACTTGGTTGGGATTGTCAACGGTATCGACTACGATAGTTGGAATAGCCAGACAGACCATTATCTTGTGAAGAACTACAGTCTTGAAACAATTACAGACAAAAAAGCCAATAAATTAGCCTTGCAAGCTCAGTTTGGACTTCCTCAAGATGAGCATGTGTTGATGATTGGTATCGTTTCCCGCTTGACTTGGCAGAAAGGTTTCTATCTCTTGACAGAGGTTCTCAGCCACCTTCTCCAAGCCCATGTACAATTTGTCATCTTGGGCAATGGTGAAGCAGATGTTGAAAACGCCTTTAACCACTTCAAACAGGCTTATCCTGAAAAATTCGCCTTCTACCGTGGCTACAATGAACCACTTGCTCATCAGATTTATGCAGCAAGCGACCTCTTCCTCATGCCATCTATGTTTGAACCATGTGGTATCAGCCAGTTGATCTCTATGCACTATGGAACACTTCCATTGGTTCGCGAAACAGGTGGATTGGTGGATACAGTGACACCATATCATATTGATAGCAAAGAAGGTACTGGCTTTACATTCGGTGGTCGCGATGCCTACAATATGCGTCAGGTCTATGATTTGGCCCTCCAAACCTACTACGACCGTCCAGAAGACTGGTACGCTATGGTGAAACAAGCAATGGAACGCGATTTCAGCTGGACTGCTTCTGCTGAAAAGTACATCTGGCTCTACCGTGAAATTAGTGGCTAGGTAAGATTTGACAACAAACTGAAGGGGAGTGCGACCAGGGTCCACTCCTTTTCAACAAGGAGATTGCTATGACAGAATTTACTGATTTGGATTTATACTATATGAATTCCGGTGAACACACCACTCTCTATGAGAAAATGGGAGCTCATTTGATAAAGGAGCGCAATAAGATCCTTGGCACTCAATTCCGTGTCTACGCTCCAAATGCCCGTGAGGTTTTTCTAGTTGGAAACTTTAATGACTGGCAACGTAGCCATCCAATGCAATGGGAAATTGATGGTGTTTTCCAACTTTATGTAGAAGGCTTAAAATCACTTGAAGATTACAAGTACCTCATTATCACCCACGATGGACGTGAAATTTATAAGGCTGATCCCTATGCCTTTTTCAGTCAAGTGCGACCAAACACTGCCTCAACAACCTACAATCCTCGTTATAAGTTTAAAGACGATGTCTGGATGTATCATCGTGTCAACTATGACTTTAAGGAGCAACCTGTTTCTATCTACGAAGTCCACCTTGGCTCTTGGAAACAAAAATTTGCTAATAAAAACGAAGGCGGTGCGCCACTTGAGGCCTTCAATAGTTACAAGGAAATTACACCGCTTCTCATTGAGCATGTCAAAGAAAATAATTACACCCATATTGAGCTCTTGCCCATCACCGAACATCCCCTGGATGCTTCTTGGGGCTATCAGGTAACTGGTTATTACAGCCCTACCAGCCGATACGGCAAGCCTGATGATCTCAAATACCTAGTTGACCAATGTCACCAGGCTGGGATTGGGGTTATTCTGGACTGGGTTCCACTTCATTTCTGTAAGGATGCTCATGGTCTCTATCAATTTGATGGTAGTTGGTTGTATGAATACCCTCATGAACAGGACCGTGAAAATCACCAGTGGGGAACAGCCAACTTTGACCTTGGTAAAGGCTTGACACGTTCCTTCCTTCTATCCAATCTTAAGTATTGGTTGGAATACTTCCATTTCGACGGCATTCGAGTGGACGCCTTATCTTATCTTCTCTATTGGCGTGGTGAAACAGAAGATGACAAAATCAACCATGGAGCCATTGATTTTATCAAACGTGTCAATGCCATGGTTCATACAGACTATAAGGGTGTCTTGATGATTGCGGAAGATTCGTCAAGTTTCCCTAAAGTAACCCATCCCCTAGAGGAAGGTGGTATCGGTTTCGATATGAAATGGGATTTGGGTTGGATGAACGATACACTCAAGTTTGTCGAACGTCCGTCTGTCTATCGTAAATACCATTCAAATGAAATTACCTTTGGCATGTATTACAACCAAAATGAGCAATTCCTCTTGCCCTTGTCTCACGATGAGGTGGTCCATGGAAAACTGTCTATCATTGATAAGATGAATGGAGATTACGAAGATAAGTTCCATTTGGCGCGTGTCTACTACAGCTTCTATTTTGCTCATCCAGGTAAGAAATTACTCTTTATGGGCAATGAATGGGGCCACATCCGTGAATGGCATGAATACACTGAAATGGATTGGAATTTGCTTGCCTATCCAACCCACTCTAGCTTTTACCAGATGATGAAGACCTTGTCTACTTTCTATCGTGAGCATGATGCATTCTGGAAGTATGATTACCAGGCCTACGACAAGGGATTTAAGTGGGTGAAAATTGATAGCGAAGCTAGCCTCTATGCCTTTTCACGAATGAGTGATGACCAGGAAATCTTGACCATCCATAATTTTAATGATCAGGAATTGTTTGATGTCCACCTGGATTTGCCAGCAGATAGCGAGTACAAACTCGTCTTCTCATCAAATGTCCTTCCAATGGAAACATTTAGCCTCTACCCAGATGAAAACGGCGCTAGAATTACAGTGCCACGTTTGACTAGTTTTTATCTAGAGCGTGTGAAATAACATCATGTAGAGGCTGGGCTCAAGCCCAGCTCCACTACTCAGAGTTCGTGTCAACAACTCAGCGCAGTGGTTGATTGGCTTTAACAGTCCAGTGGACTGTTAAAGGTTGGAGATAGGATTTGTGAAACAAATTTCTGCAATTCGTGTTTTACACTCCAAATCTGACCTTTACTATTGTTGCGAACAGAGTTCGCCTTATTTCCAACCTCCAACTGTCTCCCAGACAGTTGGAGCTGTACGGGGGTGGGACTAAAATAGTCCAGTGGACTATTTTAGCCCGAACCTATTGTTTGGAAGTGAGGGGAACTCTTTTTTAGACCAGTCGAGTTCTTTCCCACTCCCTTTTTACATGCAAAAACAATCACCGTTTCCGATGATTGTTCGTCTCATTTATTCAACTGCTGTATAGGTTGCTGCTTTTTCAAGGAAGGTATCAAATTCGCCACTTGCTTTCACTTGAGCGATGACCTTGTCAATTTCAGTTTTTAGGTCTGTGCTTCCTTTTGGAAGGGCGATAACTTTTGAGTTCTCGTCAATAGTTGGAAATTCCACTGCTGCAATGGCAAGGTCGCTGTTTTGTGAAACATAGCCTGCTGCAACTGGTGAATCCATCAAGACTGCTTCTACTTTACCCGTCTTCAATTCATTAACTGCTTCACCCATTTGTGTCAAGGAAACAATTTTTGCATCTGCCATTTTTTCTTTGACATAGGTTTCTTGAGTTGAACCTTTTTGAACTGCTAGAGATTTTCCTGAAAGTGCGTCTACACTTGAAATAGTTTCAGCATTCTCTTTCTTAACGAGTAGGACATCGGCAATTTGGTAGTAACTTTCAGAGAAATCAAAGACTTTGGCACGTTCTTCAGAGTAAGATAGGCCTGCGATGGCAATGTCAGCCTTGCCAGATTGGACACTGTTCAAAACGTTATCAAAACTCATTGATGACACTTCAAGTTTCACACCTAGTTCATCAGCAATTTTCTGTGCTAGCATAATGTCAGCACCAACCACTTCATTTTTTCCATCTACAAGTGTTTGGAATTCAAATGGTGCATAGTCAGGACTGGTCGCAACAACCAAGGTTCCTTTTTCCTTGATTTTTTCAAGTGTTGATTGGCTTGATGAAGAGCTGGTTGATGAACAAGCTGCCAGTGTAAATCCTGCCAACAAGGTAGCTGCTAATGTAAGTAATTTTTTCATATTTGTATCCTCTTATTTCTTTTATTTTTTATTAAAACGATGTCATTTTTTCTAAAGAATCATCGGGCTTTGAAAGCAATTTTCCCCATATTTTCTTCCTCTTTTCAAAAGATATGTCTAGTATAAAGTAATTTTATACAGTTGTCAATACTAATTTTGTATTTTTATGCGAAATTTATATTTTTTTATTCAAAAAAAGAGGCTGGGCAAAAACTAGCCAATAACTAAAAAACACAGATAGATTCGAGCTGCTTCTGATGAAATCCAGCCGTACTGTCTGTGTTTTTCTTTTTATCTCTATTATCTTGGACTAATTTCTTAGCCAATTTCGTTAGATTCATGCTCATTAGGAGGAAGCCTATCTCGGTTTCAACCACTTTTTGACCTCTGACATGGACTCTGCGTACGCCAAAAACACCCTTCATCCTACCAAATACAGGTTCGACATCCACCTTGCGTTTGGCATAAATGCGGGCTCCCTCTTTACTTGTCAATTCCTCTTTGACTAAGTTCTTGAA